>CAYQXY010000018.1:0-36818 GCA_964421595.1 uncultured Bacteroidales bacterium | reverse complement strand
CTGCCAATAAAGGCATATTCGGGGAATTCAGGTGGAGGGCATTGATCTGCCTTTGCTGAGCTTTTGACAAATTCAGCGCTTTTTATCAACATTATAATGTTTTTAGTACTCTTAAATTATTTTATATAAACTTCCAGCAAACAGGCAGATTCCTTAGGGGTTAAGGTGACCTCCACAAGATCGGCAGGGATAAGAACAGTCTCTCCCTTTTTTATACCAACAGATTCATTTCCCCAGGCAAGGTTGAACTCACCCCCGGTGCATATATATATTATAAAGGAATCAATAAGTATATAATCCCTTACAACTTTCTTATCAAACCTGATACGGTTTACAGTAAAATATTCGCAGTCAGCCAGCAATACAGGCACGTTCAGATCATTAGCGGCAATTGTCCTGTAATCGTCATGGAAACCAAAATCAATAGCTTCCATTGCCTCATCAATATGTAATTGCCTGGAATTTCCTTTATCATCGAGTCTGTCCCAGTCATAGATCCTGTATGTTATATCTGATGTCTGCTGTATCTCGGCAAGTACAATTCCCTTTCTTATTGCATGCACCCTTCCGGCCGGTATAAAGTAAACATCTTCTGGCTGAACTTTTTCAATATTCATTAATTCAAGAAGCTTGCCGCTTTTTAATTTCTCTTTGTAAACCCCGGCATTTACTTCCCGGTTAAACCCGGCAATCAATTCGGCATCCGGCTCTGCTTCCAGCACATACCACATTTCTGTTTTGCCGAAACTATTGTGACGCCGGGCCGCAAGCTGGTCGTCAGGATGCACCTGAATTGACAGGTCATCGGTTGCATCAATCAGCTTGATCAATAAGGGAAACTCTATACCATATTTTTCAAAAACCTTTTCACCAATAAGGTCTCCCATATAAATCTCAATAAGCTCCTGCAGGTTATTGCCCTCCAGATGTCCGTTTTCAACGATGGATATGGCGCCCCCGATACCGGATATTTCCCAGCTTTCTCCGATTTTGGAATCGGCAGGAAATGACTTGTTGTAAAGTTTTTGCAGTTTGCTCCCCCCCCATACCATCTCGCGGGGGATCGGCTTAAATTTCAAAGGATACAATGTGCTCATAAGAATTGTCAAATTTAATACAATTTAAGGAAATTTCAGGGTTACTTTCTAAACCCGTGAATTCTTACCTGAATAGATCTTTGTTTACTTATTTATAGTTAAGTTTCCTGAAATCATTTTTGAGTTGAGCTATACCGGCATAAAAGTTTCGGCCTTATATCCCGAATCCTTTAATATTTTTTACCATAACTGTAAATAAAACAGATCTGTATGAGAAAAAAAATCAACTACTTCCTTCCAAAGGTGGTGGTTTTATAAAATATGATAAATTTGACATCTTAAAAGATACCATAAGATGACTTATCTGTGGGAATATCCGGTCATAAAAATAAATATAATTTTAATATCAATTTATTCAAAATGCTAATCGTTGGAATTGCAGGGGGAACAGGGTCAGGAAAAACCACCGTGGTGAAAAAAATTATTGAAAGTATTCCTGAAGACAAAGTGGTATTAATTCCGCAGGATTCCTATTACCGGGATAATTCACATCTCTCTCCTTCAGTAAGACAGGAAATCAATTTCGATCATCCCCGTGCACTGGAATTCAATCTTCTTGCCAGGCATGTAGAGATGCTGAAAGAAGGAAAGCCTATAGATCAGCCGGTATATTCATATCTGACATGTACCCGGTCAAAGGAGACAATCGAGATAATTCCCCGGCAGATAATCATCATTGAAGGCATACTGATCCTTACAAGTAAAATTTTAAGAGACCTGATGGACATCAAGGTTTTTGTTGATGCTGATGCCGATGACAGACTTGCCAGAGTTATCTCAAGGGATATTAACGAAAGAGGCCGGTCAGTTGACAAGGTACTTGAACGGTATGAAAAAACCGTTAAGCCAATGCACCTGCAATTTATCGAGCCAACCAAAAGATATGCAGATATTATAATACCACAGGGAGGAAATAATACCGTAGGAATTAATATTCTTACTACTATTATCCGGAACAGCCTTACGCATGAAATGCTGACATAAGGTACCCGGGAATTTTCAGGGATTATTGTTCCGGGAATTTATGGCAAAATCTTTCAACACCTTTAGAAAGTATTCAGGTTGCTCTGCGTGAAGCCAATGGCCGGCCCCGGGAATCATCTCAAAACTGGCAGCAGGAAAAATCTTAGTAATCTGAGCCTTATCCTCATCAAGAATATAGGGTGAATTTTTCCCTCTTATAAATAAAACCGGAAATCCTTTAACAGGCGATCCGGAATCAAAACAGCTGTCATCCTTATCGCCCATGATGGTATCCAGTTCCCTTAGCAAAACCCTGGTATTGATTGTCCAGTAATATTTTTTATCGTCACCCCGACCAAGGTTTTTCATGATAAATTTTCTGATCCGTTCCTGCGGTACAGCATCACCCAGCATAGCTTCAGCTTCACTACGGCTTGATGCCCGGGAAGGATCCATATCTATCATTGCCCTGATTATATCATAGTGGCTGGGCGAGGCATTCCTGGCCATTTTCTTGTAGGATTTTGGAGCAATATCAATTACTACAAGACTTTTTACTCTTTCGGGGAAATGACGTGCAAAGCACATAACCGTCTTCCCTCCCATCGAGTGACCAGCTAAAATGGCTTTATCCAGTCCGGCATCATCCATCAGTTCAAGAAGATCATCCCTTAAAGCTTTATAATTGTGTATGTCATCATGAGGGGATTTTCCATGATTACGCTGATCAACCAGGTAAACTTCAAAATCATCGGCAAGAGACCGGCCAATGCTCAACCAGTTGTCTGACGACCCATAAAGGCCATGAAGGATTATAAGCGGCTGGCCGGAACCCATCTTCCGGTAAAATAGTTTCATAATAGATACATATTATAGATTCCGGACATAAATCCGTTGATATAATGACAAGTAATATGCATTAATTGTTCGCTTACCAGATTAAAATCACATTGTTAATACCTTGCAGACTACCTGAATTCTCCCCGGCAAAAAATTACAGACAGGCAATATTCTTTAAAAATAATCAACTGTTTTTTACAGAATAGTAAAGTCAGCATCAGCCATTATTCAAGCTGTCGCAGATACATCTGGATACTATTCTCAAGTCCGTAATATAAAGCATCAGCAATAAGGGCATGTCCTATTGAAACCTCTAAAAGGCCATTGACATTCTGCACGAAATATTTAAGATTTTCAAGATTCAGGTCATGGCCTGCATTTAGTCCGAGCCCCAGCTCACCGGCCACTCTGGCAGCACTTGCAAATGGTGCAACTGCCTTTTCCCTGTTTATAATGTAATCCCTGGCATAAGGTTCTGTATATAATTCTATACGATCAGTACCTGTCAACTTAGCATGCTCGATGTGGACATGATCTGTACCTGTGAATAATGAGGTCCGGATACCATACGAATGATAAAGGGCGACAATATCTGTTAACATTGACTGGTGACGCACAGTATCCCAACCCTGATCTGAAGTTATTGCATCGGGCGGATCGGGAACCAGCGTAACCTGGTCAGGAAAAACTGAGACAACAAGATCGTTAAATGAAGCAGATGGATATCCCTCTATATTGAATTCTGTTTTAATGATCTTTTTGATTTCCCTGACATCCTGATACCTTATGTGTCTTTCATCGGGCCTGGGATGCACAGTAATTCCCTGAGCTCCGAATCTCTGGCAATCAATGGCTGCTTTGCTCACATCAGGTATATTTCCGCCTCTTGCATTTCTGAGTGTGGCAATTTTGTTTATATTTACACTTAATCTGGTCATGGCATGTTGTTTGCTGTCATTATAAAAGAAAGCAAAAATAGTGCTAATTTGCAATAATAAAAACTGAGTATGCTGGCAATTGATCTTGTTTCAGATGTAATTCCCGCATTAAGAACGTCCGATACGGGGGCAAGGGCTTTAAGCTGGATGGAAATATTCCGGATATCACATTTGCCAATTGTCGATAATCAGGAATTTCTCGGACTCATTTCTGATACTGATATCTATGATCTCGGACTCATGGATGAACCGATAGGAAACTACAAACTAAGCCTTTTCAGTCCGTTTGTTTCAGCAAACCAGCATATATATGAAGTAATTGAGATCGCCTCAAGGCTTAAACTAACTGTCATCCCTGTTCTCGATGAAAATAAGAATTACAAGGGTCTCATTGGACAGAGTGATCTTCTTGCCCAGATGGCGGCACTGGCAGCTGTCAGTGATCCTGGGGGAATAATTGTACTTGAGATGAACCAGCATGATTACTCACTCAGCCAGATAGCCCAGATCATTGAAAGCAACAACTCGAAAGTTCTCAGCCTCTATATTAGAAATGCCGGCGATAGCACTACCATGGAAGTAACTATCAAAATCAGCAGTACCGACATGTCTTCAATAATAAATACTTTTGACCGGTACAACTATCATATAAAAGCCACTTTCATGGATGACAACAATCTTAACAGTTTTTATGAAAACAGGTATGAACAGTTTATGCGCTATCTGAACATATGACATCCGCAAAGATGCAAATTGCAGTTTATGGCCGGCAATTCGGCGACCAGTTTATACCTTTTGCTGAAAAATTGTTCGCTCAGCTCAGGAAAAGAAACATACTTGTAAGTATTTATAAACCTTTCCGCAATTTTATACTTGATAAGACGAGTATTGACCTGACCGGAACGGAACAATTTACTTCACACAACGAACTCAATAAGAAAAGCGATTTCATATTCTCTATCGGCGGAGACGGGACTATTCTTGAAACTATAACAATTGTGCGGGATTCAGGCATCCCTATCCTGGGTATCAATAGTGGAAGGCTCGGATTTCTCGCCAATATCTCAGGCGAAGATATTGATCTTGCTGTCGACTCATTACTCTCAGGTTCCTATAGCATAGAAAAGAGGAGCCTGCTTGAAATGTCTTCACCTAAGGATGTTTTTAGCGAGTTCAGTTTTGCGCTGAACGAATTTACCCTGCAGAAGAAAGATGCATCGATGATCTCGATCCAGGCCTGGCTCAATGACAAGCTTATTAATGTATATTGGGCTGATGGATTGATAATTTCAACACCCACCGGGTCAACAGCATATTCTTTAAGCGTTGGCGGCCCTCTCCTTGCCACTGAAATAAGCGGATTCATTATTTCACCTATTGCCCCGCATAATCTGACTGTCCGTCCAATTGTAATTCCTGATAATAAAATAATAAGACTGAAGGTCATATGCAGGAACGGAGAGTTCCTTTTATCAAGAGACTCACAATCGGCAGTTATTCAGGCAGGAACCGAGATCATAATTAAAAGGTCTCTTTTTGATATATCAATGGTAAGACCTTATAACCAGGACTTCTATACAACTCTGCGAAATAAGTTAATGTGGGGTGCAGATAAACGTAATTAATATTATTGAAATTAAGCCGGCATAACCGGGGGAAATATTAAAGCATTCATAATGTTGTTATACCATAAAATTTTCTAATTTTGTAACTTTAAAAGAAAAAGATGAGAATTCTTGTTTTTTGGTCTTTTTTGTTCCTGTTAGTTCTTGTATTGCCTGCCCGGAGCCAGGGATGGAGGGCTACTCCGTATGAAATCCATGCAGGTATCGGTCTGACTAACTATTTTGGTGACATAGGCGGATCTGCTGATGAAAACACATGGTTCGGCATTAAGGATTACGATCCTGTAAGGACGCGCCCCGGGTTTTCTGCTGGATTGAGGTATTTCCGGAGCAATAATGTGGCGTTTAACGGTGTTTTAACATTCGGCTGGCTTAGCGGTAGTGATGAGGGATGGAAAAATGATGGCCGTGGCTATGTATTTAACACCATATTGCTGGAGCCTACAGTCAGGATCGAATACTTCCCCCTGAAGGACCTGCAGATAGGTAGCGGCGTTAACCGTCGGGGAATGAGAAGAAACTATTCTACAATCTCAGCATACATTTTTGGAGGTGCAGGTGCAGCTTTTTATAACGTGATACCCAATGAATCTCTGAAATCAAGACAGACAAGGGAGTCAATCGAACACGGGTTTATCTCAGTAGTATTGCCGGCTGGCCTGGGATTTAAAGTTGGAATTAGAAACAATATGGATTTAGGATTTGAAATTTGCGGACGCTATGTAATGAATGATTTTATTGACGGATTAACTACTGAAATGTCAACATCCAATGATATTTACTACACATCTTCAATAAAACTGATATACAGGCTGTCCGACCTCAGTCTGGGGACAGGCAACTGATCTTCAGGCTATTTTCTGCAACAGGATAAATAATGAAAACTCTGATTATATTTTTCTTTCTGGCTATATTGTCAACCGGGTCCTTCTCCCGGGACAATTTCAATATTGGAGTTTTTGCCGGCACATCTTACTACCAGGGCGATATTAACACAAGCCGGCATTTTTATGCTCCCGCTCCTGCTTTCGGAATGATGGTCAAATATGACTTTAATGATCATTATTCTTTAAAAGCCGGTCTGAACTACGGACAGATCAGCGCCAATGATCTCGACTTTGCCGGAATCACAAATCAGACCAGAGGTGCAACTTTTGTTAACAATTTTTATGACTTCTCTCTCCTTGGAGAATTTAATTTTCAGCCTTTCAGGGTAACGATCTTCAAAAAACCTGTTACAACGTTTATAACAGCGGGTATGGCACACACAACGGGTATTAGCGAATCATTTACCGGCAATCTGAATATACCTTTCGGTGGTGGTGTAAAATACGGAATCAGCAGTAAGGTTACCATAGGTTTTGAGTGGATAATGAAGAAAACATTTACCGACAACCTTGACGGGGTGAAAAGTTTCGGACAATTTAACTCTCCTTCCTTGGTTCATAACAATGATTGGGTATCTTTGGCCGGATTTTTTGTAACCATCAAACCATTCGAACGCAAGGGTGATTGCCCGGCTTACTGGAATTAACGACCTATTTGTTTATGACTGTACTAAAAGATAAGATAATCAAATCAAAGCTACCCTGCCATATCGCCATTATTATGGACGGTAACGGGCGCTGGGCCAGAGAAAGAGGCTCACACCGGATATTCGGCCATCAGAATGGTGTAACTGCTGTAAAGGAAACTGTAGAATGTGCCGGTGAACTGGGGATAAAGTTTCTGACTTTATACGCCTTTTCCAAGGAAAACTGGTCCAGGCCCAAAATGGAGATAGATGCCCTGTTGAACCTGATGGTCTCTACGATAAATTCTGAAACAGAGACACTAATTAAAAACAATGTCCGTTTATTGGTTATTGGTGACTTGAGAAGTCTGCCGCCATATATTAATGAAAAGCTGACCGAGGTAATTGAACTAACGAGGAAAAACAGCGGTCTTACACTGATTGTAGCCCTGAGTTATGGTGCCAGGTGGGAGATTACCGAAGTTGCAAAGCGGCTGGCTGCTGATGTTGCTTCAGGAAAGATTGACAAAGATGAGATTGATGAATCAGTATTTTCAGGATATCTGACTACCAGGGGCATACCTGACCCTGAACTCCTTATCCGCACCAGCGGAGAATACAGGGTCAGCAATTTTCTTCTTTGGCAGATTGCCTATTCTGAATTATATTTTTCATCAACGCTGTGGCCGGATTTCAGGAAAGAACATCTTTACCAGGCCATTATAGACTTTCAGTCAAGAGAAAGGCGATTTGGCAAAATAAGTGAACAACTAAATTGTGACTAAACATTATGTTTATTAAAAAACAATCAACGATTTTTTACCTTTTTCTGATTTTACTGTACAGCCTGACAGATATTGCAGCACAGACAGATCATGCTCAGCTGCCAATAATGGACTATTCCAGGCCAAGGGAATATGTGATAAGGGATGTATCGATTTCCAATTATCAGCATATCGAACCTGCAGTAATAAGAAATGTTTCAGGACTGGAGCCGGGAAGAAGGATAACTATTCCAGGTGATGATATAACGCAGGCATTAGAGAAATTATGGGGACAAGGACTTTTCTCAGATGTAAAGGTGACTGCCGTCAGAATTGATGGTACCGAGATAGATCTTGACATCTGGCTTCAGGAGCCTCCCAGGCTTTCTGTATTAACAATTGAAGGCCTCAAAAGATCTGAGACAACTGATCTTGAGGAGATGCTGAGGCTTAGAACCGGGAGTGCAATAACGGAAAATGTACTGAACAATTCCAGGGATATAATTGAAAAACATTTTATTGAAAAAGGATTTTTCAATACCAGTATAGATATAAGGGTTGAAGATGATCCTTCACTTCCCAACAGGGTAAGGCTTAATATTGATGTTGACAAAAATGAGAGGGTAAGGATTTCTGATATATACTTTCAGGGGAATGAGACCTTTTCCGACGGCCGCCTGAGAAGGGTGATGAAAAATACAAAAAAACGTAACCTTAATATATTCAAATCATCCAAGTACGTAGGAGCTGATTTTCGTGAAGATAAGGAGAGTCTGGTAAATTTCTATAATGAAAATGGCTACCGTGATGCCACGATAATTTCTGATACGCTCTACTTCACAGATGATGACCGCATCAATATTGCCCTTGAAATTGAGGAAGGCAGCCAGTATTTTTTCAGAGACATAAACTGGGTAGGAAATACCAAGTATCCGTCTGAATATCTTTCAGCAGTTCTTAATATTGAAAAGGGAGAGATTTATGACCCGGTTAAACTCGAAAAGAGATTAAGGCAGGATGATGATGCAGTCAGTTCAGTTTACCTGGATGATGGTTATCTCTTCTTCAGCGTAAATCCGGTGGAGGTTAATATTGACAATGACTCCATTGATCTGGAAATGAGGATCAGGGAAGGTGATCAGGCTACTGTAAACAGAATTTTGATTACCGGTAATACAAAAACGAACGAACATGTTATCAGAAGGGAAATCAGAACAAAACCGGGAGAGCTGTTCAGCAAGACTGACCTTATAAGGTCAGTAAGGGAACTATCCAACCTGGGGCATTTTGACCCTGAAAGACTTGTTCCCAATCCGATTCCCAATCCCAGCGACGGCACTGTGGATATTGAATATATTGTAGAGGAAAAAGCCAATGATCAGCTTGAGATATCAGGAGGCTGGGGTGCCGGAATGCTTATAGGAACTCTGGGAGTCCGTTTTTCCAACTTTTCAACAAGCAACTTTTTCAAAAAGGATGCATGGAGGCCTTTACCTTCGGGCGATGGCCAGACACTGAGTATCAGAGCCCAGTCAAACGGAAGTTATTACCAGGCGTATAACCTTACGTTCGTTGAACCATATCTCGGAGGCACAAAACCAAATTCACTGTCGGTTTCACTTTTCCACACCATACAAACCAACAGGTATAACCGCCGGCAGCTGGAATGGAACTCAATTAAGATTTCCGGAGGCTCAATTGGTATGGGCAGGAGGCTTAACTGGCCTGATGATTTCTTTACACTCTATAATGAAGTTAGTATACAGAATTATCATCTCGATGACTGGATCGGCGGTCAGTTCCTTTTCACCGACGGAACATCCAACAACCTTAGCTTCCGAACCAGTTTTGGCAGAAGCTCAATTGATCAGCCAATCTATCCAAGGAGAGGAAACTCGTTTAATCTTACCCTTCAGATAACTCCTCCTTATTCTTTATTGAATAATCGTGACTACTCCGAAATGCCTAACACAGAGAAATATAAATGGGTAGAATACCATAAATGGACATTTAAAAGCAACTGGATTACAAGTTTGGCAGGAGATTTGGTATTAAGTACATCGGCGCAGTTCGGGATCCTGGGACACTTTAACAGCGACATTGGTCCATCACCATTTGAAAGCTTTGACCTTGGTGGAGACGGGATGTCAGGCTACAATCTTTACGGGAGAGAAACAATCGGATTAAGAGGATATGAAAATGGTTCTTTGACACCTGTGGTTCGCGGTTATAAATCGGGAAATATCTACAACAAATTCAATATGGAATTAAGGTATCCCGTATCAACAAACCCCAGTGCATTCATTTATCCGCTGGTATTTGTTGAAGCCGGGAACGCATGGTATGATTTCAACGATTTTAATCCCTTTGCCATTAAACGTTCGGCAGGTGTAGGTTTGAGAGCTTTTCTCCCGATGTTCGGGTTGCTGGGTATTGACTGGGCCTATGGGTTCGATGAGATACCGGGACGCCCGGGAGCCAACAAGGGACAGTTCCATTTTGTACTGGGCCAGCAGTTCTAATAATAACTAATAACGGAGATTATGATCAATCTGAAAATTTCAAACGGATCTTCCTTAAAGGACAGATTCACACAGCTAAAAAGTGGTAAGGCAGGAACATTTGCCATGCTGGTTGTCCTGATCATATTTGCGTCGGCACAGAGCGGACTGGCACAAAGGTTTGCATATGTTGACTCAGAGTACATCCTCAGCAATATCCCCTCTTATAATGCCGCCCAGGATCAGCTTGATAAGCTGGCAGAGGGATGGCAGGCAGAAATCGAGGCCAGCTATGAGGACGTAGAGGCTCTTTACCGGAGCTATCAGAATGACAGGGTGCTCATGAGTGAGGATATGAGGAAAAAAAGAGAAAATGAGATTGTAACAAAAGAGGCTGAAGCAGCCGAGTTACAAAGAAAGTATTTCGGGCCTGAAGGTGAACTTTACAAGAGCCAGCAAGAACTTATCACTCCCATACAGGACAGGGTATACAAGGCAGTCGAAGAGACAGCCACGGAAGGTAACTACGCTGTTATTTTTGACACGGCCAACTCTCCAACAATGCTTTATACCAATCCACGGAATGATGTAAGTGACGATGTCCTGAAAAGACTGGGATACAGAAATTAATTTTATAAACAACAACAACCAAATCTTTCTAAAATGAAGAATGTACTAAAACTATTTTTTATCTCTGCGCTCCTGATTGCAGGAACCGCTGTAAACGCTCAGGATCTGAAGTTCGGGCATATTAATTCCTCCCGGCTGTTAAATATAATGCCGGAAAGAGAAGCTGCACAGAAAACACTTCAGGGTGAGGCACAGCAACTTGGTGAAGAGCTTGAGAAACTCAATGTCGAATACAACAATAAGCTACAGAAATATGTAGAAGAGCAGGATACACTCTCCAACGTTCTCAGGCAACTTCGCGAAAGAGAACTAAGGGAACTTCAGACCCGTATACAGGAATTCCAGGCAGGGGCCCAGGAAGACCTTCAGCAGAGGGAAATGGAACTTATTCAGCCTATTTTTGAAAAGATTGAAAAGACCATTTCTGAAGTGGCAAGGGAACGCGGACTGATTTACGTATTTGACCTTGATGCCAATGCGGTACTTTATTTCAGTGATGCAAGCGAAGATATCCTTCCTTTTGTACAGGCAAAACTCGGACTTTAATCTGCATAATCTTTAATATTCAAAAAACCACCGGCTGTTCAGGCAGGTGGTTTTTTTCAATTCCGGCCTAACATTTTCAATTTAATAAATTAAAATAATATGGCTTCAGCATCTGGTCCGATCGGTATCTTTGATTCAGGAGTCGGAGGACTCACTGTGGCTTCAGCGGTAAAGCAACTTCTCCCCGATGAATCGATAGTATATTTCGGTGATACTGCCCATTTACCATACGGCGACAAGTCGCCAGAAGCAATCCTGTATTACAGCAAAAAAATAACCGACTTTCTGCTTGGTCTCGATTGCAAGATTATACTTGCGGCATGCAATACTGTTTCGGCTACTGTATGGGATGAACTCAGCAGTTATACCTCGCCTAAGGTCATTCCCGTGAATGTTATCGACCCTGTAGTTGAGTATGTTGCCCGTTCACATTCAGATAAGGCCATTGGCGTGATCGGAACAAAAAACACTATTAATTCGGGTGCCTACAGCAAGAAAATAAAGGGACTTGTGCCCGGTGCCAGAGTATCTTCACTCGCTACACCTTTGCTGGTACCGATGATTGAGGAAGGGTTTGTTTACGATGATATAAGCAATGCGATAATAAGGACCTATCTCTCTTCCCCTATACTATCTGCTATCAACACTCTTATCCTTGGCTGCACCCATTACCCGATAATCAGGAACCAGATAAGAAAATACTATGATTTCAAGGTGGAGGTAATTGATTCGGCAACTATCGTAGCGAGCCACCTGAGGAAAATTCTGGAGTCTGAACAACTTCTGAATCAACAGGGAGGCGGCGCTGACGAGTTTTTTGTTTCTGACCATACCGAATATTTCGGGAAGATTGCAGAAATATTTTTTGAAAAGGAGATAATAATGGCCAAGACCGATCTTTGGAAATAATCTAAGGAAGAGCTATCCGGTATGTAAAATCATCCCTCTTGCCACCTCAATCCAACTTCAGTGCAGAAACCCACAGAATTGATACCCTGCCCTGGAAGATCATTAAACCCTCGACCCGGGGGTTGAGTTTGTAAATCTTATGCATAGGTATTGGATTAACAATAGCTTGTCGGTGATCTATTCAGTATACCACTTTGAGTATGAGATATAGTTTTCTGCGATCCTCTCTATCATAACCCGGAACTGTTCTTTGTCAACCTCACCGATTCGCCTGGCAGGAACACCTCCATAAATACTTCCGGTCTCCACACGGGTGTTCTCAAGCACTACTGAACCGGCGGCTATTATGCAACCAGATTCCACCACAACATTGTCCATCAGGATTGCCCCCATTCCAATGAGTACATTATCATGAATTTCTGCCCCGTGTACTATTACCCTGTGCCCTATAGATACATTATTGCCGATATTTATAGTTGTCTTCATGTACGTACAGTGAAGGATTGAGTTATCCTGAATATTGACCCGATTCCCCACGCGGATAGAGTTTACGTCACCCCGTAATACAGCGTTGAACCAGATACTGCACTGGTCACCCAATACAACATCTCCAATAATAGTGCAGTTTTCTGAAAGGTAACAATCCCGCCCAAAGGCAGGCAAAAATCCCCTAACCGGCTTAATCAGTGCCATATACAAAATATTTAATCTAAACTATTTTTGTCCCAATAATGGCTTGTCCGGCCTTGGATTGTCTGTCCACGACCTGTAGAAAAACCATTTCCAGGGCAATCACAAAGTTCAAATATTTTTTTAACTAAACCATGAGCTGTATCTGTGTCGTCTGAAATTTCATACCTGATTAACGATTTGAAGCAAGGCCCGATTTAAGTACTTCAAACCTGAAATATTCAACAATTTTAACCGTTGATATCATTATTTATGAAAACCTTTTTTAATGATTTAAATCATCAATTTCATAATACTCTGATTAATAATCTATTGCCAGCACAGACACATTGTATAACATATAAAAAAAAGTCAGTAGTTCAATCTTGTAATTGAGAAAATAGTATTTTTGCACTGTGTTTATACGCTTTAATAATTAATATATTACAGCTGGTTTAACTAAAAAAGGGAATACGTTCAACAATTCCGGATGATAGTTGCAAACCAATAAATTTGTCTCCAAATTTTGGCAAAATGAGCAAACAGCTTATAAGTAAAGATAAAGAATCTGTTGTTATAAAATTCGTTGGCGACTCAGGCGACGGAATGCAACTGGCAGGTACATTGTTTTCAGATACCGCCGCAGTTCTCGGCAATGACCTGTTCACATTTCCCGATTACCCGGCAGAGATCAGGGCACCGCATAATACCCTTGCAGGTGTATCTGGGTTTCAGGTCCAGATAGGCCAGGAAAAAATATTTTCATCGGGCGATATGTGTGATGTTATGGTTGCTATGAACCCGGCATCTTTAAAAACAAACCTTAAGTGGGTAAGACCCGGGGGTATAATCATTGTTGATTCAGATACTTTCAACAAGAAAGCATTAGAAAAGTCAGGGTATGCATCAAATCCGCTTGAGGATGGAAGCCTTGATACCTACAGGCTGATCCCGGCACCTATCGGGTCGATGACAAAAGAAAGTATTTTGCATCTCGATGCCAGTTCAAAGACATCAGACAGAAGCAGGAATATGTTTGCACTTGGTATAGTTTCACAGCTCTATAACCAGGATATCGAAACAACCTGTAAATTTCTGGAAAGAAAATTCAGGACTAACCAGGTTGTCCTTGAGATTAATAAAACAATACTGGCTGCCGGTTATAGCTATGCCGAAACAATTGAAGTTGTCGGTTCAACTTATAAGATCCCAAAGGCTACCCTTAAAAAGGGTGTTTACCGGAATATTTCAGGGAATGTTGCAACAGCGTGGGGATTACTTGCTGCGGCTGAACGTTCGGGACGGCAACTTTTTCTTGGATCGTATCCAATCACTCCGGCTACCGAGATATTAATGGAAATTACAAAACACAAATCTCTTGGAGCCAAAGTATTTCAGGCAGAAGATGAGATAGCAGGAATATGTTCTGCCATAGGGGCAAGTTACGCCGGGTCTCTGGCAATAACTACCACTTCCGGACCGGGACTATCATTAAAGTCTGAGGCTATCGGACTTGCTGTCATAACCGAACTGCCGATCGTAATTGTCAATGTACAGAGAGCCGGTCCTTCAACAGGAATGCCTACCAAATCAGAACAGTCAGACTTATTACAGGCTTTGTACGGAAGGAACGGTGAGTGCCCTGTGATAGTAATGTCAGCATCTACACCTGCAAACTGTTTCTACTATGCATATGAAGCAGCAAAGTTAAGCCTGGAGCATATGACTCCGGTTATTTTACTTACTGACGGGTATCTTGGTAACGGCTCAGAGTTATTCCGCATTCCCAAAGTTTCTGAACTACCTGATATAAATCCCCCTATTGCAAAGGCAAACGATGAAAATTACCAGCCATATAAAAGGGATGCAGAGACACTTGTAAGGCAATGGGCCCTGCCGGGGACAGAGGGATTAAGGCATCGGATCGGAGGACTTGAGAAAACTGATATTTATGGTACAGTATCGACCGACCCCCAGAATCATGAATTAATGGTACGACTTCGGGAAGAAAAAGTTAAAAAGGTAGCAAAAAAGATCCCACTGATGAAAATTCACGGCAATGATACAGGTGAATTACTTGTGGTAAGCTGGGGGGGAACAGAAGGATCTATTAAAACTGCTGTCAGGGAATTGCAGAAACAAGGCAAAAGTATTGGCCATGCACATTTCAATCATATTATGCCCCTCCCCTTAAATACATCGGAAATTCTTAAAAGCTACAAAAAGGTCGTTGTTTGTGAACTCAACGGGGGCCAGTTTGTCAGGTATCTTCGTTCCGAGCATCCTGAGATAAAGTATTTGCAATATAATAAGATCCAGGGTTTACCATTTTTTACTGGCGAACTAACCGAAAAATTCAATCAATTAATTGCAGAAAGCCATGATTAATAACCGCATAGCGCCATCAGAAGCTGAACTCAGCAAAGATGATTTTATAAGCGACCAACTTGTCAAATGGTGTCCCGGTTGCGGTGCCCATGCAATATTAAAATCGGTTGAGCACGTTTTCCCACGGATCGGTTACAAAAAAGAGAATTTTATGTTCGTTTCCGGTATCGGTTGCTCTTCCAGGTTTCCATATTATTTGAATACCTATGGATTTCATGGCATCCACGGCAGAGCAGCTGCAATTGCTACCGGAGTAAAGCTTGCCAACCCGGACCTTAGTGTCTGGATTGCTACGGGTGACGGCGATTCGATGGCTATCGGAGGAAACCATTTTATTCATATTATCAGAAGGAACCTTGATGTAAACATCCTGCTTTTCAATAACCAGATCTATGGCCTGACCAAAGGTCAGTACTCTCCTACCACACCTATAGGCAGTATCACAAAGACATCCCCCCACGGAACGATTGAACATCCGTTTATCCCTTCCGGTCTTGTAATGGGAGCACAGGGAACATTTTTTGCCAGGGTACTTGACACCAATATCAAAATGATGTCGGAAGTAATGTTTGAGGCTGCCCGGCACGATGGCACATCAGTTGTTGAGATACTCCAGAACTGTATAATTTTTGCCGATAAAACCCATGCAAAAATAACAGATAAAGAAACCCGGGACGATTTCCAGCTTCACCTCAAACATGGAGAACCGATGTTATATGGTAAAAACCTGGAGAAGGGAATACAGCTCAAAGGAACAAAACTGCAGGGGGTAATTGTTGGTCTTAACGGGGTTACCATTGACGACATCCTTGTTCATGATCAGTATGAGAGAAACCCGGGAATTCAACGCATGGTAGGAAAAATGGGTCCGCCCAACCTTCCGGTCGCACTTGGGGTGATCAGGTCGGCAGAGTGTGAAACATATGATGATATGATTGAGGTTCAGATCGAATCAGCCAGGGAAGCCTCCAGAATTAAATGCGTTGATGACCTTCTCAGCAGCGGTGAAACCTTCGAGGTTAAATAGACTGAACTGCTGTTTCACCTTTTGATCAGGGTTAAGATCAAATTATCTTTAATAAAGATTAAATAAATAAACAAAGAAGCAATTTTCTTTGTTTATTTGGCATATAATTTGGTCTGATCTTTTTGATTTCCGGATCAATAATTGAGACTTCCTGATTGTTGATTCTCATAAATTTAATCTAAACCCTAAATACCAGAAAATGGACTTCTATTCTATGTTTTCAAGGGCAAATAAAATTAAATACCCCGGAATTCTGCTGGTATTGATTTTATTGATGACAGGGGGAGATATCTTTGCACAAGGTTTCGGCAGGACAAAACCCGGGTATAAAACATTTGACTTTAAAGTATATAAAACCCCTAATTTTGAAATATACCATTATTTTGAAGACGATTCAGTCATTCATGAACTCGCCACTATGAGCGAAAAATGGTATTATCGCCATGCCCGGGCATTAAATGACACCATAAGAGACCTTAACCCAATCATTATTTACGAAAATCATCCTGATTTTCAGCAAACTACTGCAGTAAGCAGTATGATCAGCATTGGAACAGGGGGAGTTACCGAATCACTAAAGAACAGGGTTGTATTTCCTATTCTTGAAACCAGGGCGCAGACTGATCACGTTCTGGGCCATGAACTGGTACATGCCTTTCAGTTTAATCAGCTTCTGAAAGGAGACACAACCAATATGTACTCGATGAGGAACCTCCCGCTCTGGATGGTTGAAGGAATGGCAGAATATCTGTCGATAGGGAGCGTCGATGCAAATACTGCGATGTGGATGCGTGATGCCATAATCAATGATAATTTTCCCACACTCAGGCAAATGTCAACCGGTTACGAGTTTTTCCCCTACCGCTATGGGCATGCATTCTGGGCGTTTGTGGCACGTACCTGGGGAGACACTATTATTGCTCCACTTTTTACCGAGACTGCAAAATGGGGTTATGAAAGGGCTATTGAGAATGTTTTATCAATGAAGGCACCTGCCTTTTCTGATATATGGCAAAGCTCTTTCAGATTGCATTACGAGGAGCTATTGCAAAACACTGACAGTATTATGTCAGGCAGGAAAATTTTGTTTGAAGAGACAGCCGGAAATATGAACGTATCACCTTCCATAAGCCCGGATGGTCAGCTTGTGGCCTTTTTCTCAGAAAAAAATGTATTTACACTCGATCTTTTCATTGCAAGTACAGAAGACGGCAAGATCAAAAGAACCCTGACCAGTTCCAATATGGGTTCTGATATTGACGGATACAATTTCCTGGAATCCATGGGATCCTGGGCACCCGATAGTCGCCATTTTGCTTATGTTGCTGTAAAAAGAGGAGAGAGCAATATTCTGATTACCGATGTCAGACGCCCCCGCAGAACAAGGGAAATAAGAATTCCCGGTGTCCCTTTTATCAATAATCCTTCATGGTCACCTGATGGAAGTCACCTGGTAATGACAGGTCTTGTAGGCGGCAGGAATAACCTCTATATCTATAACCTCGAGTCAGAAGAAGTTACTCAGCTTACAAATGATTCGTATTCCTATGTACACCCTTCATGGTCGCCGGATGGCCGTTATATAGCAATTGCTACCGACAGGAGACAACCCGGCGATACGGGCAGCGGAACCATTTATGAACTAAATATCGGGTTGATTGACACCGAAAACAATAATGAATTGACTGTATTACCAGTTTTTCCCGGGGCAAACAATATTAACCCTGTGTTTTCTTCTGACGGACAATCGATTTATTTCCTTTCCAATAGTGATGGTTTCAGGAATCTTTACCGTTATGAGCTGCAGAACCAGGAATTATATCGAGCCACCAACTACCAGACCGGTATTAGCGGAATAACTTCATTATCTCCGGCAATAAGTGTGGCAAGGGAAAACGGAAAACTGACTTACTCTTATTATATGAAAGGCAATTACTCCATCTATTCAGCAATGCCGGAGGAGTTCAGGGAAGTACAGGTTGATCCGGGAACTGTTGATATGCTTGCCGCCACCCTTCCTCCTTTCCAGCGTGTTGCAGTAAATATAGTCGACAGGAATATGGCCGATAATGAAAGATTTATTCAGTATCCGGTCGATTCATTCTCGATGCAGCGATACCAGCCAAGATTTCAGCTCGATTACATCGGGAATACAGGTGTGGGCGTCGGGTTCAGCACATATTACGGGACCGGAATGTCAGGGGGGGTTGCAATGTCTTTCAGCGATATGCTTGGCGATAATACTCTGATGGCCCAGCTTGCCGTAAACGGGGAAATATATGACTTTGGAGGCATGGTTGCCTACATGAATCAAAAAAGACGGATAAACTGGGGTGGCTCACTTTCGCATATTCCATACCGTTCAGTATCACTTGGGATAGATGAAGAGAGAGTTTATAATGACGACAGTACAGCATATTATTTACGGACCAACCTTGCTATGTATAACATAAGGACCTTTGAGGATCAGCTGGCCATGTTTGCATACTACCCAATTTCCATGACAAGGCGTTTTGAGGTTGGAGGATCACTGGCAAGGTATTACTACCGGATTGATGTGTTTAATAATTATTATGAACAGGGATTTTATGCCGGTGAGTCGCGGGAAAAACTCGATGCCCCTCCGGGATTCAATCTTTCCAGGGTTAACCTTGCCTATGTTGGTGACAATTCATATTTTGGAATGGCATCGCCAATGAGAGGACAAAGGTACCGGGTTCAGGGTGACAAGTATTTCGGGCGGCTCGATTTCTACCAGGTGCTTGCAGATTACAGGCAATATATATTCCAGAATCCACTGAGTTTTGCATTCAGGCTTTATCATAGCGGCCGCTATGGCTCCGGTGCCGAGAACAACCTCATGTGGCCTATGTATCTGGGGTATCCCAACTCACCTTACTTTGTAAGAGGTTATGCCTCCAACCAGCTAAACCAGGTCCGTTCGTTGCAGAATGTAGACTTTTCCATGAATGAGCTGATTGGCACAAGGGTGGCTATTGCCAACCTGGAGGTAAGGTTGCCGTTTACAGGACCGGAACAGCTTGCGCTGATAAGATCAGGCATGTTTTTTACCGAGTTGGCTTTATTTATGGATGCCGGTGTTGCATGGACCGATTCAACAAGTCCTACCCTGAATATAAATGATTTCTCGGCCGACAAGCGTTTTCCTGTTTTCAGTACAGGGGTGTCTCTCCGGGTTAACCTGTTCGGAGCGATGATAATTGAACCTTACTATGCTTTCCCGTTCCAGAGAGACGGAATTCAGGGGGGTGTTCTCGGATTGAATTTTGTACCTGGCTGGTAATAACACTGAAAACATTAGTTTAATTCATTATTTAAAAACCACCACTATTAGCGGTGGTTTTTTTATTTTAACCAAGATGTGCAAGGCATTTAAATACCGCCTGTACCCGGGTTACTTTTTAAGATCCTGTTGTTTTCATAACCAGTATACAAAAGGGCGTGGACTGCCTGGATCTAAACTACAGGAGAAAAAATAACCTGATCTTAAAAGACCTCCGGAAGTTGGTAGTTTACTTAAGAAGCTCCATAATTGGACGTCCGGTGGAAAACTGGGGGACAGGTATATTCAGCATCATAGAAAGTGTGGGAACAATATCGGTTATGTTCACCATTCGGTTAAAGCTATTCCTGTCTGTGTTCCAGCCATAAAATACAAGTGGAACATGCTGATCATAGGAAATAAGGCTAATCTGGTCTCCGGCTAAACTCCGTTCATTCCAGCCTTGCTGCAGATACATCATGATATCTCCTGAACGCTTGGGATGAAAGCCGGCCTGCACCCTGGCCAGTATACCGTCTGAAAAATGATTTCTAAGCATAACATCCTCTGTAACTGTTCCTGCAATTCCTGAAACCTGGTTAAGAAACCTTGATGACTTTCTTTGAATATCCTCAAGAGGTACATTACTGGCTTCTATGAGACTATGGTTCAGGTAGACCATACCGGCATTGTATGAATGGATCCAGTCGGCCTGTCCATAACTGACGTTAAGATAGCTGCGCAGCAGTGAGATTGCCATTGAGGGGCTGAACGTACCGCCTGCAGTTCTTGTTGATGGATTGGCTGCGGCAGCGGGATAGGCAACTGCCTGATCAGACGTGAGAAAAACCAGAACTTTTGAATTTCCAAAACGATCTTCCAGGAATTCCAGGAAATAAGCAATATCCTGATCGAGCCTTAAATAGGCGTCCTGCAATTCCATCGAAAAAGTGCCATAATGCTGGCCAATTGCAGCGGTGGAAGAAAATCCGATTATCAGCATATCAGTATTTCCGTTTTTTCCTAGTTGTTCATTTACAATCAGCGAGATAGCAAAATCTCTGGTGAAAGTATTTCCGAAAGGGGTAAACCGGATGTTCCCATAACCCACCTGCCTTCTCTGCATACGCTTTAAATCATATTCAAATGGCTGGTTCCTGTCGCCATTTATTGAAAAGTAAGCAGAAAAATCAAGGAGTGGGTCCCACTTTCTGTCAAGGTATGTAGCTGGTAATTTTGCTTCATTAAATTCCTGTGCCCATGCAGGCATATTGGTGACATAATATGTACTTGTCATCCATTCACCGTTAATATCATCAAACCACCAGGCAGTATTGGCTGAAAATCCACCAGATAATACAGCAGCCGCATCATTCATTGAAATGGAGTATACGCGTGATCTGAAATCATTTGACATTCTAAGTTCATCACCAACAGTTCCTGTAAACATCCTGACCGGTGACTTCCTCCCATTGCCAAAAGAACCTCCTATGGCATAAGAATTCTCATCAAACACACTGGACTGGTTCTCATTTCTAAGGCGGTCAAACCATGAATCGGCAATAATGCCATGTGCTGATGGATTTGCGCCGGAAAAAATGGTTGCATAGCCTGCAGAAGACTGGTTGACAAGGTAATCATACCTGGCATTATTAAAGGATGTCCCTTCAGTAATAAGCTTTTTAAAGCCGTTGTCACTGAAGCTGTCCCACATTCGGGTAATGTAGTCATAACGCATTTTATCAACAACAATCCCAACAACCAGATCTGGTTTGTCAGTATTAAATACCATATTCTCAAGTGACTTACCATTATGAGGAATATTGTAAAAAAGCAGAAACAACAAGGCTACTCTATAGGCTGTGGATATATTCTTACCTCTCATATCAAATACCGTTTTACCTGTGAAGATTTAAGATTTGCTTTTAGGATAAAACAATCAGGGGTGACTGCTGGTAAATATCAACTGCCATTTTCCTGAACATAGAAAATAACACAGAAAAGCATTTATTGTTGTTCCACTGCAAAATAATAAATCTGATTCATAAATAAACATCTTATTTATAATAAGAAAGACCGGAAGTTGCCCCCTTCCTCGAAGTTCCTATGCGGAGAGCCTACACATTAAATCTGATATTCAAAAGGTCGCCATCCTTCACAATATAATTTTTCCCTTCAATTGAAAGCTTACCCTTATCCCTGCAAGCAGCTTCCGAACCAAGACTTATAAAATCATCATATTTAATAACTTCTGCCCTGATAAATCCGCGCTCAAGATCACTGTGGATAACTCCTGCAGCCTGTGGCGCTGTCATTCCTTCAGAAATTGTCCATGCCCGTATTTCCTTCGGGCCAACTGTAAAAAAGGTCTGAAGATCCAGCAACCGGTAGGCAGCCCTTATCAGTTTATTCACACCCGGCTCATTCAAACCCGAATCGGCAAGAAAGGCCAGTCTGTCGCTTTCGTTGTCAAGTTCAGTAATCTCTGCTTCCATTGCAGCTGCAATTACCAGCACCTCGGCATCCTTGCCTTCAAGTGCACTGAACACCTCACCGGAATATTTATTGCCGTTAACTGCACTTTCTGCATCAACATTGCAAATGTAGATTACCGGTTTTGCAGAAAGCAGGAACAGATCTGCAACATGCACCTTGTCTTTTTCATCTACCTCAATAGACCGTGCCGAGAGAAATGATTCAAAATGCTCTTTATATAAATGCAGCACCTCAAGAGTTTTTTTGGCAGCCTTATCACCTGTTTTAACCAGCTTTTCGGTCTTGGCTATCTTCTTTTCTACCGATTCCAGATCTTTAACCTGCAGTTCCAGGTCGACGGTCTCCATATCCCTTACAGGATTGACTGACCCGTCTATATGAGGAAGATTATCATCATCAAAGCAACGCAATACATGTATCAGTGCATCGGTATTCCTGATATCGGAAAGGAACCTGTTGCCAACACCTGCACCCTGATTAGCTCCTTTTGCCAACCCTGGAATATCAACGAATTCGACAGTTGTTGGTACTATTTTCTGAGTTGGCTGAAATTTCTCCAGTTCATAAAGCCTTTTGTCGGGAACATGAACCATCCCTACATTTGATTTTGTGGCGCTGAAGGCAGCTGTCGAAGATTGCGCCCGGGTATTGGACATGCAGTTGAAAAGGGTAGTCTTTCCGGAGTTTGTAAGTCCGATAATGCCACACTGTAAAGCCATGATTTTGGAGGTTAAGTGATTTTTACGATTTGCAAAATTACTTTTTTCAACCGGATTTTTTTACAAATCTTTTAAATAGATAATTTCTGCTCAAGCCTCAGGGAATGTTACTTTTTTTCAACAGCAAAAAAAAGTAACCAAAAAAGTGCCGCGCTTACGTAAAATGGCTAAAAATCAATGGTTATTCCTAAAAACCGTGAACTCGCCAGGCTCAGACAGCCCGGTTTTCTTAACGAAAAAACCATTGATTTTCTTAACGCCATTTTCCTGAGGCGGAATACCCATGGTTGCGAATTATTACGCCTCGAAAAAATACATTATGTTTCAAACAACTTCTGAATCATAGAATCCAGGTTCTTAAAAAACAAAAAATGTGAATTGGAAAAACGGCTTAAAAGGTTAATTTTACAGTTTATAAAACAACCTCAACCTAAGATCAAGCATGAATAAAGAACTAATTGACAAGGCATCAGACAATATCCGCATCCTTTCTGCAGCGATGGTGGAAAAAGCCAATTCAGGTCATCCCGGCGGAGCCATGGGCGGAGCTGATTTTATTAACATCCTGTATTCCGAATTTCTCAATTTTGATCCCGATGACATGAGCTGGTTTCTCAGGGACAGGTTCTTTCTGGACCCCGGACACATGTCGTCAATGATTTACTCAATCCTTTGCCTGACAGGTCATTTCAGCACCGATGACCTGGCGAACTTCCGTCAATGGGGAAGCCCTACCCCGGGACACCCCGAAAGAGATCTGAAAAGGGGTATTGAAAACACTTCCGGCCCACTCGGACAAGGCCATACCAATGCCGTTGGAGCTGCTATTGCAGAACGTTTTCTTGTAACACGCTTTGGCGAATGGATGTCACATAAAACTTACACATTTATATCCGATGGAGGTATCCAGGAGGAAATATCACAGGGTGCAGGCCGTATTGCAGGATTTCTCGGGTTAAACAATCTGATAATGTTCTATGACTCCAACGATATCCAGTTATCAACAGAAACAAGTGCAGTCACAAAAGAAGATACCCAAAAAAAATATGAAGCCTGGGGGTGGAAAGTCATATCCATCAACGGGAATGACCAGGATGAGATCCGGATGGCCCTCATAAAGGCGAATGAAGAGAAAGATAAGCCTGTTCTGATTATTGGAAAAACTATTATGGGGAAAGGTGCCCTGTGTTCTGACGGTGCTTCGTTTGAGGGACAATTATCCACACATGGACAACCCATTACCGCGGCTGGCGGATGCTTTAAAAGCACAGTAACCAACCTTGGAGGAGATCCGGAAAATCCGTTTACGGTTTTTACTGACGTTAAGGAATACTATGATGAAGTGCTGGCCAAAAAAAGGCAACTTGCAACTGAAAAAAGAAGACAACAACAGTTATGGGAAAAAAGCAATCCCGAACTTGCCGCAAAATTAGCATATTTCATTTCAGGAGTGACACCGGAAATTGACTATGCATCAATCAGTCAAAAAAACAATATTGCCACAAGAGCCGCTTCAGGTGTTGTTCTGGGTCATTTTGCACATAATATTGAGAATATAATTGTAGCATCGGCCGATCTCGCAAACAGTGATAAGACTGATGGTTTCCTGAAGGAGTCGAAAGCGTTTGAGAAAAATGACTTCAGCGGGGCATTCCTTCAAGCCGGGGTTTCTGAACTTACCATGGCTGCTATTGCCAACGGAATGGCATTACATGGAGGGGTAATACCTGCAATTGGAACTTTCTTTGTCTTTTCAGATTACATGAAACCTGCCGTAAGACTGGCTGCACTGATGGAACTGCCGGTGAAATATATATGGACACATGATGCTTTCAGGGTAGGCGAAGATGGCCCTACTCACCAGCCTGTTGAACATGAGGCACAGATTCGCCTGCTTGAAGAGCTTAAAAATCATTCAGGAAATCCGGCTATGCTTGTGCTTCGTCCGGCAGACGCTGCAGAAACAACCGTTGCCTGGAAAATGGCTATGGAAAACACTAAAACACCAACTGCTTTAATTCTCTCAAGGCAAAACATTAAGGATATACCTGCTGCTGAAGGCACTGACCGTTATACGGCAGCACTGGAGGCATCAAAGGGTGCATATATTGTACAGGATGATGAGGGTACTCCTGATGTAATCCTTGTTGGAAGCGGATCTGAAGTATCAACGCTGGTTGAGGGAGCTGCACTGCTCAGGGTAGACAGCAAGCTGAAAATCAGGGTAATTTCTCTGATTTCCGAGGGGTTGTTCCGGCAGCAGTCCAAATCCTACCAGTTGTCTGTAATACCTGAAAACATGCCGGTATTTGGGCTGACTGCGGGATTGCCATCAGGGTTAAGGCAAATTGTTGGTCACAGGGGACGGGTTTTTGGCCTTGATCACTTTGGGTACTCGGCTCCGGCAGGTGTTCTTGATGTAAAACTTGGGTTCACTCCTGAAAATGTATTCAAAGAGGTCAAACAATATCTTGAGGGTTATTTGCAGTAACAACTGCAGAAATCTCCCAGGAGGGTGTCATCGGTAACAGGTTGCATTTGTTATACTTTAATCGTCAATAATCTGGCTAAGGGGAGAATTACCCCTGTCAACTGAATTGATCACTTATTCAGGCCGGAACGTTTGGATTATTAATAATTATGCTGCTATATTAAACCTTTACCGGTGTTAGTCATCAAAGATGCGAAAATCTCTCACGAATTCTCAACAAAGGATCAATGCAGGAGCACACCGACAAGGAACTGCTAATACTATTTCGTAACCCGGATCAGAAAAACTATGCATTTAATCTGATTGTCAGAAAATACCAGGAGAGACTATACTGGCATATAAGAAAGCTGATTATAGTACATGATGACACTGATGACCTGCTGCAGAATACTTTTATAAAAGCATGGAAAGGCCTGGAAAATTTCAGGGAAGAATCGCAAATATATACATGGTTGTATCGGATTGCAACAAACGAGGCGCTCAGTTTTCTCAAGGAAAAAAGAAAGAAATTTTTCCTGCCAATTGTTGATGTTGAAAAAGAGTTAAGTTCAAATCTTGAGGGTGACGGTTATTTTAATGGTGACGATCTTCAGCTCGCACTTCAGAAAGCAATCTTAACACTTCCTGAAAAACAACGCATTGTTTTTAATATGCGATATTTCGACGAAATGAAATACGATGATATGGCTTCCATACTCGATACATCTGTAGGGGCACTGAAGGCTTCATATCACCATGCAGCAAAAAAAATTGAAAAAATCCTTAAAAACCATTAAACCAATCTGCATTTTTATAGTCAAACCTACAATTATGAAAAATAATAATGACACAGGATCCAATATTGAAAGGATAGGGAAAAAGAGGCCTTTTTCCGTACCAGAAGGATATTTTGACTCCTTCCCTGAGAAAGTCAGGGAGCGGTTGTCAAATGAGGAAGTGTCAGTAGTCTCTGTCCATGAAAGGGTCTGGCAGGTATTAAGGCCTCAGCTTTCACTTGCAGCAGTGATCATCGGATTTGCCATTATCGGATACATTGGTTTTAATACCCTTATACAGTCAGAGAAACAACTACTCTCTGATGAAATTATCACAGAGTATGTTGATTATTACCATGACGATTTCAGCGAATATTATATAATGGGCATGCTCGATTCAGATGATATCGAACTGGAAGACGGCGGGTATTTTGATGATGCCGATTCATATGTGGATTATCTTTACGATCATGATATTAATATAGAGCTAATTATAACAGATTTTTAATCTAACAAACCCGGAAATGAATAAAAGTTTACTTATAATACTAGCTTCATTACTTTTTGCTTCCACTGTTTTTGCGCAGCAGAGACAAAGAGGACGCCAGGGATATGAGCAGGTTGAAGCTGAAAAAATTGCATTTTTTACCCGTACACTTGAACTAACTTCAAGAGAAGCACGTGAATTCTGGCCCGTATATGATGACTTTCAGGACAGGAGAAATGCACTAATTAGAGAAAAGCACATACTTTCAAGGTCATTTGCAGAAAATTATGATAACATGACTGCAAATGAAGCCGGAAAAATTGCCGACCAGTATATAAATCTACAGGTCAAAGAAACTGATCTGGCAGTAGAGTTTCATGAAAAATTTAAAAATGTATTGCCCCCGGCTAAGGTCATGAGATTCTATCAGGCAGAAAATGAGTTCAGGATGCAGTTACTGAGGAGAATTCGCGGAGGAGGAAGAGGTCAGGCAGGCTCTGACAGGATGTAATTCATTACCTTCAATTGTTGGCAGAACCTAAAGGCCATACATATTATCGGAAATTACCTGATGTGATAGTTTCACAGGCCCATACTACCTGTTAATCAAGCTTTACAGAACGTAAAAATTCAACCGACTGCCTCATATCCTCATACATTATCCTGTCATTCTCAATGAAAGGTATCTGCTTGCGGTATTCCAGGGCAAGTTTTTCCAGATAAACCGATGATCTTGCCGGCCTTCTGAATTCAAGAGCCTGCATGGCGCAATAAAATTCAATGGCCAGAACCTTTTCGGTATTCTCAATTACCTTTAACGCTTTGGTGGCGGCATTTGCTCCCATACTAACATGATCTTCCTGTCCCTGTGATGATTCAATTGTATCGACCGATGCCGGAGTGCAGAGCTGTTTATTCTGGCTGACAATAGATGCAGCTGTATACTGAGGTATCATAAACCCGGAGTTGAGTCCCGGATTGGCAACCAGAAAAAGCGGCAATCCCCTTTTTCCTGACAGGAGACGGTATATTCTTCTCTCTGAAATACTTGCGATTTCCGATACTGCCAGGCACAGATGATCAAGACCCAGTGCGAGTGGTTGTCCGTGAAAGTTCCCTGCTGAAATTACAATATCCTCATCAGGAAATATGGTGGGATTGTCGGTAACGGAATTGATCTCACGTTTAAAAATTGAAGCCACATAATCAACAGCATCTTTTGATGCACCGTGCACCTGAGGTATGCACCTGAAAGAATAAGGATCCTGCACATGATTCTTGGTACGGCCTATCAATTCACTTCCTTCAAGAATCTTTAATACATTTCTTGCAGTTTCGATCTGACCTGGATGAGGACGGACTTTATGAACCAGTTCATTGAAAGCCTCACTGCGTCCGTCAAATGCATCAAGCGACAGGGCTCCGGTTAAATCGGCAATTGCTGTCAATCTTCTTGCTTCATTACATGCAAAAACACCGTAAGCCGCCATAAACTGAGTCCCATTTAAAAGAGCCAGACCTTCCTTGGACTTTAGCTTAACTATGTTCCACCCATTTAAATCAAGAACTTCCTTAGCAGGCACTTTTTTTCCCTTATGCCATACTTCTCCCATTCCCATCAATGGGAGGCTTAAATGGGCAAGAGGTGCCAGGTCGCCTGAAGCACCAAGAGACCCCTGCTCGTATACTACCGGTAAAATGTCATGATTATAGAAATCGACCAGACGCTCGACTGTCTCAAGCTGAACCCCTGAATGACCGTATGAAAGCGATTGAATCTTGAAAAGAAGCATCAGCCTGACAATATTTTCGGCTACCTCATTTCCCATTCCGCAGGCATGTGACATAACAAGGTTTTTCTGCAATTTGCCAAGATCGCTGTTGGAAATGCGCCTGTCATAGAGTGATCCAAAACCGGTATTAATGCCGTAAACCGGCTCATCAGAGCCTGACAGTTTCCTTTCCAGGTAATCCCTGCAATCAATAATGCGCCTTCGCACCTCGTCAGACAATTCAATCTTTAATTTACCTGAAATAATGCGTCCCACGGTTTCAAGGTCAATCTCAGATGTCGATATTATATGATTTTTAGCCAATTGCGATAAATTATTGTATTCTGTAACTGTTAAACAATTTAGTTAAAGTCTGTCCATTAAGTCAGTGTCTGGATCATAGTGTTCAGATGCAAGGCTTGCGAAGCCAAAAAAAGCGGAGTTTACAATGTGATAAATGAGCATTTTTTTGACGAGTGTAACGCAGCAGGCGGACATTATATACAGACACTAGTTAAACCAGTATGACATCTTGAAGACCAATGCCCTGTTTCGGACGTTCATAGTTTCGGGAAAATAATTATCGGTATAAACTATGAATATATCCGATACCGGTTTATATCTCCATTGAAAGCGGGCATTGATATTCAGATTATCCAGCTGCTCATTATATTGTATAAAAGTAGTAAAGAAAATTGTATTGGTAAAAGTAACGTCAAACTTGGGGCCAACAAGCCAGAACGAATTCCTGTCCCAAGGCTGTGGAAGCAACAGATCATTATAACTAAAATACATTGAAATGCTGCCATAGGGCTGGTATCTGTAATTGATCGAACCTTCCATAAATCGGCGATTCCCGTTAAAGTATCCACCGTAACCAGCCGAAAGGGTATATCTGAGCAACTTCCTTGTATCAGACCTGTAAAGAATGGATCCCTGAAGCCAGTCATGTTCGCTGCCTGAGGGCAAAAAACTAATTCCCTTATTAGTGGGATCGAAATCCTGTCTGAGCATTACAAAACTGTTGTTAAGCTCCAAATCGAGCCTGCTAAGATTATGGAAGGTGAAATAATATCCCAGACTGGCTTCCCGGTCGGTCACCTTAAAATCAGAAGGCCTGAAGTAACTGCTGAGTCTTGAGGTCAGACCATGCTGCTCCAGCCGGCTGGACCCGGGGTAAAACCTGACAGTAATCCTGGGGGCAACCTGGAAAAAATCGGTACGGGGAACATAACCAGCAGTGGCGACAAAATTATCACCGACAAAGAACTGATCCAGTCCGAGTTGTATTCTCTGCCTCGAATAGTTGAGCTGCATACCCTGGGTAAATTGCGACCCCTCACCCCCACCCGGCGTAAAGGAGTGAAGGCCAAAAAACTGACCGGTCCAGGTGTTATCCCTGCTGGCAAGATTATATTGAATACCGCCAATCCGGTTATAGGCATCTCCTTGCCAGTCGGTGGGCCTGTTTATATTTTGCTGGTTAACAAAGATGGCGGCAATATTTGACCGGGAGAAAACCCTTCTCTGAAGGGAAGCCACAAAAAAATTGCGGGACGGATCAATGGCTGTCTCTTCAGTATGCATATCCATTATCCCCAACCTCCAGTCCTGCCCTATTTTGCCGCTCATTCTGGCGCCTGCCAGCACCGGAGCATCAAGTCCTATCCGTCTTGAAAAGAAGGGTCTTATCCTTTGTGAACCGAAATTGGCAAAGAGATCGGAATTTTCGAGAAAAAACTGTCTTTTTTCCGGAAAGAACAGTTCAAACCTGTCAAGATTGGTTATCTGCTGATCTACCTCTACCTGGGAAAAATCGGGGTTATAAGTCAGATCGAGGTTCATTGATGTTGACAGCCCAACTTTGGCATCCATGCCAAAATCGGATCTGTAGCCAGCATCGGTGCCTTCTGCAAAATCGCGTGAACCTGCCCCTGAGATATATGGTATAAGGGAGAGTTGAAGTCCCGGATCGGGCGGTGGCGCATCCCACTGAAGTATCCCGCAATATGCGAGTGAGGCTGTTGGGAACTGGCGGGGTACGGGAGCCCATGAGGATTTTTCATTAATCTGCAGATCAAGCCTGGAAAAATTGATATTCCACCTGTCAAGGCCCGCAGTATATCGGATAGACTTAAATGGGATTCGCATTTCAGCTACCCATCTGTCATCGTAACTTTTCGTAACCGCTTCCCATTTTGTATCCCATATCAGGTGGACCCTGGAACCATCGCTCATGGTACCATCCCATAATGCACCCTCGGCATTTACACCGAATGAATAACCGGTGGTCTGATCATTGAAAGGATCAAGAAACAACAGAAAATTATCATTATTACCGAAACTGAAATCACGTCTTAATGACTCGACGATGCGGGCGCCTGAAATAACATCATAAAAAACCAGCGACAGATATATTGCCTGATCATCATAGGTCATTCTTATTTCAGACAATGCTTCGCTATAGCTCGTATCATAAGGCATTACCATATAAAAATCGGTAGCCACATCGGCAGTGATCCAGTCGTTTTCATCAATAATGCCATCGAGTGTGATAGTACCATGCATTTTTTTTATGTTCAGAACGTAATCGCTGTTAATTGGTCCGGAAGTGCCGGAACTCCGGGTCTGCTTAATTTCCTGCGAACCGCAGGCAATACTTTTAACCGAAAAAATAAGGAAAAAGATCAGCAATTTCTGCAAAACTGCAGAAGTCTTATACATTCTGTTCATGATAAAAATGAGAAAGTTGAAATAAATTATAATTCCTTTATGGATATATTGCGGAACTGCACCAGTGACGGCGAACTAGACCATTCTCCGTTAACTTTGTTACCATGATGCTGAAGGGCAATACGGCCTTTCGCCGGAACATCAGGCAGCTGGGCCTGGTCAATAACAATATGGCCATTCAGCTCGACAGTCAGCCTGTCCCCTTTCATTGTTATTTCAAAGCTGTTCCACTCACCAATATGGTTATCTGCCATCCTGTTTGGAGTAACTCCGGCGCGGACTTCAGCAGGCATGTTCCTGTCCATACGGTATCCGTATACTTCTCCTGATCCGATTGGCCAGGCCCAGATATTGACCTGCGCCTTTGAAGTACCCCTGAGGTAGATACCTGAATCGCCGTCGGGCACTGATATTTTTATCTCCTCGCCTTTGGCATTTCTCTGATGAGTCCCGTCAGGCCTGATAATCGGAACATTCCGGTTAATAAACGGCGTATCCTTCAGTCTCCAGTCGAGCCTTAAAACAAAATCACCATACTCCTTTTCTGACCACAGGTCCTTGCCTCCGGGAGCCTGACTGAGAGCATCATAGTCAATAACTCCGTCCAGCACCCTCCAGTGTCCGTTATCCCCCTCCGGCACTACCCATCCTGAAAAGTCTTTGCCATTGAATAACTTTACCCATTCATCAGCAGGCTGCATACTTGTGAATGAAAGACAAATTGATAAAGCAACCAGTGAAATCAAAGATCTCACCAGGGTCTTTCCCTTTAAAACATTAAGTTTTTTCATGATAGAATGTTATTTAAATTGTTATTTGCAGAGAACTTGCTGTGCGGGTGATATTACCAAACTGTGTCTCCCTTATGGTTTAATCCACCCCTGAAACCTTATCACTGCAATACAGGTGATCAGAAACGCAAATATTTCAGGAAGCTAAATTACATAATAAAATTTATTAAAAAAGGTGGCAAAAATATTTGGAGGTATTATTAACTTGCACTTACAAATGACATACGAAAAAACCTGATCGAATATGGACCCAATCACAATTGCAGCAGCACAGTTCGAGCACAGGAGTGCCGATAAAAATTTTAACCTCAGCCGGATTGAGAAACTTGCTGAAAAAGCTGCATTAAAAGGGGCAAGTGTCGTGGCCTTTCATGAATGTTCCATTACAGGATATACTTTTGCAAGAAATCTTTCACGCAGCCAGATGCTGGAGATCTCCGAACTTCTGCCTGAAGGCAAAAGCATAACAAGGCTCAGGGAAATCGCTACAGAATACAATATAGCAGTTCTTGCCGGTTTATTTGAAAAGGATAAAAAGGATAATATCTATAAAGCTTATGTGTGTGTTGACAGTAATGGCATGGTTGCATCATACAGAAAGCTTCATCCCTTTATTAATCCCAATATCACGCCGGGAGACGGTTATTGTGTCTTTGAACTTCAAGGATGGAATTGCGGCATACTGATTTGCTATGACAATAACATACCGGAAAATGTAAGGGCAACCAATCTTCTGGGGGCAGATATAATATTCATGCCCCACGTTACAATGGGTACTCCTTCAAGCAGGCCGGGAGCGGGATTTTTTGACCCCGGACTGTGGGAGAACCGGTTTGCAGACCCCACTTCGTTGCGCCTTGAATTTGATGGAATGAAGGGACGGGGCTGGCTCATGAAATGGCTGCCATCCAGGGCATATGATAATAGCTGCTATGTTGTATTCAGCAATCCAATAGGTATGGATGACGACCAGTTAAAAAATGGCTGCTCAATGATAATTGATCCATACGGCGATATTATTGCCGAATGCAGGGAGCCCGGCGATGATGTTCAGACCGCACTCTGTATTCCGGAGAAACTTACCATGGCGGGAGGCTACAGGTACAAGATGGCGCGCAGGCCTGATCTGTACAGGGATATTATCGGAAAAGACCATAACCCTGATCAGAAAGTTGCCTGGCTGGACAAAAACCAGACAAAGTCCTGATTTGGTGAACCGGTTAACCGGACCGCTGAGGCAACAGCTGCTATTCCACCCTGAGTGAATCAACTGGATTAGCTATGGCAGCTTTCCATGCCCTTATATTTACAGTTATAAATGTGACTGCGATAGTTATAATGGCTGATAAGACAAATACCATTACTCCGGGTTGCGTCCGGTAGACGAAATTATCCAGCCAGTCAGTCATAATATAATAAGAAACAGGCACTGCCAGAACTATTGCTATCAGCACAAGTGTTAAAAATTCGACTGATACAATCCTGATAATTACCAGCTCACTGGCACCGAACACTTTTCTGATCCCAATCTCCCTTGAGCGTTGTTCAACCATATATGAAGTAAGTCCGAATAATCCCAGACTGGCAATAACAATAGCCAGAATTGTAAATACTGTAAATATAAACCCCCTCTTTTCATCCGATCCGAACTGTTCATAAAACCTGTCTGATAAAAAATAGTAGGAGAAGGGCTGGTCGGGATACAATCCGGTCCACACTTCTTCCGTGTATCTCAGTGCATCCTGGATATTAACCTGGTCAAGCTTTATATATACAAACGGACTGGTCATCCGGTAGACAAGCATCAGTGATTCTATTTCATTATATATACCGGTCTGGTGATAATCTTTAATTACCCCGGTCACCGTTGCATTCAGTACACTTCCGCCTCCCATTTCCACCCTCTTGCCTATCGGATCATCCCAGTTCATTCTTTTTGCAAGAGTTTCATTTATAACGACTGCCAGCAGAGTATCGGCAGGCATATCCTGCCTGAAATCCCTTCCTTTAACAATCTGGACATCCATAGTTTCAATGAAATCATGATCAACTACGGCAAAATTGACCCCTCTTTCAACCATCCCATCCTCTGACTCCATCATAAAAATTACCTTCGGAGTACCCATTCCTATCTGTGCATTGGTGCATGTGACAGCAAGCACGTTTTTGTTTTCAAGCAATGTCTGCTTGAAGGTCTGGTAACGGAGACTCATTTCCTGGTTGTTAAATGTGACTCCAATGATGTTTTCCATGCTATAACCCAGATCCTTGTTCTTGAGATAATCCAGCTGCCGGAAAACAATAAGGGTTGATATTATCATCACAACTGACACAGTAAACTGTATAGTAACAAGCACTTTCCTGAAAAGATTACCGGAAGAACCTTTGGAAATTTCACCTTTTAGTACCTTTACCGGACTGAACCGGGACAGGTAAAAAGCGGGATAGCTACCTCCAAGGATACCTGTTATCAGAACAATTCCGAATATACTTGCTATGACCAGGGGAGTAAAAAGGACATTTATTTCAAAATACTTTCCGGCCAGCTTATTGAACTCAGGCAAAAGCAAAGCCACCACACCCAGGCTTATAATCAATGCGATTATGGTGAGTGCAGCCGATTCAGCGAGAAACTGAAAAATAAGCCCTGACCTGTTGGAGCCAAGAACTTTTCTTAAACCTACCTCTCTTGCCCTTCTGATCGACCTCGCAGTGGCCAGGTTCATATAATTCATGGCGGCAATAAGGATCAGAAAAAAAGCCACCGCCATAAATATATATACATAGGCAATACTACCGGTTGGCTCGGGTTCATCTGCGTTTGTTGAATGAAGATGTATGCTGGTGATGGGTTCAAGATGATAGACTATTTTGATATTCATCCTTTCAAATATCTCGGCCATGTATTTATCATACATACCATTGATTTTCTCTTCAAACTCAGTTATATTGATATCTTCAGGAAGTAAAAGGTATGTAAATACCCCAAAGTTTCCCCAGCTCCCCATCTGTGCAGGCAGTGATGTACGTGAAATAAGTGCATCATAGCGATAGTGGGAATTGCGGGGCAGATCGGCAATTACTCCTGTTACCCTGTAGGCATTGGTGCCGCTGGTCAGACTTTTCCCAACCGGATCGCCGGAACCAAAGTACCTGTTTGCAACTGTGCTGGTAAGTACAACTGCATTAGGCTCTGTCAATGCGGAATGTGGACTACCATAGATAAACTGGTAGCTGAATACATCAAATACAGTAGAGTCTGCATAGACAAAATCCTCCTCCATAAACTCCTTGTCCTCATATTTGAAAAGGCTCCTGTTAAAATTAAAGAATCGTACCGAGGCCTCAATCTCCGGGTAATCCTCTTTAACCTGCTGACCAAAGGGTATCTGGGCCATGATCCATGTAAACTGGTCATCTGTTTCAGTTATGGTTGTTGAAACCCTGTAAATACGATCTGCCTTTTCATGATACCGGTCATAGCTCAGTTCATCGGCAACATAAATAATAAGAAAAAGGGCACTTGCAATTCCCAGTGTCAGGCCAAGAATATTAATAGTGCTGTAGCCAATATCTTTCCGTATATTCCGGAAGGCTATTAAAATCAGATTTTTAAACATAACGGGGGTAGATTAATTTACATTTCAGTTTGAAACTGTATTTTATTGAATACATAGCTGTCTTGCATACTAATATTCATAACAAAGATATATAACATTTACATTACTTTGCATAACATAGTACTAAATTTTTTATTTTTTTTATACTTCAATTTGCTGCATCACCCAATATCTGATTATTTCCTGAAACAATTTCAGAAGTCTACCTTGGGTGACATATCCTCAAAGTAATCAATTACAGGGCAGTAAGACAAAACCAAAATCTATCGTTTCAAACCTCCCCTGATTAATAATTCAATCGAAGAAGTCCATGGCAGAACCTCTCTTTTGATTATTATGCAGAATAATTTCCGGCCAGTTTGACAAACCCTGGAATAACTGAGAGATAGTCATACCAGTTCGCTCAGAAAAACAACCTGTTGAATAAGTATGACGCATTACTGGTGTGCAGGTTACATCCATTGCGTTTAAAGGTTAAAAAAAGTTAACCGGAATTCCTGCTATAAAGGTATAAGCTCGTGGTTTTCTCAATTATCGTGTTGAATAGAAATATATTATAAAACCACCATATCGCAGATTATATTTAGACCAATTATAAACAATAGCGCCATGAATTGCGCTATCATAAATATATGCACTAATTGTTATATTTACAGTGTTAACTTTGTAAACTCATAATAATGAAGACATTGATTCTTAAGATAATTATAACTCTGTTTGCAGTTGCAACAGTTCAGTCACAGATAATCAACAATTGGCGCGGCCCTGACAGGGACGGGAAATATCCTGACAAAAATCTACTGCAGGAATGGCCGGCCGGTGGTCCGCAAATGGTCTGGTCGATCGAAAATCTGGGTGCAGGATTTACCTCTCCTGTATTTGCAAATGGTAAAATATATATTACCGGACTTGAGGGTGAGACCGGCTATGTATACGTACTGTCAGCCAAAGGTTGGATTGAAAATAAATTTCCCTACGGTCCGGAAATTCATCGTTCCTACCCTGGCGGCCGTACCTCGGTGGTCATGGCAGACAATATGCTATACCTGGTTAGCGGTAACGGACTGCTTGTGTGCATGGATGCAGGTAATGGTTCAATTGTATGGAGCAAGGATCTTTTCAATGACTTCGATGGTAAAAATCTCCGGTGGGGATACACCGAAAACCTTATTATTAACGGTGATAAAATATATTGCACTCCCGGGGGGAAGAAGTATAATATTGTAGCCCTTAATCGTAAAAATGGTGATGTAATATGGTC
>CAYQXY010000017.1:0-98664 GCA_964421595.1 uncultured Bacteroidales bacterium | reverse complement strand
CCTTCATAGTAACACCATGGACAATAGATGCGGTTGGAAACCTTGTTTGTGACGGAGAGCCCATTTATGTCAAAATAACAGTAGAGCCCACGCCCAAGGTAACTGCCACGCCAACAGAGCAAACTATCTGCAATGATGGCATAACAGATATAACTCTTACCACACCAACTACTGTTACTTCAGGGCTTGTGACTTTTGATTACACAGCAACAGCAACAGGAGGTCCAGGTGCGATTACAGGATTTACAACCTCGGCACAAAATCTGTTAAATGGACATGTAATTTCAGATAATATAAATAACACAACTAATGAAGTTCAGTTTGTAACTTATGAAATAACTCCACGGGCACTGGGAACCGGATGTGCTGACGGGGAGCCTGTTATTGTAGTTGTAGCAGTTAACCCTACTCCAAAATTAAGCGCTAATGTTCAGGAAACAATTGTATGTGATTCAACTAATATCCTTATAAATGTAAATGACCTGCTCGGTAATGTTCATGGCAACAAGGTTTATCAGCTCACGACGACAAATGCCGGAGGAAATGTTGCAGGTGTGCAGCCGTCAGGCGAATATGCTGCCGGTCTGGATATTGCAAATCAGCTATTAAACCTGACAAACGAGGTTCAGACAGTAACGTACAATTTCAGGGCCAGGATAAAAGATCCGCAAGGGAATGGAAGCGGTTATTGTGATGATGGAACTGACACAACAATCACCATCTTTGTTAATCCGACACCTGTTATGTCTGTTACAATTGACGAAACTGTTTACTGTGACCTTAGTGAGATAACTTTTGAGATTTCAGATCTCAACGGGACAGTTACAGGTGAAAAGATGTATACGCTGACCACTGTATACGAGAATGGTCTGGTTACAGGTGTACAGCCTGACGGCGAATATGACCGTGTAAGTTTCAGCAACAACCTGCAGAATCTGAGTAATGAAGTTCAGACGATTATCTACCGTTTTAAAGCACAGATAAAGGATCCGCGCGGTACAGGTTCGGGCTACTGTAATGAAGGCGGGGTGATTACCCATACTCTATATTTAAATCCGACTCCTGTAGTAACTTCATCACTTTTAAATGACCGCGATACTATTTGCACAAATTCTTTTGTGAATTTTGAACTTACATCCTTGACTTCAGTTTATAACGGCGCAATTACATTTGACTATGTAGCGGTTCCATCAGGCAATCCGGGTGACGTTACCGGGTTTATTGAGTCCAGAAGTAATCTGCCCCAGGGAACCAGGATAAACCGAAAACTGGACAACCATACAACTATTCCACAATATCTTACCTATACTGTTACACCATATGCACATGCAACCGGATGTGCCCCGGGGATTCCAACTGATGTGATAATAAGGATTAATCCCACACCGATAGACAGCTTCTATATAAGTAAAGATATTGAGTGTTATGGGGCCTATTCAGGAAGTCTGGCACTGGAGACAGCAACGGGTTCGGGGCCATACGAAATAATCTGGACCGGGCCTGACGGATTTACTTCTAATGAGAGAGCCCTTGATAATATCGGCTTTGGGCGATATAACCTGAGGGTAACCGATGCAAATAATTGCGTTGCTCAAGGGTCAATAAGATTATCTAACCCTGATCCCATTGCAGTAAATTTCACTAATAAGCATGTATCCTGTTTTGGGGGTTCCGACGGACAAATACAGATCGCAACATTACGTGACGGTGGTGGTCCTCCTTACAGCTTTGAATGGACAGGTCCGGAAGGATTTGTTTTTGGAGATAACTCAACACAGCACCAGAGTGATCTAATCGCTGGTCAGTATGTGGTAGTTATAACTGATGCAAACGGATGTCAATACAGTTCGGCCGATTTCGACCCGCTGAATATCCTTAAATTGCATGAGCCTGAACCGATGACTATTGAGATCGAAACGAAAGATGCAGCCTGTGCAGTTAATAATGATGGAAGTGCGAGCAGTAGTGTTTCTGGTGGAACTACTCCTTATACATATTTATGGGAAGGGCCTGAAGGGTATGTATTTGAGAATAATACAACTCCTGATATCGGCAATCTTACGGGGGGGACTTATACGCTGTGGGTTACCGATGCAAAGGGTTGTATATCATCCGTTCAGACAGAAATTGGAACCCTTCCGCCGTTTAAGGTTACTCCGGTTATTATCAGTGATTTTAATGGTTATTCCGTTTCATGCTTTGGTGCAGCTGATGGAATTGTAGAACTTGAAATATTAGGTGAATTCGGCCCTTTCAGCTACCAGTGGTCCGATGGTTCCAATGATCGTGGCCTTAATAATGTCCCTGCCGGGGAATACCACGTACATGTTCTTGATGCTTATAATTGTCCCTCGGAAGCCACAATCATTCTTACTGAACCACAGGAATTAACAATGAATTATGTAGTTGAAGATGTAAGTTGCTTTGGATTTAATGATGGTAAAGCATTTGTCGATGTAAATGGTGGTGTCGGAACAAAATATTTCAACTGGGAAGACGGGCAGGCCTCTGCAAATGTATCGGGTCTCGTGGCAGGAGACCACTTTCTAAGGATTTCGGATATGAATAATTGCATAATCGATACACTGATAATGGTCAACCAGCCGGATCCACTCATAGCATACACAGTGGTGACAGATCCGTATTGCGAAGAGATAAATGATGGAACTGTTGAACTGACTGTTACGGGCGGAACCTCACCTTACACATACTCATGGTCTAATGGCGAAACAACCCGGGATATCTATAACGCAGGTGAAGGTCACTACTATGTAACTATTGAAGATTTCAATGGTTGTGTGCTGGTTGAAGATATCTTCCTTAACAGGGCCAATGAATTATGCATGAGAATTCCAAATGCATTTACTCCTAATGATGATGGGCATAATGACTTCTGGGTAATAGGCAGCAGAGTAGCAGGCACGCTTGGAGAGATCTATCCATGGTCAGTAGTGGAAATATACAACCGTTGGGGTGACCTTGTATACAGGTCGGCTGAAGGCTACCCGGATCCATGGGATGGAACTTCAAACGGACATAAACTACCGATGGATTCTTATTTCTATGTTATATTCCGGAATAACGGCCAGCCTCCAATTTCAGGACACATTACCATTATCAGGTAGCAACCTGTTTTACCCGGTATCATGCTGCCTTCGATAATAATTCCTGCAACTATGCCTTCATTTGTTGCTTTCTGAGTAATTCTGACGGCTTAGTACCGTATTCGTTCCCTGAAGGTACTTAATATCATTAGTCTATGTCGATTTTAGCTGTTATTTCAGCTACTTACAATAGCCTTATGGGTTTAAGATGAAAGATCCTTTATGATTTGGGCCAGACTGGCTGTCAGCTGTTGCCTGGAATAATTCAGGTATTTTCCATTGCCTGTAATTACCTCTCCGTTATCTCTGAAAATATCGACAATATCCTGCATATATGTCAAAATGCCCTTTTCATCCTCCCTGGTAAAACTTTTACCTGCCTCACACTCTTCTATGATAGCAGATGCATCACTATCAGTCGGGCCTATGGCAATTACCGGCCTGTTCACAGCCAGATATTCGAATAGCTTGCCAGCTACTCCTTTGTCATTTAGGGTTTCCGGGAATATATACAGTAAGGCTGAGCTGATCTTTAAATATTCCGCAAGCTTTGAATGGTTTACATAACCTGGATATTCGAACTCAATCCCTGATTGTCTTATTAGCCTTTCGGCGGAAGAGGATATGTTCCCGGCAAGAAAGAATTTAAAGATAATATCCGGATTGTTTTTTATTAGTTTCTGAAGGGCGTTGAAAAAAACCTGTGGGTTATAATGATCAGACATGGTTCCGGAATAAGTAACCACGAATTCCCCTGGCGGAATCAGGGGGATATTGAAATCGCCGGCATCAAATCCGTTTGTTATTATTTTAAATTTACTCAAATCTCTTTCGTCAATTTTTGATGCCAGTAAATCGCGGTTGGAATTGCAATTGGTTATAACAATGTCGGCACTATCGAGAACCTTTATCTCTTTATTCCTGTCTATCATTCTGGCAAAGGGTGTATGAAGCATATCCTTGTAATAGTAGATATCGGTCCATGGGTCTCTGAAATCGGCTATCCAGTTAATATCAAGCTCTCTCTTCAGTTTAAGTCCTGCCAGGTGAGTTGAATGGGGCGGACCGGTAGTTATGATGGTTTCAATATCATGAATGCGTATCAGCTCAGTTGCTTTTTCGAATGCATAATTGTTCCATCCTATTCGGGCATCGGGAATAAAGAAATTACCCCTGATAAACCTGAGTATAGTCTGCACAAAACTTGTTTTATCTACATTACTGAAACCTCCATACGGTACTTTGTCTTTCCCAAAAAGACGCGAAAAAATGCCAAGCACCTCAAACGATTTGGTTTTGAAAACTTTAAGATCAGATGGTATTTCATGACTCAGACTTTTGTCCAGTTGCGGATAGGTGGCAAAATCAGGATCAACAGTCAGCACAAAAGGGTCAACTCCATACTCAGGCAGGTATTTTGAGAACTTAAGCCACCTCTGGACCCCGGCTCCACCGCTAGGAGGCCAGTAGTAGGTAATTATCAGGACCTTTTTCACATGACTTAAAATCTATTACAGACTTTGCAGTACTTTTTTCATACTGACCTTTTCGATGATCAGTTCGCTAAGACCGGCCAGAGGCACTCTCTCCTGCTCCATGGTATCCCTGTATCTTATTGTAACAGTATCATCCTCTTTTGTCTGATGGTCAACAGTTATACAGAATGGCGTGCCAATTGCATCCTGACGCCTGTACCTGCGCCCGATTGAGTCCTTCTCTTCATACTGGCAACTGAAATCAAAGCGTAGATCACTGTATATCTTTTTGGAAATCTCAGGAAGACCGTCTTTTTTGACAAGAGGGAAGATTGCCAGCTTTACAGGAGCAAGAAACGGAGGTAATCGCAGGACTACCCTTTCATCTTCTGAACCGTCATCCTTGATGATCTTCTCCTCATCCCAGGAAGCAGCAAGAACAGTCAAAAACATCCTGTCAAGTCCGATAGAAGTCTCAACGACATATGGCACATAACTCTTATTAAGCTCATTATCAAAATACTGAAGTTTCCTGCCACAGAATTTCTGATGCTGGCTCAGGTCATAATCAGTACGTGAATGTATTCCTTCAACTTCCTTAAATCCAAAGGGAAACGCAAACTCAATATCAGCGGCGGCATCTGCATAATGGGCAAGTTTATCATGATCATGAAAACGGTATTTGTCTTCATTAAATCCGAGTGCCTTATGCCATCTCATTCGCTTTTCTTTCCAGTGCTCATACCAATGTTTCTCATCACCCGGCCTGATAAAAAACTGCATTTCCATTTGCTCGAATTCGCGCATGCGGAAGATGAATTGTCGGGCCACGATCTCATTCCTGAAGGCTTTTCCTACCTGGGCTATACCAAATGGCAGCTTCATTCGTCCCGATTTCTGGACATTCATGAAATTGACAAAAATTCCCTGAGCAGTCTCCGGCCTCAGGTATATCTTGCTGGCATCTTCACTTACAGAGCCGACTTTTGTATCAAACATCAGGTTGAATTGTCTGACATCGGTCCAGTTGCGAGAACCCGATACCGGATCGGCTATTTCGCAGTCCACTATAATCTGCCTTATTTCAGCAAGGTCATTTTTTTCCGAGGCATCGACAAACCGCTTTTTAATGCCGGCAATCCTGTCGTTAAGTTCAGCAACCCTGTTATTGGTCTGCCTGAACATAACCTCATCAAATGTATCACCAAAACGCTTTGCGGCCTTATCAACTTCCTTTATAATTTTTTCTTCAAGCTTTTCTAAAAACTCCTCAATCAGCACATCGGCACGGTATCTCTTCTTCGAATCCTTGTTATCAATTAGCGGATCATTAAAAGCATCGACATGACCGGAAGCTTTCCAGACTTCCGGATGCATAAAAATTGCAGAATCAAGTCCCACAATATTATCGTGCATCAACAACATGGCGTCCCACCAGTATCTCCTTATGTTATTCTTTAATTCCACACCATTCTGACCATAATCATAAACCGCACTTAGTCCGTCATAGATATCAGACGATTGGAATATGAAACCGTACTCTTTGCAATGTGAGGTAAGCTTTTTGAAAATATCATCCTGGTTCATAAAAACATAATTTCTTTTATAATCTGACAAAAATACGGTAAAATGTTAATTTATCAACTTCGGAGATTAATATAGTTATGCTACTTTTGCTTTACAAAACAACATACTGCAGGAAATGATAAACCTGAGAGAGCATTTCAAGCTATCGGCTATCTATACGATCTTTGCAGTATTTCCTGCCCTGCTGCAGCTAATTGTCCTGCCGCTTATCGAGGGAGAAGCCCGACTTGGAGCTACTGACTTCGGGTATCTTGCGATTACCGAGGTTATTATATCACTTGTATTTCTGATTTGCACTTTCGGCATGGGTGGCGGGATTGCAAGGTTCTATTATGATTACAAAGATGATAAGGAGGGATATAATCACCTGGTATCCTCTATTTTAAACGGCATTATTGGAAGGGGCCTGCTGCTTATGGGGATTGTCCTTGTTGCCGGACAGTTTGTCGGCCGACTCTTCCCAGTGGCACCTCTGCAGGATTTTCATGAATATGGACATGTTCTGGTAATTGCAGGTTTTAACAGGTCTGTAATTGCTACCCTGCTGGTACTCTACCGAAACGAAAAACGTTTAAGGGCTTTTATAGTTGTTAGTTTGTCATCTGCAATTCTCCGTTCGGCATTTCAGCTTGGTGGAGTATTTCTATATGACCTCTCCTTTTTAGGTTATATATATGGTACTGCAACGGGAGGTGCTATTGTTTCATTCTCACTTGCTGTTTATACATATTTTAAATGCGGATTCCACTATAAACGGTCTATATTAAAGTCTATCAACCAGTTTGCAGGTCCGCTTTTTATAACCGAGTTTCTTTACTGGGGGCTGCTTTTTTCTGACAGGTTCTTTCTCCTTAATAGTCCGGACCAACTGGGTATTTATGACAATGCGCTGAAATTTGCTGTGGGCATTCAAATGATCCTGCAGGGCCTGACCGGCGCAGCGCAGCCAGAGATCTTCAGGTATATGAAAGACGGTTCCATAAAAAGAAGTTCAGATATTAGGACCCTGTGCAACCTATATATAGCAGAGGCAACCGGTTTAATAGCCCTGCTGATCCTTCCCGTTATGGTATTTATCAGCCTGTTCTATGAAACTGAACTGACCTTGTCCAGCGGATTGATTGGGATTATATTCATCAGGTTTATTTTGAGGGCACAATACCAGGTTTTCTCCTGGCCACTGCTATACAGGAAAAAAACTACATTGTTCATTTTTATAAACATCACTGTTCTGGCAATAAATCTGGGAATAAACTGGCTTATCACTCCGGTAATTGGTTACTACGGGGCCATAATTGCCTTTCTGTTTGCCTACACGGTACAAATAGCCGGTCTAAAGATTTTACAAAACAGACTGGCACCGATTAGCTACAATGATATCAAGACATTCTATTTCCCTCTTGGAATAGTATTCTTTGCGGCATTACTGGAATTGATTAAGTTTAAAGTATCGGGTGAACCTTTCCTGTTTTCTTCAATACTTGTCTCAGTGATTTTTGCCGGACTGTTTTTTATCTACAGGGGTGAATTGAAAAAAATACTTTCCACTCTCCTGCCGAAACTCAGCAATTATTTGACATCAACTTACTACAGGGACTTAAATGACCCGGTTAATGGGAGTAGGTGATTAAGAAATCAGAACTTCCAATCAGGTTGCAATCATCATTCTGATACTCTTCTCAATTTCCCTCTCAATGCGCTCCCTGTTTTCAATTATCTTTTCCCTGTCAAACCAGGCCTGATTATCATGATATTTTTCAATAAGGTTAAGGGCTTCATCAATCGCGGTATTCCTGCTGTCCAGAGATAAAAAATCTTCCAGAAACTCACTCATGATATCAGTATACTTTATATGCCAGGAAAGACTTACCACAGGTGTCTCCATATAAAGGGCAGAGGCTACCGAATGATACCTGCCGGTAACATAAAAAGAGAGTTGTCCGATTATTCCACGTATTTCGCTGTATGATAAACCCTCAGGAGTTATAAAGATCCCTTCCGGGGAATTGATCTCCTTAAGGATCTCCTTTGCAAATTCCCTGTCACATTTATTCTTGTCGATTTTGTCAATTGCATGAGGAATTATCAATACCTGGTAACCATTTTTTAAGAAATAGTCGATTAGTCTCCGGACAAGTTCAATATGGTTTTCACCTATACAATTATCAATATTGTTTGAACTGATTTTGCTGAGTACACGGCTTGGAGAAATACCTGCTATTGGCCTGGAGGTATCCAGCCCGGCACTTTGCAGGTGCTGGTTTGCCTGTTCATGAGTTGATGGCTTTAAAACGAGTGATACATCTGGGAAAATAAACAGTGGCGTTTTAATTTCTATTTTTTCCAATTCTACAAGATTATTTTTCCCCCTGACAAAAACAAAAGGGAGTTCTTCCAAGAGACCTTTTACAACCAGCCTGAAAATATAACCTTCAACTGGCCCATAGGATTTGGTATACTTATAATATGGCATGCCTTCCCTGGCTGCCAGTTTCTGGAACATTCTGCAAAAGAGCAACTCTCCCCATTTTTTTTTAATTCCTGAATTACCTATGAACTCAATCCCGGCAACATCAATAACCTTATCGGCACCACCAATAACCATAACAAGTTCATGATACTTGTTTAAAATATCTTTTCCGTAATCCCCGGCTATACTTTTTATCAGCCGCGAAAAAAATGATTCAGGTGTTCTGAAAAGAGGGTGGAAAATCTCAAATAGGAAACTGTACTTCCAGTAACTTACCAGTGTTATTCCTCTTCTCCCGGCAAATTCAATATTTCCGTGAGTAAAGTAGGCTGATTGAACCGGCATGACAAACTCAGCATCAATCAGCTCTCTGATCTTCTCAACCAGTGGCAAAACCAGTCCCTGCACTCCATAATTATGCCTGAGATCATATACATCTGTAATTACTATTTTAGCTATCATACTTTACGGTTATATACAATTGTCTCTCTGAGCCACATGAAGATTGAGATCACGAAGGTTTTAATTCTGAATATCTGATAATTTTTCCTGACGAGTTCATTAAACTTACTATCAAATTCCACAGAACTCCGGGCAGAAAACAGCTGCAATGATCGTAAAAATCTTTTCGTTGCTTTCTTGTATTCTCCCCCCTGCAGGTATTCACCGGGAATCGGGGGACCATAAACGGGAACATATCTTCCTGTCTTATTCCATATAGCCATCGCTGTTCGCCACGAATTCATTCTGCCGGATATACCCTGCCCCTTAATTATTTCAAAGATATCAGCCGGTTCAATGTTTATATACCCGGCATTTTCAGCATTATCCAAAACTGTCTTCCCTCTTTCGGTCCAGCAAAGGGCAACGGTACTTCCCTGCGAACTGATGTTTAGTCCCCAGCTATCACCCAGAGAAATATCTGAATACATATTAAGTTTGTCATGACACAGAAAACAATAAGGAGGCTTTAATATCCCCTTTACAAAAACTCTTTTGAAATCAGGAACCTGGTATCTGTTCCCATTCTTTAGTTCAACAGTGCAGTCTCCGGGGAAGGCACCATATCTCTTATCCTTGTAACGGAAACCACTGATATCCTTTTCATTGATTTCAGCCCCGGAAGCTGACACAAGGTAATCAGCTGCCTTAAATGACAAAACAGAATCACAGAATAATCCTATTATCAATGGCCTTCCTTTCTTGTCACCTGAAGTCTTCAAATAATTATGCAGTCCCCGTATATGGCATGACAGCCCGATATACACCAGATTGTCGAAACAATCAAATTTGCTTAGTTCCGTATTCAGGGTAACAGGACAGTATTTTGATGACTGGGTAGAGGAAAGTTGCCCGGTTGAGTCTATAATTACAGGACCAGGCCTTAACGGACTCTTGCCTGGCCCCGTCATAAGAGCATGTCGTGCCGATTTACTGTCAATCATGTAAGAAACCAATGCAGTTGCAAGACCTCCACTTTGTCCGTTCTCTTTAAGTTTATTATCATTGGCCAGCCCGCAAAAAGCTGATAAGGGGGTTCCTGAAAAATGATCTGCCAGGGGGTCGATAAGATCAGGTGAGACTTTTATTGCCGAGCATACCCGGTTGCATTTTCCACAAAGAGTACAGGATTCCCTGTCAACTTCTGCAAGCAGCAGTCCGGTGACAGATTCTTCAATGCTTATGCTTCCGGATGGACATGCAGCGACACATGTTCCGCATCCATTGCATAAACCTTCATCTGAAACATATTGCACTGAAATCATATCTTCATGATCCATAGCCAGGGATATCTCTTCCTATATAATTCTTTGAAAAATAATAATTCTTATTATCATTACCCGCATCCGGGCTGATCATTTAGTCCCCCCGGGAACAAGAGGAGGCAAATGAACCTGCAATCAAATCAGATAAACTTTTCTAATACCATTGATTTAGCAATATTTGGTTCATCCGAATTAGGTGTTGTTATTATATCTATTATATGCAAGTTAAATATACAAGTTAAAGTTGTTGCCATGGATGAATCATCCATATTTTAATCATTTCTTTTTATGTGCCTCTGCTCATTGCTGATTCATATATTAAGTTCTTTCTTCAATAACCTTAATTATTGTCTGTCCATAATGTCCGCCTGCTGTGTTACGCTTGTCAAAAAAATGTTCATTTACCCCATATAAACTCCGCTTTTTAAGACTTCGTAAGCCTTGCATCCGAACATTCTGATCCAGACACTGACTTTATAGACGGACTCTAATTAGTGTTGACGCGTAAATTATCCTCAAACAGTTTCAAAATTCTCCTGTACTCATCAACCCAACTGCTTGGTTCAGTAAAGGCGTGACGTTCTACCGGATATACTGCAAGCTCCCAGTTTTCTTTACCCAGTTCAATAAGACGCTGGGTCAACCTCACTATATCCTGGAAATGTACGTTATCGTCGATCATTCCGTGACACATCAATAATGCACCCTGAAGCCCCTCAGCAAAATATATTGGGGAGCTTCTGACAAAAGCCAGGCTGTCAGTTACAGGGGTATTGAGTATATTGGATGTGTACCCGTGGTTATAGTGAGCCCAGTCTGTAACTGATCGCAGTGCCGCTCCGGCAGCAAATACTTCCGGGTGATTGAACAAGGCCATAAGTGTTATAAAACCACCGTACGATCCGCCATAAATACCGATCCGGGATGGATCAACATCGTATTCTTCTGCCAGAAACCGTGCTCCGTCAACATTATCTGACAGGTCCTTGCCTCCCATATGCCTGTATATGCCCGTACGCCAGTCCCTGCCGTATCCTGAACTTGCCCGGAAGTCGATGTCGAGTATTGTATATCCCATATCTGCGAGAAGATTATGGAACATATATTCTCTCGAGTAACTGCTCCACCATTTATGTACATTCTGAAGGTATCCTGCACCGTGAACAAAGATTACTGCGGGACCGTTTTTTACAGGATTTTCAGGCCGGTAAAGCCGGGCCCATACCTCCTGGCCATCTTCTGCCGTAAATGTAACAAGTTCAGGAATTCTCCAGTTATATTCCATAAATTCCTCTGATTGTGAAAAACTGACCTGCTTCATCTTTGCACCCTGTTTATTCTCCATGATAAACAGTTCCCAGGGTTTATTAAAAGTAGAGAATCTTACTGCCAGCATTTTCCCGTCAGGTGATATGCTTACATCATGCCTGCCCTCACCTTCAGTGATCCTGGTTCTTGTACCACCTTCAAGGGGCATGCGGTAGAAGTGCCGTTCTCCGGGATGAGTTTCATTGGATGAGAAAAACCAGTACTTTTTATCGGTCGATATTTGAGGATTGTACACTTCAAATCTTCCCTCAGTCAGTGCTATTTTTTCACCAGTTTCAACATTAAGGGTGTAGAGATGTGAAAATCCGGTCATCTCCGACTGGAACCATATATTTTTGTTGTCAGGCATCCAGCCCATTGCCGATGATCCCCACCAGATATTGATACCAGGTCCGGCAACCCATGCTTCATCCCTCTGCCTTTCAAGTGGTTTTAAATCTCCTGTTTCCGGATCAAGAAGCATGATCCACCTGTCCTTGTTATCCTGGGCCCTTAAATTAACAACAGCGTACCGGCCATTATCCGACCAGAAAATTCCAGTAAAATTAATCTCACGGTCATCTTCAAGCTCTTCAGACCCATAGCCATAATCGCGCATAAAATCAGGTACGTCCCTGATTCCCGGAACATTTTCAGTACCGATAATGTAATGTCTTTTCTTTTCTATATCATAAATTCCCATAGAGGAAGACATCGTCGGAGATCCTACTTTTGGATTGGTGGAGGAATCTTCAGTATAGCCTGAAGTAGTGACAAAGTCAGGAATGCGGGCCTGCCTTGATTCCTGTCTCATTATCAGGGAAAAAGCAATATATTGCTCTCCCGGACTTAACTGAATATTGCCAACCCTGGCACTGCCGGTATATATTTCAAGCGGACGTTCGGGCTTTTGAGCCTCTTGCTGCTCTTTACGCAATTCTTCAAGCTCCTTCCTTTCCTTTAACACCCTGAAAAGATCAAGTTGCTGGTCTGCTAACCATTGTGCCTGCTTATCGGGTGATCTTTCAGTGGGGGCAGTACCCTGCCTAAAGTCGGTCAGCTGCTTCACTTTACTGCTTTCCAGATCCAGCAGGTAAAGATTATTGCCTGCAACATAGGTCAGGCCGGTTTCATCCTTTGTGAATGCTGGCGATGAAACTGACTGCAATGTATTTGTCAGCTGGACCGTTGTCGATTTTCTTAAGTCTTTAATATAAAGATCTCCATTGCGAACAAATGCAAGCTTGTTTCTCTGTTTTGTGTAAACAGCGCCCTGTGGTGGAAGCTCCCTTCTTTCCTGCTGACTAACCTTATTTATTTTGGAATTGCGCAAATCATATTTATACAGTGAATCTGAATGATTATTTTCAGGATTCCACTGGAAATATATGTTACGGCTGTCGGATGACCAGTAGGGTGTTCCCGGCTGATGTCCAATCCATTTATCACCCTGCATGATTTTATCAAGTGAAAGTTCTGAAAATGGTTGTGCCGTTAAACCAGATGGTGATCCGGGGATAACCGAAAATGTAAATAAAAAACAAAGTAATACTTTTAGTCTCATAGCAATAAAATATCATAATAAAAGATGAGGATGCAAAATACAAAAAAGTTTCTATGCAACTGAGGTAAATATGCTCCACGATCACCATATGCCTGGTCGGGTCCTTCTGTCATATCGCCTGTAAGGTTGCATCATAGCCATCGGGGGAGGTACCAACCTCACGGAATTTCAGTGGAATACTTTGCAATATATCAAGTATTTCCCCGGTATCTTCAGAGGTGAGTAGTTTGAGTCTGGTTTCTTTAAAATTTGCAAGACATTTGAAATAGGCCACAAAATGCCTTCGCATCTGGAATATTCCCGATCTTTCTCCTTTTCTCCCGACAGACTTGAGGAAGTGCTCCCTTGCTATTTCAGCTTTTTCAGACAGGCTTAGAGCTGGTATTAGCTCACCGGTATCGAGATAATGCCTGATCTCTTTAAATATCCATGGCCTCCCGACCGTTGCGCGGCCAATCATTATTCCGTCAACACCATACCTGTCAAACATCTCCCGGGCCTTTTGCGGCGAATCAATATCACCGTTACCGAAAACAGGGATATGCATTCTCGGGTTATTCTTTACCTCACCAATGAGCGACCAGTCGGCCGAACCCTTATACATTTGTGCCCGGGTACGTCCGTGTATGGTAATCGCCTTTATTCCTACATCCTGGAGGCGCTCGGCAACCTCAACTATAACTTTGCTGCTTTCATCCCAGCCAAGCCGGGTTTTAACTGTAACCGGCAAAGATGTGCTTTTTACGATTTCCTCAGTCATCCTGATCATTAATGGTATATCCTTGAACATACCTGATCCGGCTCCCCTGTTTGATATCTTCCTGACCGGGCATCCATAGTTAATATCAATCAGATCGGGCATAGATCTTTCGGCTATGGCACAAGCCTCAATCATAGATTCAATAACATGGCCATATAGCTGAATCCCAACGGGCCTTTCGTAATCAAAAATGTCAAGTTTCTGAATACTTTTTCTTCCATCCCGTATTAGTCCATCGCAGGAAATAAATTCCGTATACAGCATATCAGCCCCGAACTTTTTGCACATCACCCTGAAAGACGGATCGGTGATGTCTTCCATTGGAGCAAGCAAAAGTGGCTTGTCCTTTAATATAATCTTGTCTATTTTTGTCAAGCTGTTTAATCTATTGTGATTGCGAACATAACAAGAATTATCTGGTCTTATTGTGTTTTTTCTGAAAATTTCATTTAGGTTTGGACTAAATTCCATTTAACTAACATTGCATTTCTGTAATCTTGTGTATGTTAATGGGAGGACATGATAAATAAATGATCAAATAAACATATGATTGAAAATAGTCTCATTTCCCGGCCATTAAGTGCCCTTCCGGAATTAATTTATTTCATGCCATGAGAAGGGGTATCCTTGAAGATTCAGGGGCATTTGCAAAATTAATGTTTGCCGGATTTATTGTGATTGCCTGCTTTTTGATCACCCTTGCACTTGGATTGCTCCTGGCCATGCCAGTTTTCGGGATGGGTTTTATGGAAATGCTTGACAGCCTCTCAAACATAGCTCATCCCAGATATACTGACCTGCTAAAATATTTCCAGATAATTCAGTCTATCGGCCTGTTTGTAATCCCCTCGATATTATTAGCCTGGTTCTTTGGCGGCAATGTCTTTAAGTATCTGCATCTCCATAAGGGAATTTCATGGCAGACTGCCTTATTAACAGCTGCAATTATGCTTTCGGCAGTTCCTGTTGTTAACCTGATGGCGCATTTTAATGCGGGGATCTCTTTGCCTGAATCATTTTCTGCTCTTGAAGAATGGATGAAGAGGACCGAAGAATCGGCAAAGAATATTACAGAGTTATTCCTGAGGGCCGATAATACAGCAGCGCTTCTTTTTAACCTTATGTTGATTGCTATAATACCTGCCGTCGGTGAAGAACTGCTTTTCCGGGGTGTAGTTCAACGGCTTTTTTCAGAATGGACAAGGAACCGGCATCTTGGAATATGGATTGCAGCAATAATATTCAGTGCTTTACATATGCAGTTTTATGGGTTCCTGCCAAGAACACTGCTTGGAGTATTATTTGGATACCTGCTTATCTGGAGCGGCAGGATGTGGATACCAATAACTGCTCATTTTGTAAATAATGCAGCTGCTGTCCTTGTGTATTATTTTATTCAAAAGAATCAGATAAGCCAAACCGTCGAAACGATTGGCTCTGATCCAAAAGACTATATCTATGTTGTTCTTAGCCTGGTATTTTTCCTTGTTTTTATTATTTTCTTCTATCAGAGAGAGAAAAAATCAACTTAACCTGCGCCGGATCTTAATATATTATAGAAGCTGATATTATCTATCTCATTCTTACGATAAACATAGACAAGTCCGTACTCCCTGGCCTTTTCCCTGCGCAGATCATCAGGCAGATCTTTAAAAGACTCTTCCACCTCATTCCATATCTGCAAAATAATCTCATCGGCATCAGACCGGAGCGTAGTTAGCTGTTCGAGTGTCCTGGAAGTGTTTTTCTTAAGAGTTTTTTGATGATGGTAAGCTTCAAGAAATATATCGTACCTTACCCGAACAACAGCAATTGACGGGTTTGTAACCGGAGTGTTACCTTCGCTTACCCGTTTTGATTCACCCTTTATTAACCTGTCACCCCATTTTATCACATCACTTTCCGTATTCAGAGATGGTATTTTTGATTCATTTATATTTAACCCGTAATATTCCCTTGCCACCGGAGGAAGCTCTCCCCTGATAATAGTAAGGTTAAGCACCTGAATAAAATGAGAAATATATATCCTCGCCTTCTTCAGACTTGCAGAATAGTCCTTGTTCTTCTTTGTCTGCGTTATATAAGACTGGCGATAATATGACAGCGCATTCTCATAGCTGGTCAGAAAACTTTGCAGTTTCTGGAAAGATTTTTGAGTGAATGCGAGTTTGAATGGAGGCATCTCCCTTCCTCTGGTAAGGGCAGTATTTAATGCTTTAAGGCGGGCTTTATCAGTGTTGGGCAGACGACGGTATGGCATATTGTTGAAAATTTTGTTGAAATCATGTTAATTTCGGATACAATATTGCGAATTATTTGCAAAATTCCAAATGGCATAAGCCATTCGCAGGGGGTTACTTTATAGATAAATCATTCCTTTTACCTTATACGATCCAATGTACCAAAGGTTTCAATGAGCTGCAACTGATATTTGCTTATGCAAAATCTTTAATTAAGGATATTAACAAGTTATTGATAAAACAGATAATTGATGTTACTTTAGCATACTGAAACTCTTATTGAGAAAAGGCTAAAAAAAGAATAAATATCCGGTAGAATAAATTTGAAAAATATTGCAGCATCAATTAAGACTGACCACCGAAAAATACAATTTAACCTGATAAAATGCAGGGGGTAACCAGATAATAAACCAGTCATTATAAGGATCACTCTGATCCTTTATATGAAAAATAAACTTGCTATGTTTGATCCAACAACTTACCGAAAGAGAAGAGCAGAACTAATTAACAGTATATCCGGAGGACTCGTTTATATTCCCGGAAATGAAGACTCGCCCATGAATTACCGGGCGAACACATACCATTTCAGGCAGGACAGTTCATTCCTTTATTATTTTGGCCATGATCAGCAGGGACTGGCTGGCATAATTGATATTGATGAGAACAAACACATTCTTATTGGTGATGATCAGGATCTCGACGAAATAATCTGGTCTGGCACGCGTCCATCAATCAGGGTTCTTGGTGAAAAATGCGGCACAGATGAATGTCATACCAGGGCAGATCTTGTCAATCTGCTTGGAAATGCTGTCAGACAAGGCAGAAAGATCCATTATCTGCCTCCCTACAGGGCAGAAAAGATTTTGCAAATCAGCAAACTACTTAATATTCATCATGATGAAATTGTACAGGGGGCTTCACCTGAATTAATAAGGGCTGTAGTAAAACAGCGTTCAGTTAAAACTTCACAGGAAATTGAGGAAATCGAAAAGGCTGTTGATATAGCATATGAAATGCATACGACTGCTATGAAGATGACCATGCCGGGTGTCTATGAAAGGGAGATTGCCGGTCGGATTGAAGGTATCTCCCTTTCCCATGGGAATCCTGTTTCTTTCCCGGTAATTCTTAGTAAAAACGGGCAAACCCTGCATAATCACTACCACGGCAACATGCTTCAAAAAGGCGACATAATGGTAACTGATGCAGGGAGCGAGACTGACATGCACTATGCAAGTGATATTACCCGTTCTGTGCCTGTCGGCGGAAAATTCCTCCCTCAACAGAAGGAGATTTATAGTATAGTTCTGGCGGCACTGAATGAAGCTATCGGACTGATCAGGCCCGGGATAACCTATCGCGAAATCCACCTGAGGTCGGCCACTGTAATAGCAACAGGACTAAAGGTAGCCGGACTAATGAAAGGAGACGTTCATGAGGCTGTTAAAAACGGTGCTCATGCACTGTTTTTTCCACACGGACTGGGCCATATGATGGGACTTGATGTACATGATATGGAAGATCTTGGCGAAGATTACGTGGGGTATGATGACAAGATCAGGAGATCTGATCAGTTCGGACTTGCCTTTCTTCGTTTGGGCAGACGATTGCAGGAGGGCTTTGTAATTACCGTGGAACCCGGCATCTACTTTATTCCGGCACTTATAGATAAGTGGAGATCTGAAAAAATGTTTACAGAGTTTATTAATTATGATAAAATTGAGCCCTTCAGGGATTTTGGGGGAATCAGGATTGAAGATGATCTTCTCGTAACTTCAGACGGCAGCAGGATACTTGGTAAACCCATTCCAAAAACCATAACGGAAATTGAAGAATTAATGCAATCTGCCGGGTCCTGATATAAAGTTGTCTCATTTATGCGGAGAATAAGTGATGTAATCTCATTAAATGTGCGGAGAATAATTTGTATATTTGCCGCATCATAAGTTACCAGAATGGGAAAATATATTTATCAAAAGGGGAACTGGCCAAATTTTACCTGGAATGAGCAAGGAATTCAAGTAATATTGGGAAGAGTCCGTCATTTGCAAGGAAAAATCTTCGGGCAATTGAGTTCATTGGGATTTTCTTTGAAGATGGAGACCATACTTTCCACGCTTACACATGATGTGCTGAAATCTTCTGAAATAGAAGGAGAAATTCTTAATTATGAGCAGGTGCGTTCGTCTATTGCGAGAAGATTAGGAATGGAATACGCAGGTATGATTGATTCAGATAGAGAGGTTGAAGGCGTAGTAGAAATGATGCTCGATGCAACACAGAATTACAAACATCCTCTTGATGAAGAGCGTTTGTTTGGTTGGCAGGCAGCTTTATTTCCCGCCGGCAGAAGTGGAATGCATAAAATTGACACAGGTTGTTATCGCAGTGGTGAAATGCAAGTGGTTTCGGGACCGATGGGGAAAGAAAAGGTTCATTATCAAGCTCCATCACCAAACCAGGTAAAGCGCGAAATGGATATTTTTTTGAATTGGTTTAATACTGATATTAAAATTGACTCTGTACTCAAAGCTGCTATTGCTCATTTTTGGTTTATTAATATTCATCCTTTTGATGATGGAAATGGCCGTATAGCCAGGGCTATTTCAGATTTATTACTTGCCCGCTCAGATGATAGTACGCAACGATTTTATAGTCTTTCAAGTCAGATTTTAGTTGAGCGAAAGGTTTATTATGAGGTTTTGCAAAAAGTTCAATACAGTAATGGTGATATAACCGAATGGTTAGATTGGTTTCTGAATTGTTTGTATCGGGCGATGGAATCAACTGAAGTTACAATGAAAATGGTACTTCATAAAGCAGAGTTTTGGGAGAAGCATAAAGAAACTGTAATAAATGGTCGTCAACGATTGATGCTTAATAAACTCCTGGATGGTTTTGATGGAAAACTTAAATCTTCCAAATGGGCGAAGATTGCAAAATGCGCTCCAGACACTGCTTTACGAGACATAAAAGATTTAATTGAAAAAGGTATTTTGAAGCAGGAAGAATCAGGAGGACGAAGTACAAATTATGATTTAGTGGATTTTTAATTTAAGTACTGGCTCTAAAATTATGTTTACTCCATAAGGGTCCCGGCACGGAACTTCCTGCCCCATGACATCTGATACCAGGTCCTGAAATGAAAATAACGTGTGCCTCCATCAAAAAATATTCAGTCTGTGCAACTTAACATTCCCTTTTTGCATCTGTTATGTGAACCTCCGAATAAGGTTTAATTCTAAAAAGATTGAATAAAGCATAACATAGTATCATATGAAAAATCTTTTCAGGCTAGCAATATTTGCTGTCATTGCCCTGTCGGTATCGTGTGATAAGGATCCAACAGGTAATTTTGAGATTATCGGACTGACAAAGGAGAATTACCCAAAGGTAGATGGTTCAACCTCGGCACAGCCCCTGCAAACATTGATAGCATGTAAATTATTGGGGATGAGTTATGACTGGTCTTTCGACCCCATGCTTATGCACTATACTTTATATCCCCCCTATCAGGATGAGGAATCATTTAGATTTATAATAAACAATGTAAGGAATACAGGAACACACTCATCGATAATAAACCTTATCGAGGGTAATGCTGATATTATAATCAGTGCAAGAGGAGCGTCCGAAACTGAGAAAGAGGTAGCTAAGGAAAATAATGTTAAATTGTTGGAAATCCCAATTGCGATCGATGCCTTTATTTTTATTGTAAATGAGGAAAATCCTGTTAACGGGTTGACAACGCAACAAATACGTGATATATACACCGGGAAAATAACAAACTGGAGCGAAGTAGGAGGTAATATAGCAGATATCCGGCCTTTTAAGAGAAATGCTACATCAGGCAGCCAGGTACTTATGGAAGAGCTTGTCATGAATGGTGAAGAATTGATTGACATTCCTCAAATGGAAGCCTCCCCGACTATGTGGGGACCATTTCAATTATTGACTCAAATTCCTGATGGGATATGCTATACCGTATATTATTATAAAGAATTTATGGCACGGGCTGAATCTGTAAAACATATCGCAGTTGACGGAGTGTACCCTGACAGCAATAAACTAAAATCCAGGCAATATCCTTATACAACAGATGTATACGCCATGATTCGTGAGGATCTTGACGAAGCCTCCATGGCATACAAACTTTACCAATTGCTCCTTTCAAAGGCAGGCCGAAAGGTAATCGAGGAAAGCGGCTATGTCCCTTACTAATATTCTATACTTTTTGTTATGAAAAGTCTCATTTATCTGCTGACATTCCTGTTGATATTGATTGGTTGTTCCAAAGATGGAGATTTGTTAAATTCAACGGTATCTGATAAACCATCGGCTATGAATGTGTTTTGTCAGAAAACTCCAAATGATACAATAAGAAGAATTACATATGAATATGATAATGATAATTTAATGACAGAAAGCAATTTCTATAATGGAGACATTCAGGAAAGAACAACATATGAGTACAATACAGATAACCAGCTGATACTTGAGACTTACGAAACATTTTTACGAAAAACAGTAAAGTCATACATTTATAATGAGTTAAGTCAATTGATAAATATTATATACCTATCCATCGACTATGATAGTAATGGACAAACTGAAGCTATAAATGAAAGTGAAGCTCCACGTGAGTATGAAAATAACCAATTAGTTAAAGAATGGCATAGCTGGGGAGGATTCAATACTTATGAGTACAGTAACGGAAATGTTGTTAATAAGGTTGAATATACCAGAAATGGAGATAGGCACCACATCACAACTTACAAATATTTAAAAGATTTTTTAATTGAAGAAAAAAAGGAGACCAGATTAGGCAGTTTGATTTTTCTAAAAACTTACACGTATGATTCAAAAAACAGATTGATTCAAATCAGGGATAAAGAAAATAATTTAATTGAGGAAAGACATTACATAAATAATAATCTGATTGAGAAAAGAACATACTATTTTGGGATTGACCCGGGATTCGATAGATGTTATGGAAACTATATTTACAGATACGAATATTAATTGCTACTGAAATGCCTCAAATGCCATGCTTGGGACAGCCTGTCAATCCGGATAAAAGCCCTGAAACAATATTTACTTTTAAGAGAATTGAATAATAGCTGCACCTAATTAGCCGATTATGAAAGGACATTTTTTCACACTAATTTTTTCTTTATTTTTTTCCTTAGTTGCATGCGATAAGGATAAAGATATTGTAATGGACAACGAATGGATTGCATCATCCATTAGATTTGAAAACGGGGACTTAATTACCCCGGTGTCCCAATATGATTTTATTCTTGAAAACAACAACCAGTTCAGACTTCAATTAGATATTAATTTGTGTGGGGGTGAAGTCTATTTTAGAAGAAAAACTGTAGAGTTTAAAAACGGTATAGGTTGTACAGAAGCTTGTTGCGATAGTGAATTTGCAATTGCATTAGTTGAAAATCTCACTCAAACAAAGAACTGGGAAATCAGCACTAATCAACTTGTTTTAACTAATGATAAAGGGCTCATGATTGTTTTTTTAAAGAAATGATATGAATAAAATTATTTTAAGCGGCCTAATACTGTAAATACTTTCATCTTGTTCCGACAATGATGAATGTTTAGATGTTGCTGGAAATACCAATTGCGATCGATGCCTTTATTATGATCGTAAATAACAGTAACCCGGTAAATAACCTTACCACAAAACAAATACAGGATATATACACAGGAGAAATTACAAATTGGGTGGAAGTTGGTGGTAAAGCCGGGATTATAAATCCCTACATACGGAATTCTACATCCGGAAGCCAGGTTCTTATGGAATCATTGATTATGAAAGATCTGGCAATGACTGATCTGCCTGCTCTGGATATGTCATCAACCATGTGGGGCCCATTTCAGATTTTATCGAATGATAATAACGGTATATGCTATACTGTATATTATTATCATGAATTCATGGCACGTGCTGAAGGTGTCAAATCTATTGCTGTCGATGGAGTGCACCCTGAATTCTCAACTCTGCAAAAAAGGGAATACCCTTATACTACCGATGTCTACGTGATGATCCGTAAAGACCTTGACAAGTCATCAATGGCATACAAATTATTTAACCTTCTTCTTTCAGGAGCCGGCAGGAAGGTAATCGAGGAAAGCGGATATGTCCCTTACTGATAATTATACATTTTTAATCCCGGTTTTCATAAACTCCCTGTTAAGTCTGGCTATATGAGCAAGTGATATCCCCTTCGGACATTCTGCCTCACATGCACCGGTATTGGTGCAGCTTCCAAAGCCGAGCTCATCCATTTTGGCAACCATTGAATGGGCGCGTTTTTTCGTTTCAGTCCTTCCCTGGGGCAATAGTGCGAGCTGTGATACCTTGGCGGCCACAAACAACATTGCAGATGAATTCTTGCAAGCTGCCACACAGGCACCACAACCAATACAAGTTGCAGCGTCAAATGCCTCATCGGAGGCCTCCTTTGATACTGGTATTGAGTTTGCCTCGGGTGCCGATCCGGTGTTAACCGAGATGAATCCACCAGCCTGTATTATCTTGTCAAATGCTGAGCGGTCAACCATCAGATCCTTTAATACAGGGAATGATTTTGCCCGGAAAGGTTCTATAACAATCTTCTCCCCATCCTGGAATTTTGACATCCTGAGTTCACAGGTTGCAATAAGTTTATCTGGTCCGTGAGGCCTTCCGTTTATGTAGAGAGAACAGGAGCCGCATATCCCTTCACGGCAATCATGCTCAAAACCTACGGGTTCATCGCCTCGTTCGATTAAGGTCTTGTTCAGATAATCGAGCATTTCAAGAAACGACATTTCGCTCGATACACCATCGAGATCATAATCGACAAAACCACCTTTAGCTTTGGCATTTTTCTGCCTCCATATCCTGAGTTTGATTTTCATTTTTATCGCTGTTAGAAATTAATGAGATTCGTTATCACGGAAAATAGCCGTGTATAATTAACGATTAATAAACCATTTTTAAGTTAACTCCTTTTTCACTGCCAGTCTTCTGTATAAAACAGGTTAATCAGGTAATTCATACTCTCTATTTCAATTCCGATGGATCACCCTTGCTTTATTCGTTTCTTTTTGTTTGCCCTGGTTCGTAAAGTTTCTATTCAAGTAATTGCCATGGATGAATCACCAATTTTATTCATATCTCTTTGTTTGCCCCGGTATTGGATAATTCATTTCTTAGCGATGACTATTTATAACTTCGCTCCTGAATTCTCAGGGTTTCAAATGTCAGTTCTTCCTTATGAAGCAGGTGCTTCTTTCCTTCACCCTGGAATTCCCATGCTGCAACATAAGCAAATTCATCATCAATTCTAAGGGCTTCTCCTTCCGGAGTCTGGCTTTCTTCCCTGAAATGCGCACCGCATGATTCTTTCCTGTCAATGGCATCCTGACACATTAGTTGTCCGAGTTCAAAAAAATCGGCAACCTTAACTGCTTTTTCAAGTTCCTGATTAATCTCATCAAGAGTTCCCGGAATCCTGACATCATTCCAGAATTCAGTTTCAAGATCTTTAAGCAGCAACATTGCCTTTGTAAGGCCTGCCTCACTCCTCACCATCCCGCACAGGTCCCACATAATGCGGCCAAGCCTCCTGTGGAATGAAGAGACTGACTGAGTGCCCTTTACAGACATAAGTCTATGCAGTCTCTCCCGTGCAGCTTTTTCAGCCTGGTCAAATTCAGGAGTATCCGTCTGGAACCTTGGGGTCCTTATCTCATCAGCCAGATAGTTGCCAATGGTAATTGGCAGTATAAAGTAACCGTCTCCGGCACACTGCATCAGGGAACCTGCACCAATTCTGTTTGAGCCATGGTCAGAGAAGTTTGATTCGCCAATAGAGAACAATCCGGGGATAGTTGTCATCAGGTCATAATCCACCCATAATCCGCCCATGGTATAATGACCCGCAGGATAAATGCGCATTGGCTCATTATAGGGACTGGAACCGGTTATCTTCTCATACATCTCAAATAGGTTTCCGTATTTACCTTCAATAACATCTTTGCCATGTCTTTCAATTGCCCTGCTGAAATCCAGGTATACTGACAATCCGGTCTTACCTACACCATAACCGGCGTCGCAGCGCTCCTTGGCAGCCCTGGATGCTACATCCCGCGGCACAAGGTTCCCGAAAGCAGGATAACGTCTTTCAAGATAATAATCACGTTCATCTTCAGGTATATCATTTGGTGGTCTCAGATCACCTTTGGCTTTTGGAACCCAGATCCGGCCATCATTTCTGAGCGATTCAGACATTAAGGTCAGCTTGGCCTGGTAATCATTAAGCTGGGGAATACTTGTAGGATGGATCTGCACAAAACTGGGGTTTGCGAAAAAAGCTCCTTTTTTATGAGCGGCCCAGGCAGCGGTTGCGTTCGATCCGACAGCAAGTGTAGATAGGTAATAGATGGTGCCATACCCACCTGTGGCAAGTACAACTGCATGTGCAGAATGGCGCTCAATCTCACCGGTAACGAGGTGACGCGTTATTATTCCCCTTGCCTTCCCGTCAATAACAACCAGTTCAAGCATATCACGCCTGCTGTACATTGTAACCTTGCCTTTGGAAATCTGCCGTTGCAGTCCGCTATAAGCACCCAGCAGACATTGCTGCCCTGTCTGTCCCCTTGCATAGAAAGTACGGGAAACCTGTACTCCTCCGAAAGAACGGTTATCAAGATATCCACTGTATTCACGGGCAAAAGGTACTCCGGCGGCCACCATCTGATCTATTGTCTGGTTACTCACTTCGGCAGCTCTGTAAGCATTTGCTTCCCGGGCACGGTAATCACCTCCTTTTACTATATCGTTAAACAGCCTGAATATGCTGTCGCCATCATTTTTATAGTTCTTTGCAGCGTTTATTCCACCCTGAGCAGCAACCGAATGTGCTCGTCTTGGGGTATCCTGAAAACAGAATGATTTAACATTGTACCCAAGTTCAGCCAGGGTGGAGGCCGCCGAAGCACCAGCAAGCCCGGTTCCAACCATGATAATATCCAGCCTGTTTTTATTGGCAGGATTTACAAGTTTTGCAGTTTTTTTATAAAGGCTCCATTTATCTTCGAGAGGGCCATCGGGTATTTTTGATTGTAATTTGTTCATATGTCAGGCTTTATGAGTATAATCAAATTTGTCCGGCATTGTTAATTTAAAAATGTACCGATATAGAAATATACCGGGATAATCCCAAAACCAAAAGTAATAATGAATGTATATACCATGCCGATTAAGGCAAGGCGCTTCTTCCAGAGTTTATCACTCAGGCCAAGGCTCTGAAAGGAGGACTGAAACCCGTGAAGAAGGTGAAGACCAAGAAAAATCGCGCCGGCAACATAGATGAGTACGTACCACCATATAACGAACTTTCCGGTCACCAGCGAATATGCATCCTCCATTATTACACCATCATATTCCACATGTGCCATCTCTCCAAACTTCATAATGTACCAGAAATTGGAAAGGTGCAAAACAAGGAAAATAAATATCAAACCACCCAGTACGAACATGTTTCTTGATGACCAGCTGCTTGTTTCACTCTGGTCTACCATTGAATATTTCACTGGCCGGTTAAACCGGTTGGAGATGGTAAGAATTACTGAATATATAATGTGCACCAGAAATCCAACAGCAAGTAAAGGCTCTATAATCCCAATTACAGTATTCGTCCCCATAAAGTGGGTTGCCGCATTATACGCCTGCTCTCCGGCAAGGAGGAAAAGGTTTACTGTCAGGTGCACTGCTAAAAATGATATCAGGAACAAGCCGGATAAACTGACTAAATATTTTCGGCCAACCGAAGTGTTTATGAATTTCCCCATAGGTCTAATTATGTTTATTATATAAAAGTCATGGAGTTCTTGTGCTGAAACTCACTGAATAAAAGTGAAAACGCATAAATAAGTAATCCTGCCATAAAGATAAATTATATCTGATTTAATTTCAATTTTCTATTGCAATTCCGGTCTATTTGTAAAAATTTCGCTAAAACGGACTATCCGTTTCAAGAATTGGTGGCTTTCTCCCGATTTTTGCTTCCACAACTTTTAAATAACACATGCCATTCAGGCGAAGCTCCGGGGGTCATTGTAGCGAGCTAAGGCACCTTGCTAAGGTAAAACCGCAAAATGGTATTATTTACTAATGTTTCTTATTTTTGCGACATAAACCAAACTCTTCAAAAATGATCAAAACCATACCATTCGGAAAAACAAATATACAGTTTTCTGATACAGGATCGGGAACTGCTCTGGTATTGATCCATGGCTATCTAGAGTCTCTTCATATCTGGGAATATTTTACCGGTGAATTCAAGGAAAATTACCGGGTAATTTGTCCCGATCTACCCGGGCATGGTAACTCAGGTGTCGTGGGAGAGGTGCATGGTATGAATAAACTTGCTGACAGTGTAATAGCCGTTTTAGATCATTGCGGAATTGATAAATGTTTTGTTGCCGGCCATTCAATGGGCGGTTATACGGCACTTGCAATGCTTGAATATTTTCCAGAAAGACTGCTGGGCTTGTGTCTTTTTCATTCCCATCCTTTTCCCGATACAAAACAGACCAGGCAAAACAGGTGCCGTGAAATTGTACTTGTTAACCAGGGAAGAAAGGAGCTGATATCTAAAATCAACATCCCAAAGGCATTTGCATCGGAAAGTTGCGAGTCATTCAGGCCGGAAATTAACAGAGCCACCAATATTGCAATCAAAACTCCCGATGCCGGTATTATCGCCTGCCTTAAGGGGATGATGGAAAGGCCTTCCAGGGAAAAAGTACTGAGTGAAACAGATCTGCCGGTTCTGGTGATTGCAGGGAAATATGATAACTACATTGATTATGAAACTGTTGCAAGGGGTATACCTCTTCCTTCAAATGCTGAATTTGTAACACTTGAAAAATCGGGACATATTGGATTTATCGAGGAAAAAGAAAAAGCTGCCTCTGCTATATCCGACTTTATCCGGAGAAAATGTAAATAACCGACTTATGTCAGGAAATTCCCACAGTTGGATAAATATACCTGCTTTTTTTCTGTTGGCTTACCATGGGAGATTATTTAATAATTCTCTAAAATCTGACTTACCCCCCTCTTTACCATCGTAATTCTTATAGGGAATTGTCCTATAGATATTACTATCACAGGGATAGCGGGGTAACATGTTCCTCTTTACAATCATTTACCGGGACTTGCACTCAAGCAATTCCGGTAAATTTGAAAGCATTTTATGCGGGTATTGTCTGGAAAAAAAATATTTGAATATTTTTACTTTGCTTATTGAGTAATTTTGAGCTCAATATTGAGTAAATTTAATTTTATGTTTCAACATCCTTATTTGAAGTTAGTTAAAGTAAGAATTGAAGAGCCTGGAAGGTTCATTCAAGTCATTTTGGGACCTCGCCAGGTAGGTAAAACCACAATGGTAACCCAACTCTTGTCTCAACTATCTATTCTTAATTTATATGTATCAGCAGATGCTATACAGGCGACGATAAGAAGACAACCAGCAACACACTTTAAATTTACTCGTCAATTTCAATCCTGAAAAATATGCAACATTAAGAAAAAGGAAGGCAGGCAATGGATTGGATGATATTGATCTTTAAGGGGCCACATCAAAAATCAGATCATTTTTTTGGGGTCAACCCATTCATTGAATTGATCTTCGTTCAGCAAACCTGAATCAAGAGCTGCCTGACGAAGGGTTGTATTTCCCTCAAAAGCTCTCTTCGCAATTTTCGCGGCATTTTCATAACCAATATGCGGGTTAAGGGCGGTAACCAGCATGAGTGAGTTTTCCAGGTTTTTTTCAATTACCATATGGTTTGGTTCAATCCCAACTGCGCAGTTATCATTAAAGGAAACACATGCATCACCAAGCAGTCTGGCTGAGCCTAACAGGTTGTCTATCATCATTGGTTTAAAAACATTTAACTGGAAGTGACCCTGCATTCCCCCGGTAGCTATAGCCATGTCGTTGCCGATCACCTGTGCGCATACCATACTGAGAGCTTCTATCTGTGTGGGGTTAACTTTCCCGGGCATTATTGATGAACCAGGCTCATTTGCAGGTATCCTTATCTCACCAATTCCTGAACGGGGACCGGAGGCGAGTACTCTCAGGTCATTCAGTATTTTCATCAGGCTGACGGCAATGTTTCTCAAAGCACCGGATGCTCTTACAACAGCATCGTTTGCCGATAATGCCTCAAATTTGTTAGGTGCAGAAACAAACGGCAATTTGGTAAGGTCAGCTATTTTTGCTGCTACAATTTCAGAATAACCATCAGGTGCATTTATCCCTGTGCCAACTGCAGTGCCGCCCAGGGCCAGCTCACTTAAATGAGGCAAAGCTTCCATGAGGTTGGTCAAACCGTGATCAAGCTGTGAGACATAGCCGGAAAACTCCTGACCAAGAGTAAGGGGGGTGGCGTCCATCCAGTGTGTGCGGCCAATCTTGACAATTTCTTTATATTCATCGGCCCTGGCAGCCAGGGTTTCCCTTACTTTTTTTATCCCGGGAAGGGTAGTCTCTGTAATTGTTTTATATCCTGCAATATGCATTGCAGTTGGAAATGTGTCGTTTGATGACTGGGACTTATTCACATCGTCGTTTGGGTGAATAAATGGTTTACCCTCCCCCAGTTTATTTCCAGCCAGAACATGCGCCCTGTTGGAAATAACTTCATTAAGGTTCATGTTTGTCTGCGTGCCTGAACCGGTCTGCCATACAACAAGAGGGAAATGATCGTCAAGTTTGCCCTGGAGAATCTCATCGCAAACCCTGCATATAAGATCTGATTTCTCTGCCGGTAATACTCCAAGTTCATTGTTTGTAAGTGCTGCAGCCTTTTTTAGAATTGCAAATGCTTTCACTATTTCATCAGGCATTCTGCCGTTTCCGATCTTAAAGTTGTTGACCGACCTCTGTGTCTGGGCGCCCCAGTATTTATCGGCAGGAACCTCAACGGGCCCGATTGTATCGTATTCAGTTCTGAACATAATTAATTTTGCTATTGGTTTATTCCCCTGTTAATTTGGGATACTAACAATTCGCTTTTGAAATGGTTTATTATGAACAATCCAAATCATCATGCTGTTTCTTTACCTCTGTAATTGCAATGCATAAAGACTTTATAAGAGCTATTATTAACTTTTAGTTTAATTGAAAAACCCACTTCTTCAGGGCACGGTAATGCCCTGGCAGGGCTTTGCCCGAAAAGCATGTGAGATTAATAAAAAATCACGGTGTGAAGCAAAAATCGGGGTTAAAGACACCTCCTCCTATGTCTGATAGTCCGATTTTACCGAATTTATTTATCAATTAATGATAGCTAAAAATAAAAGGATTTGTCAGGAACACATTGTTTACAATTCTTTCACCTTGATTCTTTCAGTCTATGGATAGCTGAATATAAGTGATTTGGACTTTCCTTTAAAAGATTTTTTCAAAAGCATAATAAAAAAATTGTTAAAACATTTGGTAATACGAAGTGTTTCGTATTATATTTGTACTACGAAAAACATCGTACTATGAATCGCCCACGAACCAGGGCACACAAAAAAGAAATGAATTATGCATCTGACCAATATTTCTAAATTAACTTGATTATGCATGCTGAATCGACCTTAGGTCAATAATCCATGGGTGATTCATCGGGATTGAAATACTGAACATGAAATACCTGGTAAACACAATTAATTGATTATAAATTTGATTAACCTGCATTATACAGATGAATCACCCACGAACCAGGGCACACAAAAAAGAAACGAATAATCCATGGGTGATTCATCCGTGGCGACCACGTGATTAGCAATTGTAACTTACTTATAAATAGATTAATAATTTTAAATTATTCGGATGAATGAAGAAATAAAAAATCTGCCGACCAACAGTGAACTCGAAATTTTACAGATTTTATGGGAGCATAGATCGGCAACCGTAAGAGAGGTCTATGAATCGCTGAAGCCGGAGAGGGAAACCGGTTACACAACCACCCTGAAGACAATGCAAATAATGACTGAAAAAGGAATGCTTTGGCGCGATACATCGAGTCGTACACATATCTACAAACCATTAATAACCCGGGAGAAGACACAGAAGCATTTTTTGAATAAAATGATCGACGGACTTTTCAGTGGTTCAGCCAGCTCTCTTGTAATCGGGGCACTTGGGAATCAACAATTATCAGGTGATGATATTATTGAAATCCGGAATTATCTTAACCAATTTGAAAATAAAAAGCCATGAACTTTTTAGAGTATTTTACTCATCCGCTGGTTTTTGCCTTTGGTATGACACTTGTTCATAGTCTCTGGCAGATCACACTAATTGCTCTGGTTTGGAGATTTACTATTTACCTGACCCGGAATTCCGGACCCTGTACTAATTATAATATTTCGCTTGGTTCGCTGCTGGCAATACCGCTGATTTTTCTGGTTACATTTATCAGGCAATTATCAGTTTATGGCAATTCTGTTAATGTAGCATCAGTATCGGGGAAAAATATACTCTCTATGTTAGGGGAAACCAGGGAGATTTTATCAATTACAGAAACACAGGCTCCGGTTATTACACGGCAAATAGAAATTTACAGTCCGCTGATAGTCTGGCTCTATTTAATTTTTGTTGTTATACTTTCGGGGAAAACCCTTCTTGACTATGCCCGGATTAATTCTTTGCGGACAAGGAATTTAAGCAATCTGCCGGATTACTGGCAATCACAAATTGAAGAACTTGTATCAAGAACAGGGCTCAGGAAGGCTGTGCCAGTCTTTTTAAGTCCACGAATAAGCATTCCAATCGTTACAGGATTCATTAAACCAGTCATACTGCTGCCCCTTGCAATGTTTTCGTCACTGGATGTCCGCCAGGTGGAAGCCATTTTACTGCATGAGCTATATCATTTGAGAAATTATGACCATTGGGTGAACACTATTCAGAATTTTCTTGAAATTCTATTCTTTTTCCACCCTGCAACCTGGTGGATCAGTGCACAAGTCCGCCACGAAAGGGAGAAAAAGGTTGATGAACAGGTTGTATACGTAACAGGCAGACCCCTGTTATATGCAAAAGCATTGTTAACGCTCGAAACAAAACGACAGATTAATCATCAGGCTGCAATAGCTGCAATAAATTCAAAAAACCATTTACTAATAAGAATTAAAAAAATAATGACAATGAAAACCAAAAAAGCAAATCCGGGCCGGAAAACTGCAGCCATATTGGCTATACTAATTTCTGTGATTACCATTACTGCATTAAATACCATATCCAATTCCTCTTTTGCAACTACTCTCGGGATCAATAATCTTAAAGATATTCCTGATGTGCAGACATTGCCCGAGTTGAAAGAAATTCAGGATTTAAATAATATTGCAGAGGTTCCTGAAAATTATACCTATGCCATACCTGATACTGGTTCGGTTAATGAGCTGGAAGAAGCAAAAGAAATATCGAGGGAAAACCGGGGAACCAGGGAACAACCGGACAGGGAAATCTCTTATCCGGATGTTTCAGATGAGGTAAGGCTGCAGCTTGAACAGGCAAGGGAGCAATTGAAAGAAATTGAAATGTTAGATCCGGAAGAATTCAAGGCTCAGATGCAGGCTTCACTCGAGGAGATGGATATGACAATGCAGAAGTTAAAATCAGGAGAATTAAGGGAGGAGATGCTTAAAGCCCGGGAAGAGATGGATCGCGCAATGCATGAGTTTGACTCCCGGAAATTCAGAGAGGAGATGCAGAAAGCTCAGGAAGAGATGAAACGGGCAATTCAGGAATTTGACTCTCCGGAATTCAGGGAAGAGATGCGTAAAGCACAGGAAGAGATGAGGAAGGCAATGCAGGAGTTTAATTCAGAGGAATTTAAAGAGCAGATGCGCCGGGCAAGTGAAGAGATGAAAACTATTATCCAGCAGTTTGATTCAGAAGAATTTAAAGAGCAGATGCGGAAAGCCCGTGAAGAAATAAGAACTGCTGCAAGCGAATTTAATACTGAAGAATTCCGCGAAGAGATGCGTAAGGCACAGGAGGAAATAAAAAGAGTAATTGAGGAATTAAAATTGGAAGAACCAGAATATTAACCAAATGGATCACTATTAAACGCTACCTGCATTAACTGAACATCTTTTTATCATCTCCATGTTGGAAAGCTGCCCCGGTTTTTTAGCTGTATGAAGCTAATTCCGGGGTTTTTCTTACATATGGAAAAATTTAGATAATATAATCTGCTTTCAGGCCAGATCCTTCATTGAGCAAGCTCCTTATTATCTCATCCGGGTCACTTTCTTCTCATAAAGCTCTGCTTAGGGCAATCCTGCAACTATTATAAAGCCGGTTGGTTTTAAAATGCAACAAAGCTATTTTCCTGATTAGTATTGAATACTCTTGTACGACGGGAAAATTTAAACTTTGCTTATCTGGCCTTAACCTCATAAAAATCATTCCCTTTATCGTCAACCAGAATGAATGCGGGAAAATCGCTTACCTGGATCTTATAAATTGCTTCCATGCCAAGTTCAGAGTATTCAAGCAACTCAACTTTCTTGATATTGTCCCTGGCGAGAATGGCAGCTGGCCCACCGATGCTGCCAAGGTAAAAACCTCCATGTTTCTTGCATGCATCTGTAACCTGACGGCTCCTGTTACCTTTGGCAATCATAATCATGCTTCCCCCGTTGCTCTGGAAAAGGTCAACATATGAATCCATCCTGCCGGCAGTAGTAGGGCCAAACGAGCCCGAGGCATGGCCCGCCGGAGTTTTCGCGGGACCGGCATAATAAATGGGGTGATCTTTTATATACTGCGGAAGACCTTCACCGCTGTCAAGTCTTTCTTTAAGTTTTGCATGTGCGATGTCTCTGCCGACAATTATCGTCCCAGTTAATGATAACCGGGTTCCAACAGCGTGTTTTGAGAGTTCTGCAAGTACCTCCTTAAGGGGCTTATCCAGATCAAGCTCGACTGCTCCCCCATTCCCCGATTCTCTGAATGCAGCTGGTATAAAACGTCCCGGATCTTTTTCAAGCTTTTCAATCCAAATCCCGTGCTTATCAATTTTTGCCTTAATGTTCCGGTCGGCCGAACAGGAAACGCCCATACCTACAGGGCATGAGGCACCATGTCTGGGAAGGCGGACTATTCTAACATCGAGCGCAAAATATTTGCCTCCGAACTGAGCTCCGATGCCCAACTCCTGTGAGGCTTTAAGAATCTTTTGCTCCAGCGTAATATCTCTGAATGCCCTTCCGCCATCATTTCCGGAAACAGGTAAATCGTCAAGATATTTGGCCGATGCCAGCTTTACGGTTTTAAGACATGCGTCTGCAGAGGTACCTCCTATAACAAATGCAACATGATAAGGCGGACAAGCTGCAGTTCCAAGAGAACGCAACTTATCAATCAGGAAACTTTCAAGCCTGGCAGGATTAAGGAGCGCTTTGGTTTCCTGGAAAAGGGCTGTTTTATTAGCCGAACCACCACCTTTTGCAATAAAGAGAAAATTATACTGATCCCCATCGGTAGAATATATATCAATCTGCGCAGGAAGATTGGTCCCGGAATTTTTCTCAGTATACATATCCAGTGGTATGGTCTGGGAGTAACGAAGATTCTCTTCAGTATAGGTCTGATATATGCCTCTGGCGATTGCCTCTTCGTCTCCTCCGCCTGTCCAAATCTGCTGTCCTTTCTTTGCCAGGACCACCGCGGTACCTGTATCCTGGCAAAAAGGAAGTTCCCCGCCTGCTGCAACTTCAGCATTCCTGAGCATTGTAAGTGCAACAAAACGATCATTTTCACTGGCTTCCGGATCAGTTAATATATGCGCTACCTGTTGAAGATGGGGAGTCCGGAGCAAGAATGAACAATCTCGAATTGCCCTGCGGGCCAGCAGAGTCAGTCCTTCACCGGCAACCTTTACAATTTCCTTTCCATCAAACATATCGGAAGTAACAGAATCTTTTGACAGGAGATAATACTCGGTAGTATCTTCACCTGCAGGAAACTGCTTTTGAAAAAAGAATTCCGGAGTAGCCATAATTGTCAGTGTTTAGGATTATACTTATTGAACTGATCTGGAAAGTTGAATTCAATACAACTTAATGAACTGAACCGTGAAAGTAAACCTGGAGTCGATAAATTTTTGGTAACCTCTGAAAAATTCATAAAATTGTTCTATCACCACCAAAGAAGGAGGGTTTAACCCCACCCCGCCAAGCGTTATCGTGAACAGACACGGGTTTCAAAAATTAACTAAAAACAGGACCTTGCTTCAGTCTTTAACCTTCCTTTTTCTTGATGATCCGGAATGGAAGTTAATTCTGCTATAATACACCGCCGCATACATGTCATATTGAAGCAATTACTGAGACCCGTACTCCATCAGGTAGGCCTTGATAAAATCATCCAGTTCTCCATCAAGCACCTCCTGAACATTTGAGGTCTCATAATTGGTTCTGACATCCTTTATGAGTTTGTAGGGGTGAAGAACATAGTTTCTTATCTGCGATCCCCATTCGATCTTTTTCTTGCCGCTTTCAATAGCAGCCTGCGCCTGACGCCGTTTCTCCAGCTCCATTTCGTATAACTGCGATTTGAGAATTTTCATTGCATTTTCCTTGTTCTTCAGCTGTGAGCGATCTTCCTGGTTCTCAACCACAAGCCCTGAAGGATGATGCCTTAAACGGACTGCCGTCTCAACCTTATTCACGTTTTGTCCGCCTGCCCCGCTTGCCCTGTAGGTTTCCCAGGTGATATCGGCAGGACTGACAACTATATCGATGGTGTCATCGACCAGCGGAGATACAAAAACCGAAGCGAATGAAGTGTGCCTTTTATTATTGGAATCGAACGGCGATAACCTTACCAACCGGTGAACACCCGATTCGCTTTTTAAATATCCATATGCATAATCTCCGGTAAACTCAAGGGTAACTGTCTTGATACCTGCCTCTTCCCCATCCTGAAAATCAAGCTGCTTTAACTGATAATTATTTTTTTCACCCCATCGCAGGTACATTCTCATAAGCATTTCTGCCCAGTCAAGACTCTCCGTACCCCCGGCACCTGCATTAATTTTAAGAATTGCTCCAAGCACATCTTCTTCACCGCTGAGCATGTTCCTGAATTCAAGGTCTTCGATAAGATTCAGAGCTTTTTTGTATTGTGCATCAACCTCTTCCTCCGAGGATTCTCCCTCGTCAAAAAAGTCATGAAGAATCTCCAGATCTTCAATGGCACTGCTAACCTGAGCAAAACTATCAGTCCAGCTTTTTATGGCTGCTATCTCTTTTAACTGCTTTTCAGCCTCTTTAGGATCATCCCAAAATTTCGGATCACGGGTTTTCTCCTCTTCTCCCTCCAGTTGTATCAATTTACTGTCTATGTCAAAGATGCCTCCTCAGCGCATCACTCCGCCTTACAAGATCTTTAATATTGTCCTGGTTTATCATTGGTGATAGATTTTTATTCAAAATTACAAAATTCCGCCCGGTTAATTTCTTTTTATTTCTCCTTAGCAGACTTTAAGGCAGGTAAATCATGTTGCACCATACGGTCGCATATTATGAACCCGCCTCACTTATTACAATCAAATCGTCGAGTACCTTTTCAATTATATCATACTCATATCCTTTACTACTGGCAAACCTGTGGAGTTTTTCTTTTAGTTCCTGATTGTCATCTGTTGGAATGGATCTTTGTTTTTTCAACAACTCCTTTCTGAGAACCTCAGCATATTCTTCATCATCAATCCTTCTCAGGGCATCTTCAATAGTATTTTTAGCAATGTTTTTCCGGAGAAGTTCATAGGAGATCTTTATTTTCCCCCATTTGTTATTGTGGAATTTCCCCACTGCGAACAACCTTGCAAATCTCCATTCATCAAGAAATTTGTCGGCCACAAGCTCATTGATGATTTTTTCAGTATCACCGGAACTGACTCCCCAGTCAAAAAGTTTTTTACGGATATCAAAGCGGCATTTTTCTTCAGCAGCGCATAGCTTACGCGCCTTGTCGAGTGCTTCCGCATGGGTAATAGTCTTCTTTAAATGCATTTTAGTTAATAGTTAAAAATTGTATGAAGGTAAAAATTGAATATTCATAAAACAGCTCTGACCATCCGGAATTTTCCGTTAATATCCTTTCTGATTTCTATTTGTGAGAAATTTGATCTGATAAGTAATTCCTCTATTTCCTCTGATTTACTTTCATTTATCTCCAGATACAATCGTCCGCCCGGAGTTAGTGCCTCACGGGCAAGTGCTGCAATTGCCTTGTAGTACAATAGTGAATTCTGGTCTGGCACAAACAATGCAGTCACAGGTTCATAATGCAGAACATTCTTATCTATACGTGGTTTTTCCGATTCTGTTACATAAGGGGGATTGCTTACAATTATATCAAATTTTTTTGACTTTACAAAGAGCGGATTAAAAATATTGTCAACAAAAAACTTAACATCTGCATTATTGACCAATGCATTTTTTTCTGCAAGCTGTACAGCTCTCGCTGATATATCCGTTGCATAAACTTTAGCGTTTGGCAGATTAAGAGCAAGGGCTATTGCTATACAACCACTGCCGGTGCCCAGATCAACCATTTCAAGGTACCGGCTGCCGCACTCTTCTATTACCCACTTAACAAGCTCTTCAGTTTCCTGACGTGGTATGAGAACATCAGGAGAAACTTCAAGTTTTATATCATAAAACCATGCTTCACCAAGGATATACTGAATGGGTTTGTTCTTAAGCAGCTGATTAATAATTTCGGTAATTTGATTATATATTAATTTAGATATTTTTGTATTGCTGTTTAGCAGAATATCGGTTTTTGAGTAATTCAGAAGGTTTTCAAATATAAGTTCTGAAATTCCCTGAATTTCACCGGGAGGGTAAATTTGCTTTAGTTCATTCCGTATTTCTTTTAAGACCTCATGAACAACTGGCGGGTCCTGATCCATGGCTCAAAGATTCACATTTTTTTGAAATATTATACAAACAAACTAAAAAAAAACATGCAAGATTCTGCCAATGATGAGAAATTTATGAGGAGATGCCTTGACCTGGCATTGCAGGGAAAGGGGAATGTTGCACCCAACCCCCTGGTTGGCTGTGTTATAGTTCATAATAAAACGATAATTGGAGAAGGTTTCCATCAGGTCTTCGGCCAGGCGCACGCAGAAGTAAATGCCATTGCAAATGTTAAGGATCCTGAATTGCTCAAAGAATCAACGCTCTATGTTAATCTGGAGCCATGCTCCCATTTTGGAAAAACTCCCCCATGTGTAAATCTGATTTTGGAGAAAAGTATCCCATCTGTAAAAATCGGTACTTATGACCCCAATGAACTGGTTGCCGGAAAAGGAATAAAATTATTGAGGGAAAAAGGAGTTAAAGTGACAGAAGGAATACTCAGTGATGAATGCAAAGATGTCAATGCCAGGTTTTTTTCATGGCATATCCGGAAAAGACCATATATAATACTTAAATGGGCTAAGTCGGCCGATGGATTCATTGATCTTATCAGGTCTTCAGATTCTCCTATAGAACCTAACTGGATCACTTCCCAGCAGGCTCGCATACTGGTTCATAAATGGAGGGCTGAGGAGCAGGCCATACTTGTCGGGACAACAACTGTTTTAAAAGACAATCCCAGGTTGAATGTAAGGGACTGGGAAGGCAGGGATCCGATAAGGCTGGTAATAGACAGGAAGCGCATTCTGGGCAGTAAATACCATGTATTCGATAATAACCAGGATACAATTGTTTTCACTGAAAAAACATTCCCTGAAGAAGGTAATGATGTAAGTTTCTCTGAATCTAAAGCAGCGGAATCTTTAACATCTGAAGCCGTCAGAACAAAATTCGTTAAAATCGATTTCGAAAATGATGCTGAATTACAGATGCTGGAAGTACTTTACAGGGAAAATATCCAGTCACTAATTATTGAGGGGGGCGCATACACTCTCAAACAGTTTATAGATAAGAATTTATGGGACGAAGCCAGAATATTTACAGGTCCCATGCTTTTCAATAATGGTATCAGGTCACCTGAGATAACTGGAAGGTCGGGATATATTGGTATGGTCGATAACAGCCAGTTGCTGGTATTATACAACGAGAAGATAATTTAAAAGCTGTAACAGATGATTCATTCATATATCAGTGCAGAACCATCCTGAACCGAAATCTCCGCTGTGGGTGTCAGGGCATATGGATATATACCTGACCATAAAGCACACTTTATTTGAGCGTTACTTCACCGTTTCAGGTCACTAAAATAAAGGTTATCCAACTGTGAACCACACCGGTCTGTTATAAGGCACCGTGTACAGTCAGAACCAGGTCAGTTTGACTCAAGGATCCGGAACAGTTCATCCAGCCGGGGAGTTAATATGATTTCTGTCCGACGGTTTTTACGTCTTGCCTCAGGAGATTGACCTGCAGCTACAGCCATGTGTTCTCCCCTGCCTGCCACGATGAACCTCTGGGGATTAATTGATGTCCCTTCAAGCAAGATTCTTACAATGGATGTAGCCCTTAAAACACTCAGATCCCAGTTATCCTGCATCCTTGGCCCCGGAGTAACAGGTACATCGTCGGTATGACCTTCAATCATAATATTTATATCGGTATTATTCTCCAGAACCTGTGCCAGATCCTTTAATGCCCTTACCCCATTCGGATCAACAACTGTACTGCCGGTCTGGAATAACAACTGTTCCTCCAGTGATACATAAACCTTCCCGTTTCTTTCATATACACTGAGCCCCTGGCCCTCAAAACCGCGCAGTGCTGCAGATATCGTATTGTGAAGGGCATTTACTATTGAATCCTGCCTGGATAATATGCCCTCAAGCTCAACCAGACGGGCATTCCTTTTTTCAAGGTCTTCTGTCATTTCCTGCAAAACCCTCTCCTTCGCGTTAAGATCATCCTCCATCTCTTTTAGCCGGTCCTCTCTTGATATCAATTCAACCTGTGTAGTCTGCAACTGTTGCAACAACCGGGTTGTCTCCCTGGCGGAACCCTTTAGTATAGACTCCTGGGTTTGCTGAAGTTCATTAAACTGGCTTCTGGCTCTCTCAAGGTCAGCTTTTGTGTTTCTCAGCATTATAGCTCTGTTGGTACTGTCTCTTAACAGAACACCAATCTCCTTGTCGAGAATTGAAAGCCGGGCTTCCAGTTCGGTGAGCTTAATTTCCATTTGCTTATTTTCGATAAGCAGAGAATCACGCTCTTGCTCAGAACTAACTTTGGCACTCCTCATTTCCTGAAAATGACTAGCAGGGACACACGAGGAAATGATCACAATACCTATGAGTAAAAATAAAGATCTATGGGAATTTGTCATTCGGATTAAATATTTAATAAATTGATTTTCATAAAGATATTCACAAAAACCGTGGTAATGCAAATTCAGGTCTCATGCAAATATAGGAAGTTTAGAATAAATTCAGATTTAAAACGCAGTTTCCTCAAATAAAGTGTAAAAATCAATTAATTCATTAAATCCACATGCTATGTTAAACGCTTTGATCTGTATATTACTGATGAGGAATTCCCGTGAATTACACCTCTGCTTAACATAATAGAATGATGTGGATATCTCATATGTAATAGAAGAAGTCAACTTTTTTCATTTGTTAGGGTGTAATTTCGGATAAAAATATCTTGTTAATTAGTTATCAAGGAAAAATTTCCATCTGAACAGATTAAAGAATTTTTTGTTATTATAGTGAAATTTTTTTGTCAACTTAAAGTTTTAACCACAGAAGATTTGACCATGATTTGTTAATTTTTTGTGAGAGAACTGGCTCATGGGAGATTATTCCTGTAAATATTCGTCGTGCAAATTGGAAATATCTTAAAATTCTAATCTCCGCAATCTTATCAGTATAACAGATTCACGAAATGGATTTAAAACTTTTTGTTTGGTCATCTTGCAAAAAACTAGTAGGTTTGAGTAATTAAATCAGCAGTTCACTGATGAGCTCAGAAAACACCGATTATCAATTTCTGGATAAGATTGATTCACCTTCAGATCTGAAAAAACTGAATCCGGAAGATCTTATGAAAGTAAGTGAGGAACTCAGAAGGTTCATTATTGATGTAGTTTCCTCAAACCCGGGCCATTTCGGAGCAAGTCTCGGCGTAGTAGAACTTACAGTTGCCCTGCATTATGTATTCAGCACGCCAAAAGATAAAATTATCTGGGATGTAGGTCACCAGGCTTACGGACACAAAATCCTTACCGGAAGACGTGATGTATTCCACACAAACAGAAAGTATAAGGGCATTAGTGGTTTTCCAAAGTTGCTGGAAAGTCCGCATGATTGTTTTGGAGTAGGGCATTCTTCAACTTCAATTTCAGCAGCACTTGGGATGGCCGTTGCAGCAGGGTTGAAAAAACAGAATGACAGGCACTTCGTATCAGTTATCGGCGATGGCTCAATGACCGGGGGACTTGCTTTTGAAGGACTCAACAACGCCGGAATACAGAATTCCAACCTCCTCGTGATCCTTAATGACAATAATATAGCAATTGACCCAAATGTAGGAGCATTAAAGGAATATCTTCTTGACATAACAACCTCACAAACTTACAACAAGGTTAAAGATGACCTCTGGCACCTGCTTGGCAAAATAAGCAAACTCGGACCTATTGCCAGGGATGCCGTACAAAAGATTGAGCACGGATTGAAAACGGCATTGCTTAAGCACAGTAATCTGTTTGAATCGCTTAATTTCAGGTACTTTGGCCCGGTTGATGGCCACGATGTTGTTTACCTGATGCGAATACTGAAGGATTTAAAACAAATCCCCGGGCCTAAGTTGCTCCATATCAGGACCGTTAAAGGAAAGGGATTCCCCCAGGCTGAATTAAACCAGACAATGTACCATGCACCTGGTTTATTTGATAAAAATACCGGTGAACTTCTTAAAATAAAAACTGATAAACCTTCTCCACCAAGATATCAGGATGTATTCGGACACACTATACTGGAACTTGCCCGCGAAAATGAAAAAATTGTAGGAATAACTCCGGCAATGCCTTCCGGATGTTCGCTAAATATCATGATGGAGGCAATGCCTGAGAGGACTTTTGACGTGGGTATTGCTGAGCAGCATGCCGTCACTTTTTCGGCCGGACTTGCTGCCAAGGGAATGGTGCCCTTCTGCAATATTTATTCATCATTCATCCAGCGGGCCTATGATCAGGTTATACACGATGTAGCACTACAAAAGCTCAATGTTGTTTTCTGCCTTGACCGGGGGGGACTGGTAGGTGATGACGGGGCAACGCATCACGGGTTTTTCGATCTTGCCTATATGAGGTGTATACCAAACATGACGGTTGCGGCACCGATGAATGAAGAAGAACTGCGTAATCTAATGTATACGGCGCAGCTGAAAGACAAAGGTCCATTCGTTATAAGATACCCAAGGGGGAATGGGGTGATGGCCGACTGGCGGAAAGAGTTTAAAGAAATTTCTGTCGGGACGGGCAGAAAGCTTCGTGATGGAACAGATCTGGCCATTCTCAGCATTGGACATCCCGGGAACGCAGTGGCTTCTGCCTGCACAAAACTTGAAAAGGAAAATATAAGCGTTGCTCATTTTGATTTACGTTTTGTCAAACCGCTTGATGAAACGCTCCTGCACTCAGTCTTCAAGAAATTTAAAACAGTTATTACAGTTGAAGATGGTATGATAACAGGCGGATTAGGTTCGGCAATCCTGGAATTCATGTCTTTAAATGATTATCAGTCAAAACTTGTGAGACTCGGTATCCCTGACAGGTTCACAGATCAGGGCACCCTACCTGAACTTTATGCAGAATGCGGCTTCGATGAAGCTGGCATTATAAAAACTGCAAAAAAACTTGCCGGAAAACGTATTCTATTCTCCACCGGCTGATGCGCTGATCTTATACTGAATTCCCATAGACAGGCCTAAAAAACAAATTGTAGTGCCTGTCCATCGGTGGCCACAATTAGATGGTTTGAATGAAACTTCACTGCAACAATTTCCCACAAACATATCTTACCTGATTCCTGACTTGTCCGCCTCCTGGCGAGATAATTATTACGGATGAATATCAGGTGATTGCATAGATAAAATTTTTAATTTGTCGCACTGAGGCAAATTTATGCTTCGCATCTGGGTAATAAGAACAGCATGACGTATATGTAAGAATACTCACTTTCCGGATGTTGAAACTAATTATTCCAAATGCCAGTTATGGTAAAGCCTCTCAGGTGTATGAATACCGGCATGGCTTTACAATTTTTATTTTGTGTATTTATTAACAAATAACTATCTTCGCATACCCGATTTACCAGTACAATGCCCGGGTGGCGGAATTGGTAGACGCGCTGGTCTCAAACACCAGTGGTAGCAATACCGTGCCGGTTCGATCCCGGCCCCGGGTACTAAAAACCCCCTGCAACTAATGTTGCGGGGGCTTTTTGTATGTAGCAGGATACAAAAAAGATACACAAATACGGAAACCCAATTCATTCCTAACAGGCAATACTTTATATGAATGATGGTCGTAACTGAATCACTAAAATTGTTATCGCCAGCATGGAGAAAATAATCTGTTCAGGATTTCAGGAATCTGAGACTTTCAAAAAATCCAATGAATTTTCTTGGAGCATTGATCAGAATGGACAGGTAAAGTATCAGGCTCATCAGCCATAAAACGGATACATTAAACCACAGAGTATCAACATATACATGATTAAACTGTTTGTAAGCAGCATAGAAATGAGCCCTGCCGATGTTTGATTCGGGAAGCAGGTAAACCGGGTCTTTTTTTTGTACCAGTCTCTCATCAGTCTTATAAAGGACGTTTACCTCGTGTCGGTTAAGTAAAATATCTGCCAGTGCTTTATTGTAATAATTTTCCCGGATATTGTATACTGCAAGGCTGCCCAGCGTATTTTCAAGATCCCTGTAAACATTATCCCTTTCTAGAGCTGCATCACGTGCCACCTGAGAAAAATGCAGCCGCAGATATATCAGGTAACCCATAGTCTCCTCAGAAACCAGTCCGCTATACTCATCGGCATTCAAATTATTAATATATTCAAAAGGCATAAGCCCTGAAACCTGCTGCAAATATTGAATTTCATTCTGAAGGATGTTCAAATTAACTACAGTTTCCTCAATGTCAATATTTAAGTTCAGATTTCTTTCTATAAGTTCAGCCTTACTGATTAATCGTGGTATCAGAAATGAAGCCTTAAATGAGGCATCGCTGTTTTGCTGTTCATATTCAAAAAAATGTGACTGAAAGCGGTTATTTGCAAACTGTTCAACGGCAAGCGCTTCAAATGCCCATCTTGAAGCCATCAGATCGCCAACAAAAGGTACGTTGATCTTATCAGTTATACTGTCATGCAGATTGTCGAACTTAACAACTATTCCACCAAGTAATAGCTGAGGAACCAATACGAAAGGAACCAGTATGTATATTGTTACAATTGATTTAAAGGCCGATGAGATAATTAAACCAAACATATTGGCAAAGCAGGCGGCACTAAAAAGTATCAGCCAGTAGCTGAGAATCATTCCCTTTATTTCAAGTATATAGCTTCCAACCAGCACAAAAGTGAACATCTGGACAGCAGAGAGGAAGAATACCCAGATTATTTTTGAATTAAGATAACTGAACCAGCTCAGGTTCAGGAATGACTCCCTCTCAAGTATCTTCCTATCCTTAATTATCTCCTCGGCACTGACAGAAAGGCCAAGGAATAGTGCCACCACGACCGACATAAATAAAAAAGCCGGCAGGTTTACATTTTCAGAAAAAATATATTCTCCCTCATGAAGGTGTTTGGTAAAGAATCCCAATACAAAAGCAAGTATTGGGGCTTCCAGCAGACTTATCAACAAATACTGCCGATTGCTCATTTTGGAGAGAAAATTGCGGATTGCAAAAATTACAAACTGCATTTCAATTCCCGGAAGTGCAAACATATTGGGAGGAAGGACATTTTTTGCAGGTTTTTCTTTGTTACCGGGAGCAATTTTCTCGTTATATAATTTATACCATTCTTCCGGCTGGACTTTTCGGCGCTGTGTAGAGTGTCCCGATTTATTGACCTCCTTTGCTTCAATAATCTTGAGTATCTGCTCTGAGGCAACATTGCCACAGCACTGGCATTCGGTTTGACCGGGATTTACATGCCCGCTTAAGGTTTTGAAATATACAAGTGCATCAAGAGGATTGCCGGTATAGATAGGATAACCACCTTTGTCGATGATCCATAATTTGTCCAGAAGTTTAAAAATTTCAGAAGATGGCTGATGAATATTGGCAATAACAAGCTTACCTTTTACAGCCTGCTCCTTCAGGAGCGCCATCACCATATCTGAATCAAGTGAAGAGAGACCCGAGGTGGGTTCATCAATAAACAGTATTGACGGTTCACGCATAAGCTCGAGTCCGATATTCAACCTTTTCCGTTGACCTCCACTGATAAATTTATTCAGCGGGCTTCCAACCTTCAGATGCCTGAACTCATCAAGGCCGAGATCTGCCAGGACCTTATCAACTATTTCAAGTATCCGCTCCTCTTTAAAATTACCAAAACAAAGCCTGGCATTATAATAAAGATTCTCATAAACAGTAAGCTCCTCAATCAGCAGATCATCCTGGGGAACATATCCGATCTGCCCTTCAATCTTTTCAGATTCCTTGTTTATATCATATGAATTTATAAGGATTTTGCCTCTCCTGGGGCGCAGCTTGCCATTCAATACATTCAGGAGAGTCGATTTTCCTGATCCGCTCACCCCCATTATTCCAATAAGTTGTCCTGATTCTTCCGAAAAACTAAAAGGGCGTATTCCATGCTGGCTTAAAGGATACCGGAATTCAACCTGGTCGGCTGTTAACGTAATTTTCAGTCCACCCGGTGCACGGAAAAATTTGGAAGATACCTCGGTATAATAAATTGGCGCTATTGAGTCGCCTCTTATTATGCCGCCCTGATTGTATGCATAGAACTTTCCGGGTATAACAGGCTGCCCTTCAAGTGTAAGTTTGCTGTTTCCAAAATACCTGAATACAAAGGCTCCGGTACTTCTGAAGAGAAGAAATACGATGCGTCCATCCAGAGAATCTCTTTCAATGAACCCCTCCTGATTATCCATTTTGGGTTTATGCCTTTCTACCCATGCCCCTTCGAGCTCATCAACAGAAGACTCCTGTGGCTGCTGGATGATCAGGACATTCTTCGGATTTATTTTTCGTCTTGGGCCACCAAGTAAAAATGCCTTAGCATCTTTAACTTCATTTGCAGGTATATCAAAATTCTCGGTTACAGCTTGAATAAACTCTCTCTCGAGGTCTGTAAATACATTGTCTTCATTGACGAACTCAAGTAACCTCAGTAAAACAATTATCCTGTCATTCTGATGCAATTCCCTGTTGATCTGTCCGCAAATATTAGTTACCTGGAATTTTAAAAGCTCACTATCAGTAATTTCGCCTCCCGGCTCTTTTAATTCGCGGGAATAAAAGTCAAAATAATCATCGTAAAGAGTCAGGTAGTCGTTTATATTTGAATCGCCTAAATGTCTTTTCAGATAGGAATGAACGAATGCACGGCCCCTTTCAGAAACCTTGCTTTCATTTACATTGGCAACAAGTGCAAACAAATGAATCAATGCATTCAAAATTGATTCACTCATCCTTTTTCGGTTTTAATTAACAACAATATAACTGAAGATGAACTTCTACTGCAAATTAAGTAAATTTTTCCCTGTAATCCGGTTATTCTTCAAATCAACGTTGTGAGAGATAATTTCAAAGCAGATCCTGAAAACTATGGCAGAGGTAATCGGAAAAAATTAAATCGAACAGGAGGAAAATTAAATAGTCTTCCTCCTAATAGTGGACTTACACCACCAGGTTGAACAATCCTGCACGGCACACTTTAAAAAAAGCCGGCAGAATATATGCCGGCTTGAATATTCTGGAGCATGCATAGATCAGGCAATTACTTTTGATCTAAGGCTTTCAATATTATCAGAAAATGCATTGACCTCTTCATTTGTCATTGGTGACCGCAGATTATCCATAAAATTATGAATTTCCTGCAGTTCCTTATGCAGCGAATTAATATAATCGTCGTCATAATCATCAAGAAGGTCAAGAAGCTTTTCCAGTGGTTCCCTCTGCTGAATAATTATATCGGTGATCTCGGAATTATCCCTTGCACCAATGGCTATTTGCGATGTCAGGTACATACCTTCGATCATGCTTCCCGTCATAACTAAAAGAGCAAGGTCATCCCTGTTGTTCCTGGTAAGGAAGACATATGTGTCATTAAACGATTCCGACACTATATTTATCAATGAATCCTTGTCCTCCAGATTTCTTTCAACCCGGTCAACGAATCCACTGTTAAAAGATGTGGAAATATTTAATTCTTCAATCAGTTGCCTGCTGACCTGGAGGTAATTCATTATTTCCTGATTCATTTCATACGTGCCTGCATAGCTCAGGTCGGCTCCGTAAACTCCGAGATTCAAAGCCTTACTTCTCTCAGTAAAGTACTTATCAACATTTGAAGCAGGATTTGATATCCCTAAAATGTAAGGGGCTCCGGCACGTTGCAACAGTTCAACTATTTCTACTGAAGTAGGAATCGGATACTCATCCAGACTCTCGCCACTCCGGCCAGCCAGGTCCGTCCTTTCCTTGTTGCCAGTTATAGCCCGGGACTCTCCTTCCTGTCTGCCTCCGCAGGAAGCAAATAACACCACCATTACAAAAATGACAGAGGAATAATAGCAGGATGCTTTAAAAGTTCTCATCAGATATTAAGTTTATTTTCTAAAAATATTAATGTTACTCGAATTAATCTTCAAATATACAACAAAAATATATTGAATAGAAAGAGAATAACACTCATTTTTTTATACTTCTGAGACTATCTTAGTGAAAATTCAGAAGTGCCTATCTGATACCCTTCAGTGAAAACTTCTACTTTATAATTGCCGGGAATAAGACTCCCATCATCATCAAAATATATGCAGGCATCAATATCCATATTCTCATAGTTTATATCTCGTGCTGCAGTGTATACAAGAAGTTCCTCATCGACTTCCATAATATTGCTGGCTGATGAGGCAAGTATCAGATCATCAGGTCTAATGATCCTGACATATACTGTTTTCATCCCCGCCTCGGCAATTGCATTCCGCTTAAGAGTAAAACAAACCTGTATCTGCTCTACCCTGGAAATTCTGTTGTTTTCTCGGCCTCTCTGATTAAGTGGTGATGCAAGAAGGTTCTCTACCATGAGTCTGGACCCCATCTCAACCCTGGCTGACAAGTCTTCCTTTACTTCCCTTTCCTGCTGCAACTCACTCTCAAACCTCACAACCTGCTGTCTTACCTGAACGTTTTCTTCCCTGAGCCTGATATTTGCCTGGTTTAATGAATCGACCTGAACTACGTAACTCTTGAGGACATCCCTCAACGTTCCAAGTTCTCGGCGATATTCGTTAATTGCTGCAGTATTGTTTATTCTTGTGCGGTTAAGATCGGCAATTAGTTTTTCAATTTCTTCCTGGCGTGCCTCCAGTGCAACATTCATACTGTCATTGTCGGTCCGCAGAACTTCATACTCCTGTGACAAATTTTCAAATTCCCTGATAAGTTCAAATTTTTCTGTTGTAACTTCTTCTATCTGAACAGACTTTTTATTACGGTCATATAATAACCAGCCAAGTACAACTATTAACACTACCAGCAATGATGTCAGTCCAATTAAAATGTGCGTCAGCTTCTTACCGGATATTTTTGAGCGGTTATAGGGATTTCCTCCTCCAGTGTTCTCATTATTAGTTTCCATCAGTTATTCAGTAAATTATTAAGTATTAAAAAGTCAATCAATTAACACAAAATTATAGTATTTCCAGTTAATATATAGCAATTTGCAAATAAAAATATGGGGTATCAATCTTCTGCCTCTATAGAATTGGCAGAATTTTCAGTGAACCTGTAATTTAACAGTTTTATATCTTTGTTTATAATTTGAGTTCCCTCCGGCAAATTCCCTGCATTCTTAACCTCAATCAATCCATTGATTTCCCTGCCCGGGCTCATGGTAAACCTTCTTAAAGAATCACCATAAGATACAAACATAAAACGATCTTCATTTGCGGTTATTGTTGATTCTTCCGGCACAAAGTACGAGAATTCGGGGTTTCCCCTTGATATCCACCCGGTCATCCCGGGATACAAGGTGTTTTCCCTGTTATTAACTATGAACCTTACCTGAAACGTCTGATCATCATTCAGCACCGGGGAGTTCCCGGAGAAATAAGCCGGGTATGAAAGCGAATCAAGCATAGCAGGAACAAACACAAGACTGCTGTCATTCTTGAAGCCGGCATATAGATTAACTGATATCCTGCCTTCAGCCATCAGCCTGTCAAGTCCACCAATCTCTACAATCCGGTCACCAGTTGAGAGGTAGGTTCCGGTTTCAGCAAAGGAAGATATTATAACACCGCTTCCAGGAGAATAGATTCTAATATCGTCAACCATTCCCGATTTGACAATGCTGTCGGCATCAATTCCGAGATAATTAAGCTTTCTCTCATATCCGTTTAATAAGGAGAGGGCCGACCGGTAATCACTTTCTGCAAGCTGAAAGCTTTTCATAGATGCAGCATAATCCAGGGACAAATCTCCTTTCCGCTGTAATTCCTGCTGATAATAATTAATCTTTTCCTTTGTCTCCAGGTATGATGATTGCAGGGTATATATATCGGGATGGTCGAGAATACAGATTAATGTTCCCCTTCGCACATTTTGACCTTCAGCTACCAGTATCTGCTTTACAAACCCATCCATGGGTGAGGAAACATTGTGATGGTTTTGGGGACTAACAGCCAGCCTGGCCTCAATGATACCATCGTCAGGTATAAGCATCCTGATCAATGGTCCGGATGTCATATTATTGGTTATTTCACTTATGTCAGATGCATGAATATCACCGCAGGCATCATCGCTGCCCTGTCTTGTAGTGCAGGAATTAAACCCTGATAGCATTATGCTGATTATACATACCAGGCAAGCCTTATTTAACATAATATTCCAATTGGATAGCAGTTTGATTGTATTCATTGAGTGTTTCGAGATATGCCTGACGGATTTCAGATACCCAGACCATTGCGCGAAAAAGTTCGTCAAATTCTATGTCTTCATTCTCTGATCTTAACAAAACGGTTTTCTCGAGAAAGTCTGCATTTCCCAATGCATCCTGGTTGAAAAACCTGATCTTTTCATAAATCTGGTCGAGCCTGTGAATCAGCTCGTCAATTATCATTTCCTGTTCATTAATGCTTTGTTCTAATTTATAAGAGGCTATTTCTGATTGAATCATTGCTTCTGCCCTGTCATTGTTACCGGGTAAGAACCACAGAGGTATGTTCAGGTTTATTTGCCATCCGTACATACCAGATGTTCCGTTTATACTCCTCTGAAAAAAGCCGGCTGAAATTTCAGGTAGCATGCTTGTTTTAGCCATAAAAGTGTTCAACTCTGCCAACTCTGCGCTTAGCGCATAATATCCGGATTGAAGGTTCCGGCCGGAAAAATCTTTTGTGAGCCCGGTAGAAAATTCAATTGTGTACATTTCCAGCGGATGGTCAGGGATAATTATCTCATTATCAGCGGAAATAAGGTGCTTTAATAACCTGTCTGTCCTCAGTATTTCTGCTTTTGAATCTTCTAATTCACTAAAGGCCAGCGCAGTATTTGTTTTAATGGTAACCAGTTCGATCGTGCCAATCTCCCCGGTTCTGTGCTGAAGTTCTGCTATTCTTTCTTTTTCTTTATGATAATGCAGAAGCTGACTTTTATGAATGAAGTTTTCATTATGGTAGAGCCGGTTATACCAGACTTGTTTTACCTTCATTTCAAGTTCGTTTATTGACATTTCGAACTCCAATTGTTTCTGCTCTAATGCTTTTTCTCCAATCCTTTTTCTTGTATAATATGAATAAACCGGACCAGTACTTTGAAGAAACTCAACATTGTAGTCATGATGCGATGAAACCATTTGTCCGCGCTGAAACAATAAATCTGCCGGGGGAAGTATCCTGTGATTTTTACTTTCCTCGCGTGCCAGCCTTATACGGGCCTCTGCAATTAGCACAGACCGGCTATCACGCGACATTTCCAAAGCCTTTTCCAGGCTGAGAACCAGGGGCTCAGACTGGGAAAAGACATTACAGGTTATGAAAAAGAAGAATACTGGTATAAGAGCTCCCTTTAAAATCATTCGTAACCAAATTACAGATCATAAAATACTCTGCCGGATATCGGAAGAGATAACGGCAAAAAAGGGTTCAGCTTGTGCTGTTGGCTGGAAAAAGATTCAGATCAGGTAACCGGCTTGTTTTTATACGACCATGCAAGCAGGATTATTCCGACAATAATAAATGGTATGCTAAGCCATTGACCCATATTCAACATCATGTCAGTTTCAAAGTCAACCTGAACCTCTTTAATAAATTCGATAATGAACCTGACAGTAAAAAGCAAAATCAGAAATATGCTGAATAAATATCCCTCCCTCAGCTTAAAATTCTTATTCCAATATAAGGTATATAGCAAACCGAATATGGCCAGGTAACTGAGTCCTTCATAAATCTGGGTAGGGTGTTTAGGTACGGTTTCACCGGCAGCAACAAAAATAAATCCCCAGGGTAGTGAAGTTTCTATACCATAGATTTCAGAATTCATAAGATTCCCCATCCTTATAAAGAACCCGGCCAGTGCAACAGCAATAACTATCCTGTCCATTATCCATAAAAAGGGCCTTCTGATGCTTTTGGAATAATAATACAGGGCAATCAGTATGCCTATTGCAGCACCATGACTTGCAAGGCCCCCTCTCCATATTTTGAAAATTTCAATTGGATTGCTCAAATAATAATCCGGTTCATAAAATAAGGTATGGCCAAGCCGGGCACCGATGATAGTACCAAAAGCCATATACATAGTCAGCCTGTCAAGAAGCTCAACTGATATTCCTTCTCTTTTGAAGATCCGTAAAAAAATAAGGTATCCGAAAAAAAACCCGGATGCGAAAAGTAAGCCATACCAGCGTAGTGCAAAATTGCCAATCCTGAATATTTCAGGATCAGCATTCCATGTAATGGAGGTCAATAACATAAGAATAATTTTTATTGAATGGTAAAAATAGGAAAGAATTGCAATAAACGGACTTAACAGCAAATTAATTTATAATTAATTTCTTCCGGTAACGTTCTAAAACTTTTAATTATATAATAAAGCGATATTAGCGGACCTCCGGATAACATCTTACAAATTAGCCTGACAAAGCTGATTTATACTAATGAAGTTTGTAAGTTTGCAACAATTTGTAAACAAACTAAGATAATAAAAATATGGCATATCGTTTGATTCAATAATATTTTACAGACACACATCCTGAATGCTAATCGCTTATCCCCTTTAAACTTCTTAATTTTGACCAGGCATATTACATATACATTAGCTTTGCTGATAGCCGCCGGACTTATATCGCTGCTGTTTCCACGCTGTGCCAATATAGTTCCTCCTACGGGTGGCCCGCGCGATACGATTCCTCCGGAAGTAGTGAGAAGTTCACCACCAAATTACTCTACGAATTTTACTGACAGAAATATCACCATTGAATTTGATGAGTTTATCCAGTTACGCAGCATCAACCAGCAATTTATAATTACGCCACCTCAAAAGGAACGTCCTGATTTCAGTGTAAGGGGACGTACTCTATATATTGACCTGAGGACTGACCCGATTGCCAATGCAACTTATACCCTTAATTTCGGAGAAGGTATAGTTGACCTTAATGAAGGCAATCCGCTCAGCAATTATGAATTTGTATTTTCAACATCCGATATAATTGATTCGTTAACCTATTCGGGAATCGTATTAAATGCTTACGACAATAAACCGGTAGAAGGAGTTGTAGTGATGATGTATGATGTTCTGCTCGATTCGGTTCCTTTTAACAGTATCCCGCTTTATGCAAACCGCACAGGAAAAGACGGCCGATTCAGACTTAATAATCTAAGATCAGATACATTCCTGGTATTTGCCAATAATGACGAAAACAGCAATTATTTGTATGACAGGCCCGGTGAGGAGGCAATTGCATTCAGGAATGAATTACTGGCTCCTGATACATTAAGCTTAAAAATACAGGAAACATCACCTCCTTCAGGTATACCGGCGGAGCAGCTGCAAAGGGATACACTGGAAACTGAACCGATCAGTGAACAAAATAATGAAGTCACAATTGAAATTACAAACAATGAGAGTCCTTCCGATACACTGGATATGCTTCCAGTTTCTGATCCTGATACAGAAAGTTTTGTCATAAATTACCGTCCGGGTGATACCCTCTTTCTCTTTCAGGAAGAATCAGGAAACCAATACCTTAGCCGGAATGAAAGAAGAACCAGAGAGGAATTGCTTTTCGTATTTAACAAACCCCTTCAGGAAGACTGGTCAATTGAACCTGACAATTTTGAACCTCCCGAAAATTGGTTTATGGAGGAAAGAAACCCTGCCATGGACAGCATCAGGTACTGGATCACAGATCAGGAAATCCGGGATAATGACAGGCTACGTTTTCTTGTAACATACTGGAAAACGGGTCCATCAGATTCTTTAAGCCAGGTTAGTGATACTGTAAATATGAACTTCACTGCCCCTGCTACAACCCGCAGGCAGGCACGAACAGAAGAGATAGCTAAATTAGTTCCTGCTTTTAATATCAGGGAGGGCGGAAACCAGGAATTAAACACAAATCTGAAAGTTTCTTTTGCTACACCGCTGTCTTCATATGATCAGGACAAAATTTCCTTTACTACAATTCAGAATAGCCATGTTGTTGACAGACAGTTCGAACTGGTTCAGGACTCGCTCCTAATCAGAAATTATCAACTGCAAACAGACTGGGTTCCGGGCCACCTCTACAGATTTTATGCCGAACCCGGGGCGTTCAGGAATATTAACGGAATTGAATCGGATACCATTGATTTAACTTTTACTACCAGGGAGGAAGATTATTACGGAAGTATCCTGCTTAACCTTACAGGAGTTGATAGTCCGGTAGTTCTCCAGTTGCTTGATGAAAAAGATCAGGTTTTAAGAGAGTATTTTACTGTCCGCGACGCCGAGATAAACATAGATTTTCTGCCTCCACAACAAAATTTCCGGTTTAAGGTTATTTTCGATGACAATAACAATGGAAAATGGGACACAGGAAATTACCTTAAGGGAATTCAACCTGAACGGGTTATGATTTTCGAAGAATTTGTGCCAACACGATCCAACTGGGAAATAAACGAAAAGTGGAATCTTAAAGAGTGAACCACCTCCTGTAGGGAGACTTCTTAGAGAAGGTAAAGCCATAAGATATTACCCCCGCCAAAATTGGTGGTTCTTTAAAATGCTATAAATCCACTGCCATACTATTTCACTGCAGATTCAGAAATCTCAAATTTTCCGTTAAGTCTTATAATTCAAGAGAACTTCAACAGTGAAATCCGTTGCAGGAAGAAATTGAACCAGCGACCACTAAATGTAAAGCAACATCCAATTTTATTCTTATTTGCTGGTTCCGCGGGTCATAAATCCGCCCCTGATATTCAGCTCTTTAGGTGTGATGCAAAGAATAGGCACCGGCGATTTGCTTAATAACTGCTGTGCATTATTACCCAGAACAAAATTTGTAATGGATGAGCTTTGCTCGGTCATAATGGAAATGAGGTCTATCTTTTCTGATCCGGCATACTCAGCAATCAAATCTGAAATGTTGTCACCGCTTCTTGTTGCACTTATTGATTCAATACCATTGTCTTTCATATATTCTGAAACCTGACTTGACCATGATTTTAACTTCATAAGCATATCAGGGTCATTCCCTGATGATACAGCAAGTATATGAACTTTTGCCCCGAATATCCTGGCAAGATCTGCAGTATAAGGCACCTTCTGCCTTGTATCTGTTGAATAGTCTATAGGCAAAAGGATCTGATAGAAACTCTTTGGTATTATCCCGTGCCTTATTGCAATTACAGGACGTTCACTTGCCGTGATGATTTTAAAAGCATTGCTTCCGATCATAAACTCTTCAAATCCGGATGCACCATGGGTAGAAACAACAACTATTGAATCGTCAAATGACTCAGCCTGTTCGACAATCTCATCATAAATTTTACCCCTCTTTATTATATATGTAAGATTAACCCCGGATCCCAGCTTATTTTCATATCTTACCTGTAGTTCATTAAATTTCGCTTTTGCATATCTTTGCTCTTCTTCAAGCGATGCATGGGAAAAATCGGAACTCTTTTTCAGCACATAAACCATCTGGATATTAAATTTTGTCTTTGCCGAAATCATCAAGGCCAGTTCGAGAGCATTCATTGACTCATCGGAAAAATCAAGAGGAACTATTATCTGTTTCATGGTGATTAGTTTTTACCGGTTAGGAAAGAGCTATAAAAATAATTAATTTTAACTTTTGTGATCGGAACCAATATCACTTTCACCGGCAATTTAACTATTTTTTTTCGAATTGATGATTACGTGATATATTTAAAATTTCCTGTAACTAATATGTAAATCACCCTAATCCTATTCATTGTATCATAATGGATATGATCCATCACCAGGAGAGGTATGAACATGCCGGGGCCATAATTAGAAAGGAATAATAAATATGTGATACGGCGACAAATGATCGTGAATAGATATTTCTTAAAATGATATTAAATACAATTTATAATTCGAATAAAATAAGCCAGTAAAAACATGTACTGGAGGACTACTGACACTCTTTTTATTGCAAGGCTTATTTTTATTGTATGTTTTTTTTTACATTTACCGTTAAACCAACCACCCATAAAATATGATAAAGGAGAATTTTATTCAATTTATTGAAAGCAGCATTAAAAACAACTGGGACACAAGTGCATTTTCTGACTATAAAGGGGATAGCTACACTTATTCCGATGTTGCAGTCAGGATTGCCAGGATTCATCTTGCTTTTAAGCAGGGCGGTATCGAAAGGGGAGATAAGGTAGCCCTTTTGGGAAAAAATTCTGCCCACTGGACAATGGTCTACCTTGCCACAATTTCATATGGCGCAGTGATTGTTCCGATTCTTCCTGATTTTAAACCAATTGATGTACATCATATTGTAAATCACTCTGACTCCAGGATACTATTTGTATCGGAAAACATACTTGAAACGCTTAAGGAAAAGGAGATGGCAAACATTAAGGCCATTTTTTCAATAACCAATTTTACTTTATTAAGAGGGGATGAAACGGTTAAAGAGAATTTAAGTAAGACTGATGATCTGTTTGCATCAAAATACCCGGACGGCCTTTCTCCGGCCAACTTCAGTTTTGCGGAAGTCCCGAATAAGGATCTTGCTGTGATAAGTTACACATCCGGCACAACGGGATTTTCAAAGGGCGTGATGCTGTCGCATAATAATCTGATTGCCAATCTGGTTTATGCTCACAATAACATGCCTCTGAAGCCAGGTGATGCTATCGTTTCCTTTCTCCCATTGGCTCATGCTTATGGCTGTGCATTTGAATTTCTGTTTCCTTTTACACTTGGATGCCACATAACCTTCCTTACCAGAACCCCTTCGCCACAGGTCATTCTTGGCGCCTTCAAGGAGATCAGGCCAAGACTTGTACTTGCAGTGCCCCTTATTATGGAAAAGATCTATAAGAAACAGTTGCTTCCGGTGCTTGAAAAGCCTTCGATGAAATTTCTGTTAAATGTTCCCGGTATTAATAAGGTAATATATAATAAAATAAGAAGTAAGCTGATCGATGTTTTTGGAGGAAATTTCCATGAAATCGTAATCGGGGGAGCCGCCCTGAGCAAAGACGTTGAGCTGTTTTTAAATAAAATAAAATTTCCTTTTTCAATCGGCTATGGAATGACTGAATGCGGTCCGCTTATCAGTTATGCGGGCTGGGATAAAACCAAACTCGGTTCAGCAGGCAGGCTGGTGGATAATATGGAAGTTAAAATTGATTCCTCCGATCCGTACAATGAAGTTGGTGAAATTTTGGTAAGAGGCGAAAATGTAATGTTGGGATATTACAAGAATGAAAAAGCAACAAATGATGTAATTGATAACGATGGCTGGTTGCACACCGGCGATCTGGGGGTTATTGACAGTGAAAATTTTATTTTTATCAAAGGCCGCAGTAAAAGTATGCTTCTCGGTCCCTCTGGACAAAACATTTATCCTGAAGAGATTGAAGCAAAGCTTAACAACATGAATTATATACTCGAGTCAGTTGTCATTGAGAATAAGGGCCGTCTTGTGGCACTTGTTTATCCTGATAATGAGACTGCAAAAAATGATGGCGTGCAGGAAGTGCAGCTTGAGGCAATAATGGAAAACCATCGTAAAAACCTGAATAAGGAATTGCCTGTATACATGAATCTTTCCAGGATACGGATCTACCCTGAAGAATTTGAAAAGACCCCAAAAAAGAATATAAAAAGGTTCCTTTACGCTGAAGAAGAATAATTACCAACCCAACCATTAACAGCCTGAGCCATTTGTAATATACAAATGGCTCCTTTTTTGCCCTGAAGTGAAATATATTTATTATATATTTTTGTTGTTCCTTGCCTGCAATACAGGTCCGGCAGGGGATAAATGGACATGATTTTTTTAACTGAAATTATACACAAATATCATCTCATCGTAATATCGAACCACGAGTGGTAATCTCATGGTTTTATTGAATATAATAAAAAATTGTATTTTAGAGCAGAATTTCAATTCGCGCTTTTCTTCGGCGAGTTACCTGGTTACGAGAAGATACATTAACAAAGGATTATGCCTGATAATAACAACTACCTGGCTTTTGATTTTGGAGCCGAAAGCAGCAGGGCAGTCTGCGGAATACTTGAAGATTCAAAACTGTCATTAAAAGAGATTTACAGGTTCAAAACAGGAATGCTCTCTTTGAATAATCATTTCTACTGGAACATTTACAGGTTCTACGAAGAGATGATCAAGGCAATCTGTCTGTGTACGCGTAAAGAAAACCTCTTTCCAAAATCCATTGCGGTTGATACCTGGGGAGTCGATTTCGGATTCCTGGCAGAAGACGATACGATAGTCAGAATTCCTTATGCCTACAGGGATTTGCAAGTGGTTGAAGCAATGTCAGACTTCCATAAAAAAATGCCCCCGGAAAAAATATATTCACTAACGGGAATTTCAATGCAGCCTTTCAACAGCCTTTACCACCTGCATGCTATGAACCTCAATAAAGACAGGGCTCTTGACCAGGCAAAAAGGCTTATGTTCATTCCTGATCTGCTGAATTTCCTTCTGTCGGGTGAAAAAAAGACAGAATTCAGTTTTGCAACCACTTCTCAACTTTACAATCCATTTAAGGCTGCATGGGATAGTGAACTGCTTGATTCGGTAGGGCTTTCACCCTCCATGATGAATGAAATAATCGAGCCCGGCAAGGTAATGGGTCAGCTTAAAGATGATATTTGCAGGGAGACCGGACTGAAACAGGCGGGTATTACGTCCGTATGTTCCCACGATACCGGATCGGCAATAGTCGCAGTTCCTGCCGATGGTCAGGATTGGGCATATATAAGTTCAGGCACCTGGTCCCTGATGGGGCTCGAGCTTGAGGCTCCCCTTGTTAACGCGAAAACTCTTGAATACAATTTTTCAAACGAAGGAGGAGCGGAAGGTAGGTTCCGTTTTCTGAAAAATATCATGGGACTGTGGCTGCTTCAGCAATGCCAGAGGCAATGGGATGGGTGCGGCAAAAAGTTCACCTATCCTGAATTAATAGAAAAAGCAAGTCGGGCAGGTCAGTTCAGGACATTTATTGATCCAGACCATGAAGGATTTTTCAACCCCCCGGATATGCCGGCTGCCATAGATGAATTTTGCAGGATGAATTCCATGAAAAATCCAAAGGATGAGGGTGAATATGCGAGGACTATCCTTGAAAGCCTTGCCCTGAAATACAGGCATGTACTTGAACAACTTTCAGAAGTGAGCGGTAAAACGATTAACACCATTCATATAATTGGAGGAGGTACACGTAATGAATTATTATGCCAGTTTACTGCTAATGCAACCGGAAAAAATGTAATCACCGGGCCAGCCGAAGGCACTGCAGCCGGGAATTTACTTATGCAGGCTATGGCTTACGGACAGGTTGGCTCCCTTGAAGAGATAAGGTTAATTGTGAAACACTCCTTCGAACTTAAATACTACTATCCGCAGGAAACCGGTAAATGGGATACTGCCTACCGGGAATTCCTTAAGGTCCTTAAATGTAAATAAACCAAGCCCAGGCTTCTCACTTGGAATGCATCCGAAAAATCCGGGCCCGGCCGGATACTATTGACTATTTCTAAAATGCTGGTAACCTGAATTAATCCAGGGCCCCGCCGTGGTATGCTACGCCCAGGGACATCCACCCCCGGAGGAGATGGCTTCAAGCCCGATTTTTGCTGCGCACCGCTAATTTTTTTAGCGCATATGCCTTCGGACAGACTCCCGCCAGAGATTGGCGACGCCCTCTGAAGCGGGTATTTGGATTAAACTAAACCTTAACCGGCTCCCTCCTGAAGATGTTGAATGACCCGAAGTAACCATAAACAGCAATCAATACAAAACAAAACAGCGGTACAAGGTAGGCCATTTTGATGCTTCCGGTAATATCTGAAATCTGTCCCTGCAGGGCTGTAAGCACTGCCCCACCCAGAATAGCCATGATTAGTCCGCTTGCTCCTATCTTGGTATCCTGTCCGAGACCATGAACTGAGATTCCATATATTGTTGGGAACATAAGTGACATACAGGCAGAAATTGCTACAAGGCTTATTACAGCTGGATAACCGCTAAGAAAAATAACACCTGTCGTGCATACAATTGCCAGAACTGCCGAAAAGCTTAGTAGTTGCCGGGGACTGAAATACTTCATCAGCCCGGTAAAAACAAAACGAAGTACAGTAAATACTACAAGTGCAATTATATACCAGGTTGACGATTGCTCCTCATTTGTGCCAAGCTCCAGCATGACCAGCCTGATAGTGAATGACCAGACGCCAATCTGTGCACCAACATAAAAAAACTGGGCTATGACTCCGCTGGTGTACCGTGAATTTTTCATTAGTCTGCTTATACTGGCTTTCAGATCGACAGTAGATGAAGTATCGGAGGCTTTTGGCATTTTAGATAAAGCAATTACAAGCCATATCAGAAAAAGAAACAATGCTACACCCACATATGGCCCCATCATTGCTGTCAGCTCCTGTGAACGCATTAAAGTAAGGTCCTGATCGGTCATTAGTGCTCTTTCGGCCGCAGTAGCCTGGTTTAGATGTGACAGAATAAAAAATTTGCTTATTACTACACCGGTAATTGACCCGATAGGATTGAAGGACTGGGCAAAATTCAGTCTCCGGGTTCCGGTCTCTTCCGGTCCCATTGCAATAATATAAGGGTTGGCAGTTGTCTCCAGAACCGATAAACCACCCGCCAGTATAAAAAGCGCCCCAAGAAAATGTCCATAGCTCATTGTTATGCTGGCAGGATAGAAAAGGAGACCTCCGGCAATAAACATTCCCAGCCCGACTAATATCCCGGCTTTGTAAGTAAATCTTTTTATGAAAATTGCTGCCGGCAGGGCCAGGCAGAAGTATGAGCCATAAAAAGCAATCTGTATCCAGGATGTCTGAAAATCAGACATACTAAGAATCCTCTTGAATGCCGCAAGGAGGGTATCTGTCATATTATTTGCCAGGCCCCACATGAAAAAAAGTGAAGTAACCAGGATAAAAGGGATAAGTGGAGTTGCCTTTCTCATAAAGCGCTTGAATTAGGGATATTAATACTCACTGCTGAATACCTTTAAATTACTTGCCATAAAGTGGCCCATAGCTGCTGCACGCCCTGAAGTCAGCCCCTTCCGGATCCATACCAAAGGCAGACCATGAAGCAGGACGGTAAATAGTGCCCTCGGGAACATTGTGCATGCTTACAGGTATCCTTAACATGGAGGCCAGGGTAATAATATCGGCTCCAATATGTCCATATGAAAATGACCCGTGATTTGCACCCCAGTTGGCCATGACAGAATAAACATCGGCAAATGGTCCTTTACCAGTCAGGTTTGGCACAAACCATGTTGTCGGCCATGTCGGGTTTGTCCTTTGATTAAGTAAACTGTGAACCTTGTCGGGTAATCCTATCGTGTATCCTTCAGCAAGCTGAAGAACGGGTCCCAGTCCGGCCACAATATTAATCCTCGTAAGTGTAACAGGCATTTCACCCCTTGTTAAAAAAGTTGATGAAAAACCGCCCCCACGGAAATATTCAGTTGATGCAGGCCCCCAGCTGGTGTTCTTAAGACAGAGGTCAGCCTCCTTTTCCGTTATATCCCACCATTGTTTGATTGCCGGTTTTCCATTTATGCTTTGCTGTCCGGTACCGTCCAGAGCAGAAGGCCCGGAATTGATAAGGTGTATGAACCCATTTGATGATTTTCCCTCCAGGGTATGGCCGGTTACTCTCTTAACAGCCTCCGGACTCCAGAATGTCCTTACATCAGAGAAAACCTGGGCCGATCCTGTAAGTAGATGGCCGAACAACATAGCAACACCATTCAGGCTGTCATTTTCGGTAGCCACCATGTATGGCTGCCTGATCCCGTTCCAGTCGAACGATGAACAGAGAATTGCCTCCATAAAATCACCATTAGGGAAATGGTCTGTCCACTGCCTTTGTCCCTGGAATCCCGAAACAAGCGCATTATGGCCAAGTGCCTCTTCCTCAAATCCGGCTTTGGCGAGTTCGGGATTGCCAGCCATAAGATCTCGGGCAATGAGTGCCATCTTAACAACATATTCCCATTCCCTGTCTTTTTGTTCCCTGGATTTTTGCAGATCGGGAGGATTTTCATCTTTACCTTCAATGCAATTCTCCTTTACCCACTTGAGGGCTTTTTTGTATTCATCAGCATCATAAATATTCTCATTTACACGGCGTGTAAATTCAGACATATCAACATACTCACACCGCATACCGAGATATTTCCTGAAAAAGCCGGCATCAACAATCGATCCTGCAATACCCATGGAAACCGACCCCATCGAGAGATATGAAGTTCCACGCATGGTTGCGACAGCAATTCCAGCCTTAACAAATCGCAAGAGCTTTTCCTGAACATCGGAAGGGATTGTTTCATCATTGCTGTCCTGCACATCCCGGCCGTAAATGCCGAAAGCGGGAAGGCCCATTTGGTTATGGGCAGCGAGAACCGCTGCCAGGTACACCGCCCCGGGCCGCTCGGTACCGTTGAAGCCCCATACCGCCTTGGGCATATGAGGATCCATATCCATGGTTTCACTACCATAACACCAGCATGGCGTAACGGTGAGCGATACCCCTACTCCCTCACGGGCAAATTTGTCAGCACATGCCGCAGCTTCGGCAACACCACCAATACATGAATCGGCAATAACACATTCAACTCTGCTCCCGTCTGCATGCCGCAAGTTTGATTCTATTAAGGCAGCAGCTCGTTTTGCCATGTTCATGGTCTGGTCTTCAAGAGACTCGCGCACTCCGCGGCGCCGGCCATCTATAGTTGGCCTGATACCGACTTTTGGCCTGCGGCCAATTATCCTTTTACTATTGGTTTCCATGATATATGCTTTACATTTTTTCGGGACAATCCCGAAACATGTTCATGATAATTTTGCGAAAGATAAATAAATTCCGTCAAAATCAGCACAATGAATCTCCCTTGTGCAGAGCTGCACTTAAAAGAAATTTTGACTATTTCAGTCGTGGATTAGCAAAGCAGGAATGTTGCCAGCAAGTGGATAGCAAGTGTCTGAAAAATTCAAGAGTAATTTATATGAATGCAAAAAAATCCACAAGGCTGCTTAGTTGGTGGGTCTCACGGCACAAATGGTTTTATGTGGCATCACTACGCCATATAACTAAGTTGCCACTAATTACTGCAGGGAGAACCTGCATTTGGAATGTGCATGCCACGACTGACAATACGGGAGAAGACTTGCATAACATTTCTAAATGATCTGGAATTAACATGGGTAATCAACGAAGTCAATTCTTTTTATCTGTATTTAAAGATAAAGAATATTCATGTCCATTTCTCCTGTAAAGAACAAGAAGATAAAATTTTGTAGAAAAATTACAAAATTTTATCTTACAGGAGGAACCGCTTCGCTTTCCCATGAAATTTTTTCATCCGTCTGTATGTAATTTCGGATTAAAAAATTTCATGTCCATTTGATCTGAACTTAAAATCCCATATACCGCCGGATTTTAAATATAGCCAGCTGCTCATATGCCTTTTCAATGCAATAATTAACATCCTCACTGCTTGGTGAATCACAGTAATTATGATCATCACTATCTGAATTATCACTACTGACCGAAGAACCGGAATACGCATCTGGTTGACTGCGGAGCTGTAACAGATGATCAATCCTCCTCTCTTCTTTCCTAATTAACTGATCCAGTGCTTCCATGACTTTAATTTTTTATCGTTCCGTGCTTCTTGAAATTAAGACGATGGTCATCCCATTTCGTTACATCGGATAATTAATATTATAAGTATTTTTATGAAAACATATTAAATCCCTGGAAGCCAATATTTGTGCCGAATCTTATAATGCTGTTATTTAGCATGTTATGATTGGTGCTGGATTACGATATTTCATTACTCACGAAATTTCGTTAACTTTATTTCGCAAATCAGCACTACTTTTCTATGGGCAAAATGGCATGGGTCCATGCTTTTACCATACTATAAAGTGAGTGTTTAATTAATACCAAATATTGCCGAATTGGAACAAATAGCCATAATAGTTGCCGGAGGATCAGGTAAAAGAATGAATTCAGAAATTCCAAAACAATTTCTTTTACTTAACGGAGATCCGGTATTAATGAGGACTATCAGGGTATTCCATAATTATAACCCTGAAATGAAATTAATTATCGCTCTCCCGGAAGAGCACATCAGGTACTGGGAAAAACTCTGTAAAAAACACACATTCGAAATTTCTCATCAACTTGTTCATGGTGGAGAGACAAGACATGATACAGTAAAAAATGCAATGGCTAAAATCAAGCCAGGCTCTCTGGTAGCAATCCATGACGGGGTAAGACCTCTGGTAACCATTCCACTTATCAGAGCATGTTTTGATACGGCAGCAGTCCTTGGAAATGCCATCCCTGTAGTTGAACTATCAGAATCTATCCGGCAATTGGAAGGTGAAAAGAACATTTCAGCCGACAGGTCAATGTTTCGCCTGGTACAGACCCCACAGGTTTTCCAGTCCGAACAGCTGATTGATGCTTTCAGCCAAAATGAAAAAACCGGGTTTACTGATGAAGCAAGCCTTGTCGAATCGGCCGGTCACAGAATTCACCTGGTCCGGGGACTCCCTGAAAATATTAAGATCACTACTGCCCTTGATATGTGTATCGCGTCTTCATTTCTTGAGAACTGCTGAGACAAAGATTATGCAATATCTGCCATGCACGGCACACCACGAAAAAACAATGCCGCCCGCGGGTGGCATTGTTCTGGAATTTCCGGTCAGAAGTTGACACCGGCAAAGATCAGTGCATATTAATCTTCAGCCAGAAGGGAATCGGCTGCAAGTACAAGGAACATAAAATTAGTGGCCCCGCCGCCCATCACATATTCTGCCTGCTGCCACAGGTAGGGAAACATTTTAAGTTCAGGGAAATCAGGCCTTATGAGGGCTGTTCCGGAAACCACCCCGCCCGGAATATGGCCGTAATCCATCCGGTTGTAACCGTAGGCCACGGTCATTGATTGCGCACCAACCCCCGAAACATACGATACATTGTTAGAGCCCGGATGACTGCCGAGTACAAAATTCAGGGCATTCAGCATGTAGTCCCTGCCATACTGACGGGGAAATGCCTTATGAAGGAAGTACTGCTGTACACCGAAACTCTGGACACCCCAGCCAGCCCCCCATATGTGTGGTTCGTAAGGCACACCGTAAGGAGTGTTGGTCTGCCGCTCTGTAACATGCTCATAGTATTCCATCACCGCCTCTTTCATTGCAGTGGTGAAACCCTGATCATCTATCTGATGCACCACCCTGGCGGTATGCCAGCCCAGTGAAGGGATATTTTCGATTATGAATGTACTGTTTTCAAGTATAAAGTTCCTGTACTCTTCATCTCCCGTAACCCTGAAGAGCTCTATTGCTGCCCTTATCTTATTCCCGAGGGTGCGGTTATTGACCTCCCTTTCAGCATTCCACAGTTCAGTGGCAGCCCGGAGGGCATCTTCGGCAAGCTGGTCGTTGTAGCCTCTCATTGCATTCACGCCGGATGCTATGTATGATATCATCAGCCACTCCCTGCTGGGATTGATTTCCGTGAACACGAGCCTGTCATCCGGAAGTGCAGAATGAGTTGCAGTTCTCTGTCCGGCCTCAAGATTCGGGTCATATATCAGGTTGTCTGTTTGTCCCGATACGTCCCCTGCAAGAACGTACTGTGACAGGGTAGGTGATATGATGCCGCGGTAAAGCCTTCCCAGACTCTGGTATGCCCCGACTACTGTCAGGTAGCCATGCTCTATCTGCTGCAGTAAGTCCGGAATCCCATCGGGCTCATGGATCTCGACGTTCCTCAGGTCCTGGTCTATAAGGGTATTGTCATGGGTTACCCGGAATTCATCCCACATCGCACTTAAAATGAATATTTCATATGCCTGTGACTCAACCCTGAGGTCATCATCGCCTGCATCATGCCATCCGCCTCTGTTCAGGCCGGGGACCGGTTCAAGAGGCTCATACTTTGTCAGGGTGGAAGAACCCTGTACATAACCGTCAAAATGGTTGATATCCACAGGCGCCATAAGAGCATCGTCGTGGTGGCACATATCATGCCATAATTTGTATTTTTCCCTGACTCTCATGTGGCACATCTGCACCGGAAGGAAGTATTCAAGGGTAGGCTGCCATACACCCCTTCTGAAGACATCGGCCGAGATTCTGAAAGGTTCGCTTTTCTGGTCTCCCATTACCAGCTGATACATCCCGTCTTCGGTTATTTCTGTAAAATCGAAATGAAAATAATTATACCTGAGAAATTCGCCCCAGTTTTCGGGGTGGCCGGAGAGCACATTAATATGGTCGCCCCCGGGTGATATCCTTTGAAGACTGATCGCTTCATTGAAATTATCACGGGAATCGGTTTCAATCACCGCTACCTTTTTCTGATCAGGATGATAGCCCACCTGTGAATACTGTAAGACAGGCTTATATATCCAGTCATCAATTACATTGGGGGTTATTACCCATTCCACAGCGCCGGTTGTTGCACCCGGCTGTAATTTGCTTCTAACGATGAACCAGCCGTTATTGTGCTGGATCCGTCCGTCAAGTAGCTCAAGTTCTCCATGCTTTGTCTCGATTATCATACGGAGTTCATCCGATTCAGGAGCAACCGAAAGCCGTTTTCCCACTGCCATGGGAACGGGTTTTGCATGGTGATGGGGGAGCGGGATTATTCCCTTCATGTCACAGTCGGGTATTATTTTCGGATCGGGTACAGTACCGGCTTCCGTGTATACCGGTCCGTTAGCCTGGCGGGGAAAAATACCGGAGGCACCGTCCATATACCAGGATTTACCAAACAGGTCGACGGGATAAAACTCCAGAATAAACCCGGCTTCATCCTCCCATTCCGCCGGAAGAGGCCTGTCCAGATCGACGGTGATATGTATTGCGTTTCCCCGGGTTGTTACCCTGACATCATAGTTGAAATAGAGATCGGGATAATAAATGGGGTTGAATCCCCTCATCATTTTGCTGGAATCGGGGAATGACAGAGTGGCTGTAATCAGGTTGTTTTCATGGTCAACAACCCTGTTTTTCTGGACCGGCATCGGCGACCACTGGCCAGGAGTGGGTTCCAGCCGTATATCGCCGTTTGTGGCTATCCTGGTGCCATGCATGATTATGCTCACACCGCTTTGATGGCCGTCAGGGTATATATCCTGGAAAACCATGGCATTTACTCCCCTGTTTTCAAAATATTCCAGATCGTTAAGTGTAAATCTGTTATCCTGCTGCATTGATAAACCAGGATAAAAAATTAAGAATGCACATGTGAAAAGTAAAAGGTTTTTTCTCATGGTATTTTTGTTGGTATTGTAATTGGTATTAGTCAGTTTAGTGGCAAGTCGGGGCGGAGCCCGGCGGACAGGCATTCCATCCTAAAATTATACAATGTTTTTTAAATACCAATTTCATAATTATAAACAGAAAGGTAAGGAAAAATCTATCCCGGAACGGATTTCCCGTGAAGTGGGTGGAAATCTGTTAATCAACAGTGAATGTGCCAATACTTTTCCAGCCAAATTCATCATCTGAGAGTCCAGGTAGCTGTGGAATCTTGATTTTATTTAAAAAACCTTCCCACTTTTAAGATAGCAGAGGGAAGTGCAAATACAACCACAATGTCCTCGGCTTTTATCTGGGAGTTTCCATGGACAATGAAACTGGATTTTCCGCGAATCACACCCCCGATGACTGCATCACCAGGGAAGTTCATATTTTTTACAAGCTCACGGGTTGCAGGACTTCCCGGTTTAACTTGGAATTCAAGGATTTCAGCATCAATACCGGTAAGGCACTTAATTGAGGAAACTTCATAATCCATGGTAAAACGAAATATTCTTCCTGCTGCACTGACCTTTTTATTAATAATGGTATCGAGTCCCATGCTTTCGGCGAGGGATATATAATCAAAATTCTCCACCTCGCATATAACCTTTTTCACACCGAGTTTTTTTGCAATAAGACAGGAAAGGATATTTGTCTCGGAGCTGCCGGTAACCGCTATAAATGCGTCCATACCTCCAATGCCACACTCCCTGAGCAGATTGATATCCCTGCCGTCACCCTTTATGACAAGTGTTTTATCTATATTTTCAGATATATATTTGCACTTGTTATAATCTATCTCTATCAGCTTGACATTGCTGTGGTTTTCCATGTCTTTGGCCGTCTTGATTCCAATCCTGCTTCCTCCCAGTATCATAGTATTCCTGACCACAATATCCTCCTTGCCGCTGTATTTCATTATCTCCCTGACTCCGCCACGGTTGGTTAACAGATAGACCAGGTCGCCTGGAAGGAACTGATCGCCTCCGCGAGGAATTATAGTTTCACCGTTGCGGGTAATAGCCACTACCCGAAGGTCAAGTTTTGTATTGCTTTTGGCTATATCCAAAAGTGATTTATTGATAATAGGTGCGTTGTCGTCGAGCTTGATCACATACAATGAAAGCTTGCCTCCAGCATAATCGACAAAGTCGGTTGTCGAGGACTTGCTTAGAAGGGCTATTATCTCCCTGGATGTTATCCTGACCGGGTTGATCAGATAATCTATTCCCATAGAGATAAAATTCTCCATATTATGGGGGATCAGGTATTCGGAACTGTCAATACGGGCGATTGTTTTCTTTGCTCCCAGTTTTTTGGCAATAACAGCACCAATTATGTTTGTTTCCTCGGTAGGAGCAACAGCAATAAAAAGATCGCATTTCCTGACATTGGCATCCTTTAATGTAGTAAAGGACGTGGTTGACCCCCTTACTGTCATCAGGTCATATGCGTTTTCGATAAAATGCAATTTCTCCTGGTCGGGATCAATTACCGTTATATCATGATTCTCATTGCTGAGCATTTTCGCCAGGTGAGTTCCCACTTCGCCTGCCCCTGCAATAATTATATTCATTGTTTTATCCGAATAATTAAAAACTGTTAATCAATATATAAGCAAGTTGCATTTCCATAGCTGGTGGTCACCACGGATGGTTCATCCATGCTCTATTCGTTACTTTTTTGTATGCCTTGGCTCTCATGGAAAATCCAATGCTTGCATATGAACCAGGTTGATGCAAAAAGGTCGTAAAAGTATAAACTTATTCTATTATTTAAGAATTTCATATCTTAAATTATTGAAATTCAGAGGTAGTGAACCACATTCCCCTCCCTGGCCAATAGCCATAGCAATTGGTGTGACCCTGATAGCTGCACTTGCATCATGATCAGCTCCGATAGCTCGTCCGGCAAGTATCATTATCTACTTCTTTACTAACAGGGAGTCTATGGGAATAAAATACCTGCCGGTATCTTTTAGGTGTAAAGTATATATTATTGTCATCCTGGGCTCCATATCTTAAAAACACATACAGCACACAAGTCCAAAGTAATTTGAAATTAAAGCAATTCAAGTTCCCGGAAAATCTTCCTATCAATAAGCGTTTACACAAAGTTTTCGAAAGACTCAAATATTACAATGCTTTTTGATTAATTCAAACAATAAGGCCTTTTTAATTGGCTTGGAAATATTGTCGTTGCATCCTGCTTCAATTGCCTTTTTAAAGTCACTTGAAAATCCATAGGCTGTTTGTGCAATGATGATTACATCCTTATTGAATTGACGGATTTGCTGTGTGGCTTCCAATCCGTTCAGCACCGGCATTCTGATATCCATTAAAACCAGGTCAATGTCAGAATACTTTCTGCAAGCCTCTACGGCTTCAACTCCTGTTATTGCATGTAGAACTTCTGTACTGATTTCCTGGATATATCTTTTTAAAAGGGAATAGGATATTTCATCGTCTTCTACAATCAATATTTTCAATTTCTTTAATTGATCGGAAACAGCATCATTGACTGCGGTAACTTGCGATACAGGTTTGTAAGGAATGGTAAAATAAAATGTTGTACCCAACCCTTCTTCGCTTTCAACCCATATTTTGCCTCCCAGCATTTCAACATAAGATTTACATATTGATAAACCCAGGCCTGAACCTTCATAATTTCGGCTACTTGATTCACTGCCTTGCCTGAATCTTTCAAAAATCATTTCCTTCTGATGCCCGGGAATGCCTATGCCCGTATCTTTTACATAGAATTCCAGATATTCACCTTTTTTCTCAAATCCGAATTCAATTGAACCTTTTCGTGTAAATTTAATGGCATTTCTAACAAGATTAGTCAGTATTCCATAGACCTTTTCGTTGTCTGTTTTAATGATGGCTTCAATTGTAGGTAAACTGTTCCTGAATTGAAACCGCAATCCTTTACTCTCAGCTTCTGGTCTGAAGAAGTTATAAGTGAACAGCATCTTATCGTTAATATTTGTTTCCTGAATATCAATACCAACCAATCCGGCTTCTATTTTTGAAATATCCACAATACTATTTATCGTATTGAGCATTCGTTCACCTGAGATCCCAATGGTTTTAATAAACTCTTGTTGCTCATCAACTGTCAGCGTGGGTTCTTTAAGAAGTTCAGCAAAGCCAAGAATCCCGTTCATTGGAGTGCGTATCTCATGACTCATATTTGCAAGAAAGGCTGATTTTAAACGGTCTGACTCCGTAGCCTTATCAAGTGCATCTTTCAATTGCTCTTCCCTTTCCTTGCGTTCTGAAATATCCTGTGCCGCCCCCCAGAGTCCAAAAATTTTACCTTCCGAATCGGTTTGTGCTTCTCCGCGTACCCACATCCATCCATTGCTTCGGTCTTTTCTCACTGTTTGCAATTCAAGTTCATACGGTACTCCTGTCTCAATAGTTTTAGCAAGGGAAGAGGATAGGAGTTCCCAGCTTTCTGGAGTAAACAACTTCATATGTTCAGTATATGGTGGTGGAGGAAATTCCGGATTAAAACCATACATCTTATAGAGCTCGTTACTCCATGTGACATCATTAGTTGCCAAATCTAAATACCAGCTGCCAATATGGGTAATTTGTTGTGCTTTATTTAGTTCATGCTCACTCCTGAGTAACTTTTGCTCAGTCTTCTTGCGTTCGGTAATGTCCTGGAATATTTCTAGCATTGCTTTCTTCCCTTTATACAGCATACCTGTATGACTTATCTCAAATATTCTGTTCCCAAGGACACCATGCGATTCATAAACCGCGGTTTCATCCAAAACGATCCCTCTGAATAAAGGACAATCACTGCATTGCGTTTTATCATCCCTGTACAGGTACCAGCATTTTTGACCAATTGCATTCACCCCAAAGATTTTTTTAAAGTAATTACTCTGGAATAAAACCGTTCCTGTTTCATCAACAATATGCATCCCGAAAGGAATAGTTTTAAGTAAAGTTTCGTTCAAGTTTAAATTTTGACGAAGCGCTTCTTCTACTTTCTTTCGTTCAGTAATATCCTGATCTATTCCCATCGTACTACCATCTGATAAACTGATATATGTCCAGGACGTATCTATAATAGTTCCATATTTTGTTGTTGTCTCCTTTCTATCCATATCATGTATAGATTTAGTGGTTTCAGTTATTTTTCCCCTGTATCATATACTTAATGGTAATGAAAAGTATAATGTCGTACCGATCCCGGCTTTACTCTCAACCCAAATTTCTCCATTGTTTTTATTAATAAATTCTTTACAGAGAATTAATCCTAACCCCGTCCCCTTTTCTTTTTGCGTACCCGGAGTTGAATAGCCATCACTAATACTAAAGAGGTTGTCGATTCTCTCTTTTGATATTCCAACACCAGTATCACTTACCGAGACGATTAATTGATTTTGTTCATCTCTTGCTGAAATCGTAATCTTGCCACCAGTATTTGTAAATTTTAAAGCGTTCGTTATTAAATTTCGTAAAATAGTGCTAATCATTTCTTTATCTGCAAAAACCTTACTTTTTGTCATAATCGCATCTTCAATTATGATGGATTTATGCCTGGCTATACCATTTAATAATTGTTTTGCCTCCTGTATCAAAGGTTTTATTTCAAAATAATCAGGATTATATTCCATATTGCCGGATTGCATTTGTGCCCATGTCATAAGGTTATTCAACAAATTCATAGCCTTATTTGACGAATACAGCAGTTCATTAGCAATTTCACCAATCTTTTTATAATCCTTTCCCTCAACCTGTTCCACCAGATATTCACAGAGTCCGACAATAGAACCGAATGGCCCTTTCAAGTCGTGAGCTATTATTGTAAAGAATTTGTCTTTAGTCGCATTCAATTCTATTAGACTTAATTCATTGTTTTTATTCTCGGTAATATCGTAACAGGAACCTATGTATCCTAAGAATGTATTATCCAGATCATAGAATGGTCTGCCAAAATCTCGAATCCAGCGATATTCACCAAATTTGTCTTTCATTCGGTATTCCATTAAAAACGCCTCTTTTTTATCAAAGGCTGTTGAATAAGTCTTTAAGCAAAAATCGAAATCATCAGGATGTACTCCTTCTGTCCATCCATTTCCAAATTCCTGTTCCATTGTTCTGCCTGTGAATTCAAGCCAGGTTTTATTAAAATAGTCACATAATTTGTCTAAACGTGAGCGCCAGATCAAAGCTGGAAATTCTTCAAATATTTTCAAATACAACTCTTTAGCTTCAGTAATCTCAATTTGTTGCTGTTTAAGAAGGGAGTTCTCCTTTTCAAGTTTATTTATTCTCTCCTTTAAAAACTTTACTTCATTGCTCATGATTTTATTTTTTTTAGCATCAGCCACATTCCTGTAGTTGCATGAGTTGTGTATAAAGGTTCATACAAAAGTCAATACACATCCAGGGGTGTCATTCCCGGGATATTGCTGCCAATGTTATCATCTTAAAAAGTAACCATTCCAAATTTGGTGACTGTTCAGTAATCGATATTCTATCACCCTTTTAATAATGCTGTCATCCAGTTATATCCCGACCCATAGCCAGGTCATATTTTACGTTGGATAGATGATTCCGGTTGCCGTATCGGGAATGATTTGTATAGCATGCAAAGATGATTTGAATCACCTTTAAGTTAGCATAGTTTTGTCCTTATGCTGGCCTGCTTATTCCAACCAAAAGAAATGCTTATAGTTCGGAGAAAGGTTCGGAGAAAGGTGTATTATGCTTTTGATATAAACAAAAAGCAATAGCAGTGGCTACTGGAAACTTTTATTCTTAACAATATGTTAAATAGTTGAAATAACTTTTTTTAAAAAAGATTTAGGATAATTTTGCATAATACTATACGATTATTGCAGTATTGATTTGTCTCTTTTCCTTAAATGTGAAAACAATATTGAGAAATATTATTCTAGTGCTGGTCACCGGGTTATTTCTGGCGTTATCAACAGGAATTCACCTGACTGTGCATCATTGCAGTACTATTAACCATACAGGCCTGCATTTTTTCCACACAGGTAACGATCCTTGCGAACATAACGAAAGCTTTCCTCAACCCGAAGGCTGTTGCCAGACTCCGGTCAACAATAGCAGCGGGTATTCAGAAAACTCCGATTGCTGCCATGATACAACCATACATATTGTTGTTGACGATCATTTAACGAGTGCCGGCCATATATCAATTTTTAGCAGCGACTATTTATTTTTCCATCCTTCATCTGTAAATCTGATTGCTGAAAATCATGGCACCTGCAACAAATCTTTAAATTTTGAATCTCCTCCGCCATTAAATGGAAAAGAACTTCTCCTTTTGAACCGCCAGCTTCTGTTGTGATCCTTTTACCCGGTTATAATTGCTTTATGCACCTGAAAATGCATAGACGCCTCTTGTTTAATTATTTAACCTGGTAAAAGAAAAATGCAAAAAATATTATTTATTATAGTTTTATGTCTGCCCGGCACTATCCTGACTGACGGAATTGCAGCAGACGGCAATTTAAAAGGGATTGTACGGGCTCTGGTTGAAAGCGACGGCAAACAGGAAGTCCAGACCCTTCCGTTTGCAGCACTCTACTGGGAAGGAACCACACAAGGTACAACCACTGACGTGGATGGCCAGTTTGAAATACCCAGACCTCGCGGCAGGCACACAAATCAGCTGATTGTAAGCTATACCGGATATTCTGCCGATACGGTTCCGGTCCCTGCCGGAACAGCCTTCATCGAAATATTGCTTAAAGAAAATCTGCAACTTGAAGAGGTGACTGTCCGCCGCAGAATGGGAGGAAGCTATATTTCCACAATTCAACCCCTCAAAACCGAGGTCATTACGATAAGCGGGCTCCAGAGCCTTGCATGTTGTAATTTATCTGAAAGTTTTGAAAACAGTGCAACTGTAGATGTCGGATTTACTGATGCGGTTTCGGGTGCCAAACGGATTAAAATGCTCGGACTGGCAGGTGTATACTCCCAGTTGATGTTTGAAAACCTTCCCGGGATCAGGGGTTTGTCATCGGCCTACGGCCTGACCTACATACCGGGCACCTGGATGGAATCAATCCAGATCTCCAAGGGCAGTTCTTCAGTACTTAATGGTTATGAATCAACCACCGGTCAGATCAATATTGAATATAAAAAGCCTCAGCGATCAGAAGCCCTGTTTTTAAATCTCTTTGCAAATTCTGACGGTCGGCTGGAAGCCAATATGAATTCCGCTGTAAAGGTAAATGACAATTTGAGCACTATGCTTCTCGGCCATTTCTCTACCCAGCAGGTCAAACTGGACCATAATGGAAACTCGTTTCTCGATGTGCCGGTTGGTAACCAGATCAATTTTATGAACCGGTGGAACCATGAGGTGGAAGACAGGCACCATGTTCAGTTCGGCGTGCATGTGGTAAATGATGAAAGATATGGCGGCCAGATGATTTTTAACAGGGAAACCGATAAGGGAACTACAAATGCCTATGGTACTGGCGTTGAAACAAAAAGATTACAGGGGTTTTTAAAAAGCGGTTTTTTTCTGCCGAATACGTTGCAGTCAAGTATTGCTTTCATGGGAGTTGTAACCTGGCATGACCAAAGCTCCTATTTTGGCCTTAACAATTATGAAGGAGATCAAAAGAGTCTTTATTCCAGCATTGTTTATCAAACTTTGCTTGGTACGACAAATCATCGTATTAATGCAGGAATCAGCTACCTGTATGATGATTATAATGAACAATTCAATGATATTCTTCTCAGGCGAATAGAATCGGTACCGGGAATTTTCAGTGAGTATACCTATACCCTGCCGGAAAAACTTACTCTAATAATGGGCTTACGGGCTGATCACCACAGCATTCATGACTGGTTCATAACTCCCCGCATGCATTTACGATACCAGTTGAATATGAATAATACCCTGAGGGCATCAGTAGGTAAAGGGTTCCGGACTGCCAATGTATTTTCGGAGAACTCCCCGATTATGGCCAGTTCCCGTCAGCTTATATTTCAGGAAGACTTCAGGGCGGAAGAAGCCTGGAATTTTGGGATGAACTATACTCATATTATACCATTAAACGAAGATCGAAGCATAACCCTGAGCGCCGACTACTACAGGACGAATTTCATCAATCAGATAGTTGCCGATCTTGATCAGGATGTTAATAAAGTTGTATTCTACAATCTTGACGGGAAATCCTTTTCCAATTCATTCCAGGCTGACATGACTATACAGCCGTTTGACGGTTTTGAGATCTATACAGCTTACAGGGTAGATGATGTTAAAACAACTTATGGCGGAAGACTAATGCAAAGTCCGCTTGTCAGTAAATACAAAGGTCTGCTTACCCTGTCCCGGTCAACCAGATATGAAAAATGGAGGTTTGATATGACAAACCAGCTAAACGGACCAAGCCGGATACCTGACACAAGCCAGAGCCCGGAGAACTATCGCCGGCCGGAATATTCCCCGAGTTATTACATTCTCCATGCCCAGGTTACCCGGAAATTCAGACAAATGGATATCTACGTCGGGGGTGAAAATTTAACTGGCTTTAAGCAGCATAATCCCATTATAGCAGCTGACGATCCATTTGGCAGCTATTTCGATTCATCAATGATCTGGGGACCATTTCTCGGCCGTATGTTTTATGCAGGAATACGGTATACTTTTAATTAATTTCAGCCTTATTGAGTTTCCAGGACAGAAACACCTAAAAAGAGATCACGAAGAGATTTATAACCGGTTTAACATATAAAATAAATGTTATGAAAATGAATAGAAATAATTATATAGGAAGTGAACCTCTAATAATATTGCACTATGCGTTAAAGGTACTTTTGTATTCAGCTAACAATCAAAAATGAATGATATACAGGGAGGCCTTTTATGTTACAATTACCACTCTGCTGATAATTTGATAATTACTAACTACAAACTATTACAATGAACTCAAAAACACGACTTTATTCATTTGTTGCTCTTGTGTTCCTCATTTCCACAGCAACATATTCACAAAACAGAAATACAGATGAGGTTAAGATAAAAACATCTGCCCAGTGTCCGATGTGCAAGGAATCTATCGAAAAGATGCTGACTTTCGAAAGGGGTGTACTCCATGCACTGCTCGATATGGAAACTAAAAAAGTGACTGTACGTTACAATACCCGAAGAACTGATCCGGACAAACTTCGTAAAGCAATTACAAAGCTTGGTTATGATGCAGACAGCCTGCAGGGTGATGAAAAAGCATATTCTGATCTGCCCGGCTGTTGCAAAAAGCCGGATGATCCGGATCACGTAAAACACTGAAAAGAGATTGTTTCAGGTGCCGGCGTTTAGTGTTTACCTGATGACACAATTTTACTATAAACTCCCAATATTCCAGGCAGTATCTGGAAAATAATCATGATCTCACTATGATGGGTTATCAGGCGTTTCAAACGATTCTGCCAGAGAATTCTTATACCCATAAAATATGATATTGAAATTAACAGGAACTTCTATAAACATTTCTTTCATGGTTTTTAATAATATACAACAAAGTGCTGATATTTTGTGATTTCTGATATATTTGCCCGGAAACATTTTTAAACTGTGTACCAGAAGATCTTCACCAGATGACAATGAATTATTGATGTATGAGCCTAATCAATAATACTTGTATGTCTTGTGAAAATTGATATCTTTAAATTCTTAAATAGAATTTATGAACAGTAAGATCAAGTGGGGAATTATAGGTTGCGGAAATGTAACAGAAATTAAAAGCGGACCGGCTTTCTCAAAAGTAAACAATTCAGAGCTTGTTGCCGTGATGCGTCGTAATGGAGAATCTGCAAAAGATTATGCCGTTCGTCATAAGGTACCCAGATGGTATGATAACGCCGACAAGCTGATAAATGATCCTGAGGTTAATGCAGTATATGTGGCAACCCCACCGGGGTCTCATGCTGAATATGCAATAAAGGCAATGATGGCAGGAAAACCGGTCTATGTGGAAAAACCTATGGCAGTAAGTTACCGGGAATGTCAGGAGATGAACCGGGTTTCCCGGGAAACAGGGGTGCCGCTGTTCGTTGCCTATTACCGAAGAATGCTTCCGGGATTTTTGAAGGTGAAGGAACTTATCGAATCCGGTACCATTGGTAATCCATTATTTTTTTCAATCAGATATTTTTCAACCCCTCAAAAAGAAGATTATCTAAAACCACTGCCATGGAGGGTCATTCCTGAGATTTCCGGTGGCGGATATATTTTCGACCTTGGAAGCCACCAGCTTGATTTCATAGATTATGTTCTCGGACCGATTGAGCAAACTTCTTCTCTTGCCCTTAATCTTTCAGGCCTATACGAGCCTGAAGATTTTGTTTCTGCCTCTTTCAAATGTGAAAACGGAATAGCAGGTACCGGTGTGTGGAATTTCGCAGCTCCGGAACATCTCAGTGAAGATAATATTGAGATTGCAGGAGAAAAGGGATCGGTCCACTTTTCATGTTTTGATTTTACACCAATCCGGATCACGGTTGAGGGGATAACCAGTTATATTGAGAACAATCGCCCCGATCATGTGCAGCAGTCGTTTATTGAGTCTATTGTAGCTCAGCTGAACGGACTTGGAAAGTGTCCGGGTACAGGAATCACCGCAGCCAGAACCAGCAGGGTGCTTGATGAGATTACCGGCAAAAGAATTTATTGAACTGCACATTTTTAACATATATTAACAGTCGCTTGTTTGATTCGTTAATTTATTAAGGCAATTTTGAGCCATTAATTTTTATCAAGTCAGATAATCATAATTATATGACCCTGATTATCAGGCAATAAAAATTTTTTCCCGTCAAATTGGGTAATTAAAACTTTTGATTTTCCGGCGGGGTAATCTTCATTTGTTAAAATACGTTTTCTGTTTCCGTTTTTTGAAACATTATTTAAAGATAAGCGTTGTATTAGTGCCGCTGTTAATATAACACCGGCCAATTTCACTTACTATTATTTAGAACCAACATGCACTTGTATCATAAAGTTTTAAACATACTCTTTTATAGAACAGTATATTTATTGATTTTCTCAACACTTTTCCTGCAGTCAGAAATCAGGGCAAACGAAGAGCTTGCCCGGATCAATAACTCTGACCTTTTGAGTGTCTTTTTAGACTTCCCGTATCATCAGCAATACGTAAGGGAAACAATGACCTTTGTTAACTTTGTAAGAGACCGTGAGATGGCTCATGTTCACATCCTTATGACAAGACATGGTTCAGGTTCTGCAGGAGAGAACTATATAATATCATTCATCGGAAGAAGGCGATTTGAGGGAATGAACAATGTAATCACATACTGGGCTCCCGGTACAAATACTTCCGATGAAACGAGAAGGGGACTGGTTAACATGTTAAGAATGGGTATGGTTTCCTATCTTGCCAGTACCAGCATGGTAAGCCAGGTTTCACTGAATATTAACGGTGATGTCCAGATTGACAGGGAACCTGTCTCTGATCCATGGAATAACTGGGTATTCGAAATTCATGGTGGAGCCAACTTTTATAAGGAGAGTGCCCAAAGCAGGTTTGATTCAAGGTGGGGTTTTTCAGCCGATAAGATATCGGAAGACTGGAAAATACGTATCAGACCATATTTTAACCTGAATGAACGAAGATTCAATACCGATGATGGAATTATAATCAGAAGGAATCGCCGGCACGGCTTCAGCGGGGCACTTATCAAGAGCATTGACCAGCATTGGTCAACCGGACTCTTCACTAATATGCTTTCAAGTACATTCCATAATATCCAATTTAACATTGAAGCTTCGCCCGGTATCGAATTTAGTTTTTATCCATATTCCGAAGCCAATAGAAGGGCAATTACCATGGTATACACTATTGGAGCAGGGTATCATTATTATATCGAAGAAACTCTGTTTTTTAAAACAGAAGAATTCCTTGCGGGCCAATCCATTAACTTTTCGGCCAGTTTTCAGCAACCATGGGGATCGTTCAGAGCATCTGTAAGAGGTTCCAATCATTTTCATGATTTTAGCTCGAACAGGGCATCTGTTTCTTCCCGTCTTGATTTACGGGTTATTAAAGGACTATCTCTTAATATCAGCGGAAGTCTTGACTTTATAAATGACCTTGTCGCTCTCCCGGCTGGTGAATTGAGCCTTGAAGATATACTGCTGCAGCAGCGCCGGCAGGCAACAAATTACCAGATGTCAGGTGCTATAGGACTCTCATATAGCTTTGGTTCACAATTTACAAATGTTGTAAATACAAGGTTCTGATATTTAAAAGCAGATAAGAAGGACTTCCCTTCAAAGCCTTTAAAGGCAGTGTCTTCTATAGTACCGGCAAGAATCTTTCGATCAGCTGGTCTAATTTTATGCAGCTTACACATTTCGGCCACTTCTTCGGGAAAGTTCCATAAATTACTGCAATTACTGTTCTTTACCGGCAAAATATTGCATTTTGCCGATTTATCCTTAATTACCGTTTCTGAAAATTGTTATTTTTGCACAAAAAAGCATAATGTTCAAAAAAGGTAAAAGAAGTAACCTGATCTTTGGTATTTTCCTTGTAGCAGTTGGACTGATCCTGCTCCTCAACAATCTGGGGATTATGCCCGGGCTTGTGCCTTCTTATATATTCACCTGGAAAACACTCTTACTTTCCCTGGGTATCATTTTTACTATCACTGAAAAGGAGAAGACTGCAGGAATTGTATTGGTCGCAATTGGGTTTTACTTTCTGATACCGGATATCTGGGGTATCAACCCCGGTGAAGCTGGTTTGTTCTGGCCAATACTGTTCTTAGTGATTGGTTTATCAGTACTTCTGGCAAGAAGATAAACGGCATAGAAAGCAAAAGGGTGATTGTATGAAATTTGTAAAGCAAATTTCATACACTATTAAACCAGCTTATTTAAGGTAAATTTTTCCTGAAATTTTCGAAAAGATCAAACATAAAGCTTAACTTTACTTATGTTACTGCATGCCGGAAAAATTAAAAGGCTTCATTCTCATCCGGCAATTAATATGACACGCAGATAACCTGAACATTTTTTCTATAATTACTGCTGCCATATTAATTAAGAAAAAATTCAAGTTTAAACTTTAACTTAATCGTGATGACAATTCCCGAAAGAGAAAATAACTATCAATCAAATGATAACCAGCCTCCTGCACATCTTTTCAGATATATATCATTGATTATAATAGCATTGCTCCTTGTTATATTCGCCATTCAGAATTCACACGAAGTAACAATTCATTTATGGTTCTGGGTATTTCGCACCTCACTTGCGCTTGGTCTTGTTATCTGTGTTATATTTGGCTTTGTGCTAAGCCTGATCTATTTCTATCCTACAAATCGCCGAAAAAAGAAAAAACAGAAAGAACAGTATCCAAACGATAGGTCAAATCCGGGAAACAGGTATTCAGGCAATTTTTAATTACTGAAATTACTACGGATTGAGCTAAATTTAAACTTCAGCTTAATATCTGTAAATTTGAAGGTCGCCGACATATTCAGTGATTTCACCAATCTAATATATCCGGCTGTTTGCGTGGCCTGTGGCAGCGTTTTAGTAACACAGGAAAAATATATCTGCCTTAGTTGCATTTTTAACCTTCCAAAGACAAATTTTCATCTTGATAAAGACAATCCGTTGGAGCAGTTGTTCTGGGGAAGGTTAAATATTCAGGCCGCAGCAGCATTATACTATTTTGAGAAAGGAAGTAAAAGCAGAAAAATCCTTCATCATATAAAGTACCTTGGCAACAAGCAACTTGCTGAATATATAGGAGTTTTATATGGCAGCGAACTGGCGCGCAGCGGCCACTTTTCAGAAACTGACTTTCTTGTGCCTGTGCCGCTCCACCAATCAAGGGAAGTTAAAAGAGGATATAATCAGAGTGAATGGTTTGCAAGGGGGCTTGCAAAGGGCCTCGGAAAACAGTTATACCCTGATATCCTTGTCAGGTATATAGGTACTGATACACAAATAAATAAATCACGCACAGAAAGGTGGGAAAATGTTGAAAATTGTTTCAGGGTAAGAGATCCTGCCCGGATAGAAAACAAACATGTCCTGCTGGTTGATGATGTAGTTACAACAGGAGCTACCCTTGAATCGTGCGCTATGGCAATAATGCTCAAACCAGGAATAAGGCTGAGCATACTAACAATGGCTTATGCATGAAGCATTCCGATTGAAACTGTTTTAAAACTGATATCTTGCAGTAAAAGAAATTACATTGTTGTTCTGGCCCCTGTTAAAATAGAATGTCCCTCCTCCCGCATGCTTTCTGACAGGAATTATCGAATACGAGATCCGGAGATTTAAAGAAATATTATCTGTAAGCAGCCTGGAGAGGCCCGCAAGCGCGGAAATTTCACTTTTTCTGAATGGATCGGATACAGGTATTTCCCCAAGTTCGTCCTTTTCTTTTGCTCTAAACAGGTAACCACCCGACAATCCGGCTTCAGCTGTTAATTTTGCCGGGAGCAAATAGTTAAGCATAACCGGGAATTCTATGTAGTGGAGCTCCATTCTGTAGTAGCGCAAATCTTCAAGGGAGGTTTTGAGTTGACTGCCTTTCGGGGAATAATTTATCTCAAGCCGGGCATTCAGGTCTTCCCTAAGGAAAGCATTGACAAAAATTCCAAAAGTCGCTCCCGCCTTGTTATAGCCGGCTAATCCGTCACCATCAACCTGAGAAATATTTAAACCTCCTGAGAAACCGGCATTGAACACCTGGGCGTTTACGGCTGAGAAGGAAATAAACAGGAAAATAAGTGCATAAATCACTGACCAGCATCTTTTGAAAAATACTGCAAAGTATAGTTTGACTCTGTGGCCGTGCTTCTTTTCCGTATCGCCGGATATTAACGGCCCATTTCTGTCTTCCGGTAATTTTTTGTTTTTTTTGAAAGCATCCATAGACTTTAGCATTGAAATGGGTCTGATTTAATTACTGAATTAAATCAGGACTTATGGTCCTGATAATAAATTGATTCGGCAATAGCCCATGAACACTCCATGAATTTTTCTGCAACCATTGTTTCAGGGCTGCAACATGAATACAGGTTGTAAACACCGGTCTGAGTCATTGAATTGATAATTCCTTCCCGGTTAATTTTCGAAACAGTATTTCTGCACCATATCCGGCCTTCTCCTTTATAATTTCAACCCCTCTTCTTCGATAATACATTACATCATTAGGATCAATAAGATAAGTGGGTGTATCGACCGGAACAAAATCCAGAAGACTTGCTGCCGGATATACATTAAGTGATGTTCCGATAACGACAAATACTTCTGCCTGGGAAGTAATATCCATTGCAGGTGCCATTGCAGGTACTTCTTCGCCGAACCAGACCACATGAGGCCTTAAAGGGAATCCTTTTTCACAACGGTCGTCATCCTTTATTTCCCAACCCTCGATATCATATACAAGTTCAGGAAATTTTGTGCTTTTCGATTTTCTTAATTCACCATGAAGATGCAGCACCTTTTTACTTCCCGCCCTTTCATGAAGATCATCAATATTCTGGGTGATTATCTCCACATCAAAGTACTTCTCAAGTTCCACAAGTGCACGGTGTGCCTTATTAGGTACACAATCAAGCAATTGCCTGCGCCGGTCATTATAAAATCTCTGAACCAGGGTTGGATTTTCAGCCCATCCCTGTGGACTGGCTACTTCCATAATATCATACTCTTCCCAGAGGCCTCCCATATCACGGAAAGTCCGTATTCCGCTTTCGGCGCTTATTCCGGCTCCCGATAACACAACCAGCTTCTTCATCTGATATTGGTTTAGTTGTTCAAATCACTATTGTCCTGAAAATACCTGTGAGGTATTACCATTGTTCCGAAATATAATACAAATCCGTGTAAAAAATATACACTGCAATAATTCATGTTTATTCAGGCTGGAGCAGGATCACGCTCAATCGTTCTCCGGTTCTTCCAGATTCCGGTAAGATTCTGTCTAAGATCTGGACTTTACAAGAAAACGCTCTGTCTAAGATCTGGATCTTAAACAGAAAACGCAAAATACCTGATCCTTCTGCACCGTCTGTATTAAATATATGTAATTTAATGTGTTCACACGACAATTAAGGCATATATTAATCTTTGAAATGATAATTAAAAGATTTCTTAATTAATGAAAGAAGAATGTTTGCCATATGTTTTCTTCATTAATTGGTTAATTTAGCACTTAATTCCAAACCGCTAGAAGAAGAGGTAACACATTCAAATTCAACTTAATGATAGATCCTTCAACCATCGATAGAATAATTGATTCGGCCGAAATCACCGAAGTGGTTCAGGATTTCATTACGCTGAAAAAAAGGGGGGTCAACTACCTCGGACTTTGTCCTTTCCATAATGAAAAAACTCCCTCCTTTACTGTTTCTCCTGCCAAAGGCATCTTTAAATGCTTCGGCTGCGGCAAAGGAGGAAATGCAGTGAATTTCGTAATGGAACACGAGCATATTTCATGGATCGAGGCCCTGAAATTCCTGGCAAAAAAATATGGTATAGAGGTAATTGAAAAGGAGACTACAAATGAAGAAAGAGTAAAACAGGATGAGCGGGAAAGCATGCTTCTTGTTACCGAGTTTGCCCGAAAATATTTTAGTGAAAGCCTGAACAATAATGATGAAGGACTGGCTATTGGCATGGCCTATCTGAAAGAAAGAGGATTCCGTAAACCTGTTATTGAAAAATTCATGGTCGGGTATTCTCCGGGAAACTGGGACACATTTACACAATATGCCATAAAAAATGGTTATAAGCCCGAGTTTCTGGAAAAAACCGGTCTAACCATAAGAAAAGCCGATAAACTTTTCGACAGGTTCAGCGGAAGGATCATATTTCCAATTCACTCCCTTTCCGGGAAAGTAATGGCTTTCGGAGCGAGAACCCTGAAACAGGACAAGAATACTGCAAAATATCTCAATTCTCCCGAATCGGAAATATATCACAAAAGCCAGATCCTGTATGGATTATATTTTGCCAAACGCGAAATAGTCAATAGTGACAAATGCTTGCTGGTTGAAGGATATACCGATGTTCTTTCTCTCCATCAGTCAGGTATCGAGAATGTTGTGGCTTCTTCCGGAACTGCTCTTACTGTTGAGCAAATCAGGCTGATTAAAAGATTTACGAATAATATAACTGTTCTATATGATGGTGATGAAGCGGGATTGAAAGCATCAATAAGGGGTATCGACCTGATCCTTGAAGAAGGGATGAATGTAAAGGTTCTCACTTTCCCTGACGGCGAAGACCCTGATTCATTTGCCAGGAAAACGGGTTCTGAGGAACTTGGTGAATATATCAAAAAAAATGAGCTTGATTTCGTATTATTCAAAACAAGACTGCTTAACGAAGAGTCTAAAAATGATCCGGTTAAGAAAAGCATGATGATTGGCGACATTGTGCGTTCTGTTGCCAGGATACCTGATCGAATAACACGGATGGTCTATATCAGGGAATGTGCAAATATCCTTGAGATAGAAGAGAAGATACTATATACCGAAACTGACGAGATCAGGAGAAAGGAGGCAAACAAAAGACGGGGCATCAGGCATGATGATAAAGGTTTTATATCTGATAAGACGCTGAATCAAGAAGTAAGTAAAATCAATCCGCATCCGGAGAGAGACACTCATGAAAGAGAAATTTTACGACTTCTGATAAATCACGGTACCAAAGAGTTGTTTCCGCTGAATGACGAAAATATTGAAAATCATATTTCGGTTGCAAGTTTTATAATTTATGAACTTGAAAGAGATGAGCTGGAGTTATCAAATCCTGTGTACAATCAGATCATAAAAGAATGCAAGGAGCTGATAACAAACAATACAATACCTGATATAAAAATATTTACCAATCATCCGGAAGCGGCTGTAAGTCACGCCGCAGCCGATTTGCTGAGCACATCATATGATATTAGCCGCATATGGAAGAGAAAGGAAACCTATATAGAAACTGAAGAGGATAAACTGAAAGAAATTGTGCCTTCCGCTGTGCTGGCCTATAAAAGCTTCCTGATAAGACAGGAGTTGAAAGAGACTGAGGAAAAATTGAGAAAAGCAGGAAATGATGAATCATTACTTCTGCAGCAAAGGTATATGATTCTTAAGAATGCCAATATGCAGCTTGCAAAGCAACTTGGAAACAGAATTGTATTCTGAATCAAGCCCTGTGTTTTTCTATTGTCCCCTTGTTAATGTTCAGGCTTCGGATCTGATAATCCGGTTTTTTTATCTTTAATTTCATTAAAAAATCCACGTTCTTAGAACGTGGTCATGTTTTGGCGGGGCTATGTCCGAAAAGCCTGTGCGCTAGAAAAATTCGCGGTGCGCAGCAAAAATCGGGCTTAAAGCCACCTCCTCAGGTGTTGGATAGTCCGATTTTAGCGAATTTTTTAATCTTCAACTTTGATTGTGAATGCATTAAGCAGTTTTAAATTTTATAAATTAAGCATAAATGCAAATTTCACATTTATCTACTACAATAATTGTTATACAATTATGTTAAATTACCGGGCTCAGTTGTTGTTATAATTGTGGAGAAAACTTTACAATGCTGTATAACCTGTCAGGAAGGCAAATCGTTAAGTTTTTAATGCCCATCCTCAACATACAGATAATCTTTTATTACTTTTATCGTCACTATAATATCTTCAAATCAAAAAGGAATGAGAAATTCTGCTATACTCTGTCAGTTGGTATTTTTTCTGGTAATTATAACCGTATCCTGCAGTCAAAACCCCGGAGAAAGCAGTCCTGTCAGGCAAAATGATGACTCCGGAGAAGTTTACTCAGAAATTAAGGAATTCAGGCCGATATTTTATGATATGTATTCACCGGTGGAAGCACGCAGGCTGTTTTACCACCTCGATATGGTATTCGATATTTCCATTCTTAACCCGGTTTATAATATTCAAAGGTACAATTCATCGGGAAAAATAGCAGTTAATCTTGGTATATATGGGGCAAATATGAGTTTTTGCCATATGTTCGGACAAACTCAGGAAGCAATTAACTATCTTTCTGCAATATCAAGGCTTGCCCATAGTATTGGGATTTCCGACAGGTTTATCTCAAATGCCGCAATGGCACATGAAAGAATGGTGTATCATCCGGACTCCTTATTTGATCTGGCAACTAATATTTATCTTTCGGCCGACAGGCAGTTAATTGAACTTGACCGTGCAGGGGCAGCTTCACTTATCCTGGCAGGAGGCTGGATTGAAGCTTTATATATTGTAGGAAGCTTTTATGATGCAGAAAAACCTGACATTGTGCTGGAAGAACAGATATTATCACAGAAATATTCTTTGGATCGTTTGATAACACTGCTTTCCAATCATCAAAATGACGAACTGATATCAAAATATCTGTTACTTGTTAAACAGCTTAAACATGTTTATGACAGGGTTGAGATTCTCTTTGAACCTGATGACCTGACGATAGATCATTCAGACAGGACCTTAATAGCTCAGCGTCCGGTTTTTAATTACACTCAGAATGATTTAGACGAAATTGTCAGGCTGGTTGCATTAATCAGGTCTGATATGGTCAATTAATTTTCGATGTTTAAATCTCCCATTAACCAGAGAGCAGAGAGCCCGGAAACAATTCACTTAAAAAGCATGTGGTGACCAATCAATGGCAACCAAATGACAGTCATCTCCTGTAAAAAACAAGAAGCCAAAATTTTGTTAAGAAAATTACAAAATTTTGACTTACAGGAGGAACCGCTTCGCTTTTCCATGAAATTTTTTCATCCGTCTGTGTGTAATTTCGGATAAAAGAATTTGACCTTATGGTCGATTACCCATGCAATGTCTTTATCCCTGATGGATTTTCAGTTGATGAGAAATTCATGTAATTTTGTAAATTACTTATATTTAGACTTATAATTATCCGAATCAATTTAATCGGAACCTTCCACATAAAATAATTGTGACATTATTCCATCAGCAAAGAACTTACCTTTTCTGCTCAATCTGATTTTGTTTCCTGTTCTCTCAAGTTTTCCCTTTTCTAAAAACCTGGTTGCTTCATTCATGAAATGATTATAGTAAAGACCCCCGTATTCATTTTCGAGAAAAGGGAGATCAATTCCCCATTTGGTTCTTAATGAAGTAAGTATATATTCATTATATTTTGTTTTAATATCAAGGAGCTCTTTCTCAAAGGGAATTATTCCTGCATTAATGCTTTTTATATACCCGCTGTTACTTTTAATATTCCATTGCCTCGAATTCCCATCGAATGAATTTGCTGAAGGTCCAATACCAAGATATGGCTTCCTTAGCCAGTAGGATGTATTATGACTGGAATAAAATCCGGGACGGCAAAAATTTGAGATCTCATAATGAACAAATCCTTTTTCGCAGGCCATATCCATAAGAGTTTCAAATTGGACCAGGCCACCTGTTTCATCAGGACCTTTCATCAAGCCCTTTTTAATTTTATGAGCATAAACGGTTTTGTTTTCCAGAGTGAGATGGTAGGCTGACAGATGCTGAATATTAAGGGAAAAGGCTATTTCTAAGTTTCCTTTCCACTTTTCAATATCCATATCAGGTAATCCGTAAATCAAATCAATGCTTATATTATCAAATCCCGCTTTTTGGCTCTCTTCAATGCATTTAACAGCCTGTTTACCGTTGTGCCGGCGATTCATCCATTCAAGATCCTGATCATAAAAGGATTGTATACCGATGCTCAGCCTGTTGATTCCGGCCCGGTTGAGTTCCCTGAGATACGAAAGAGAAAGATCATCAGGATTAACTTCAATACTTACTTCAGGAGATCCTGAGGTAATAAATACAGAATTAACTTTGTCAATAATTGACTTTATTTCTTCAGGTGTGAGTACGGAAGGGGTTCCGCCCCCAAAATAAATTGTATCGATCACCTCCGGCCCAAGATAATCTTTTTGCATTCCGATCTCCCTGATCATGCAGTTAATTAACTCCTCCTTGTTACGCATCGATACAGAAAAATGGAAGTCACAGTAAATACAAACTTTCCTGCACCATGGAATATGTAGGTATATTCCGGCCATTAATTAATCAGCAATTGTCAGGTCTGTCTTTCAGCGACATTTTATTGATTCTTCGTAAATGTCTGCCGCCTTCAAATTCCGTATTTAAAAATTCATCAACTATCTCTCTGGCTTCGTCTTCATTAATAAATCTGCCAGGCAGGGTACAAATATTTGCATCATTATGGTGCCTTACAATATGAGCCATTTCCTTGTTCCAGCATAAGCCGGATCTTATTCCCTGATATTTGTTTACAACCATATTAACTCCGTTACCACTCCCGCATACTACTATTCCATAGGTAAATTCACCTTTTTCAACGGCACATGCAACAGGATGAGCGAAATCAGGATAATCTGATGGTTCATCTGAATTTGCACCAAAATCTTTGAAACTATATCCTTTCATTTGCAAATATTCCTTTATTTGCTGCTTAATTTTAAATCCCGCATGATCAGCACCTAGTGCTATAGTAATTGTTTTATCCATCACTGAATTTGTTCACTTTAATTGAGGTTATATTTGTGTCAGGTGTAAATAGTCCGGTTTTCCGTTTAAAAGCATGATATCATAGTAACTTATCAGGCAGGTAAAAAACCATGCCATTTACCAGAGAGTTCTGCCATTTAGATATCACCACAAAATTAACATTATCTATTGGTAAAATAGCTGAAAAAAAATAACTAAAATAAATTGTTTTTAATAAAACTGACTGTATATAAAAAAAATCCACCCGGTGAAATTTCAAGAGGTAAATTACAAGTTAAAGAATCAACTTTTTCTTAACATCAAATATGCCGGAACATATTAACAATATGGTTTCAGGTATTGTTTCAGATTGTTAATTCATCATTTATATATAATGATAATGAACAGATTATAGTGTTAATACCTGTTTATAAGTATATCAATATATGAATGATATCATGTTGATTATTTACATGATGGATTTATCAACAGAATTAACAGACTATATATATCATTATTTAAATTTTAATTATTAAAAACTGAATTATATATGTTGTTAATAAATAACCTTCATTAAATCTTTCTCTGATACAGGAAAAATAGGTTAGATTTGTATCCATTATATCAACTCAGGAATTAACTAATCATCTTAAAGGAAACTGAGTTTTATAATAATTAAATATCAGGAATATGGATAATGATTTTGACATAAGAAATGAACTGGAAGATAATCCTGATAAGGAAATAGAACAGAAATTGAGACCTGTCCTGTTCCATGATTTTAAAGGTCAGATCAAAACTGTAGATAATCTCAAAGTTTTCGTCAAAGCTGCAAAATTAAGGAACGAGGCACTTGACCATGTACTTCTTCACGGTCCTCCCGGACTTGGTAAAACTACCCTTGCAAATATCATAGCATATGAGATGGGTGTCAATATAAAGATAACCTCCGGGCCTGTACTTGATAAACCTGGTGACCTGGCCGGACTTTTAACGAGTCTTGAAGATAAAGATGTGTTGTTCATAGATGAAATTCACCGTTTAAGTTCAGTAGTTGAAGAATACCTGTATTCTGCAATGGAGGATTATAAGATAGATATACTTATCGATAAAGGACCGGGGGCTCGTTCAGTACAGCTTAAATTAAACCCTTTTACTCTAATAGGTGCAACTACCAGATCAGGATTGCTTACAAGTCCGCTACGATCAAGATTCGGTATTAATTCTCACCTTGAGTATTATGATTCAGAAGTGCTTGATCATATTATAAAAAGGTCTTCAGATATTCTTGAAATTTCTATATCCGATGACGCTTCCAATGAAATTGCGAGACGAAGCAGGGGAACCCCAAGGATTGCAAATGCTTTATTGAGACGCGTAAGGGATTTTGCCCAGGTAAAAGGAAATGGACGAATAGACATGAAAATAGCAAAATATTCACTTGAAGCTTTGAACATTGATAAACACGGACTGGATCAGATGGATAATAAAATACTTCTTACAATAATAGATAAATTCAGCGGTGGACCTGTTGGGATATCAACAATAGCAACTTCTATTGGTGAAGATTCAGGAACAATTGAAGAAGTTTATGAACCATTTCTAATAAAAGAGGGGTACATTAAAAGGACTCCCAGGGGAAGAGAAATAACAGCAATGGGATACAGGCATCTTGGCAGAGATATAAAGGATAATCAAAACCTGTTATTTTAAAAGAAAATATTTAATATATTAGAGAAAGCATTTTAAAAATTATTATATATTTTTGGCTCAACAAAATCTAACCTAAAAATCATGAAACAAGTAATTCAGTATCTGGGTTTAATTATTTTCATAATTGCAGTTATTGTCCTGGTTTACGGAATAACCCAGGGAATGTCGAGTAATAATATCCTTGTAATAAGTGGTGGACTTATGTTGCTGGGATTAGTTGTTCATGTTATAATGGGCAAGAAATTTATGTAGGAAAAAGGATTATTTCCTTTTAAAATACATTTCCTGCCTTTTTAAGGCCTTTAATATCTAGGAGTTTTATTCTGCGTCCATGTAATTCAATTAGCTTGTCAGATTTAAATTCCGAAAGCAAACGGATAACCGATTCTGTGGCCGTACCTACAATATTTGCAAGTTCTTCCCTTGTAAGGGTTATCTGCAGGAACTGATCATTATCAAGTTCAAAATTATTTTTCAGGTGTATTAGCACCTCTGCCAACCTCTCACGCACTGTCTTTTGAGCAATGTCTGTTATGTATGCATTGGCTTCACCAAGTTCTTTGCAGGCAAGTTGCATAAGATCCATTGAAAATTCACCGTTTCTTTTGAAAAGATTAACAAGCGTCTCTCCAGGAATAAAACAAAGGTGTGCATCTTCAATTACCTTGGCAGTTGTGCATGCCAGTTCGCCGCTGAGCACAGAACGAAAGCCAATAATATCTCCTTTTTTGGCAAATGTTACTATCTGCTCCTTTCCATCAATACCAGTTTTAAAAATTTTAATAATTCCATTACTTACACAATAGCATCCTGAAATTCTGTTTCCTTCATGATAGATTACAGAACCCTTTTTATACGGTTCGCAATTTTTGTCAAGAGAGATCATTTCATGTTCTTCAGGAGTCAGGTGTCTGAAGATATTGTTAAATTTACTTGAGCAATATTCACATGTGTTTGTACCGGCTGTATTTTTCATGAGGTTAAGAGTTTATCAACCTGCTAATATATTATGAATTAAGGACTATATGTGCTAAATTTGTCCAAAAGTAGTAAAATAATTTAAATATGTATAGGTATGCAATCGGTTATAGATGTTAAATGGAATGGCAATATGTGTTTTGAGGCTCATATTTCTGACCATAAAATAATTATGGACCTTGATGAGGAAAACGGGGGAGGTAATAAAGGTCCGAGACCAAAACCTCTTATGCTGGCTTCTCTTGGAGGATGCACAGGCATTGATGTAATTAATATCCTGAAAAAAATGAGGATAGAGCCAGATTATTTTAATATGGTGATAGAAGGTGATCAGACAGAAGATTTGCCAAAACGATATTACAGGATAAAGATCTGTTATGAATTCAAGGGTGAAAACCTGCCTGTTGATAAAATCAAGAAGGCAATTGATCTTTCACATGATAAATACTGCGGTGTAAGCGCTGTATACAAGAAAAGTATCGAACTTACCTATGAGATCAGGATTCTTTCCTGAGTAATTTGCAGCTTTGCTATTATTGAGTAATTTTTACCTTATGACGTAATACAAAGATTCAGGTAAAGCAGACTTAAATAATTGCTGAAAACTGATTCAGGAATCTGACATCATTCTCAAAATAGAGCCTTATATCCTTAATATCATATTTAAGAAGTGCAATCCTTTCAATACCCATTCCAAAAGCGAACCCGGTGTATTTTACAGGATCAATATTGCACTCTTTCAACACATTTGGATCGACCATACCACACCCCAGTACCTCAAGCCACCCTGTATTTTTACAGAGTTTACATCCTTTTCCTTTGCAACGGCAGGAAACATCCATTTCTCCTGACGGTTCTGTAAATGGGAAAAAGGATGGACGAAGTCTTATTTTTGTTTCTTCTCCGAATAGTTCCTTGGCAAAAAATTCAAGCGTTTGCTTAAGGTCAGCAAATGAAACATTCTCATCTACGTATAAACCTTCAATCTGGTGAAAAATGCAATGTGATCTTGCTGATATAGCTTCATTTCTGAAAACCCTTCCGGGAGAAATTGTACGTATAGGCGGATTCTCCGACTCCATAACTCTTACCTGTACTGATGAAGTATGAGTTCGTAGCAGGATATCAGGATCTTTGGCAATAAAAAATGTGTCTTGCATATCCCGGGCGGGATGTTCCTCAGGAAAATTCAGTGCAGAAAATACATGCCAGTCATCTTCTATCTCCGGACCCTCAGATATTGTAAATCCTATTCTGCTGAAAATGTCTATGATTTCTTTTCTTACTATAGAAATAGGGTGTCTGCTGCCGGCAGGAACATGGTTTGCAGGCAATGTGAGATCAAGATCAGAAGAATACTCACGTGTTACCGAGAGCTGCTTTACATATTGTTCAACTTTCTCCTGCACTGTTTTTTTTAATTCATTCAGTAAAACTCCTGTTTCTTTTTTTTCAGAGGGGGGCAGGGATTTAAATTGAGCGAATAACTCCTGTATGATACCTTTTTTACCCAGGAATTCTACCCTGAAATTTTCTAGCTCACTGAGGTTGGCAGCAGTAAAGACACGTGCCTGATCCAATGCGTTTTTAATTTTTTGCTCCATGGCTGCAAAGAAAGACTAAAAAAATATCATATTTAAATTATTTATCCAGAATACTTATTCTCATAAGGATATCGGTCAAAGGCCTGGATGATCCCGTGGTTTCAGAAGCAGCTATCTTATCTATAACTTCCATTCCTGCTATTGTTTCTCCGAAAACGGTATACGAACCATCCAGATGCGGAGTCCCTCCGTAGGTGGTATAGGCTTCCCGTTGAATGTCAGAGTAGTTGAACAAATTGTTTTCACTGAAGTGATCAGTGACCATTTGCCTGGCTTTTTCAGTAATTATTTGATAATCAGGTTCTATATTTTCAGTTTTGAATTCAATTTCCAGATCCCTGAATATCTTGGAGTAAAGACTCTGTTTCTTCTCATTATTTATCCTGGCTTCCAACTCGTTTAGCTGATTATCAGTTAGTACTGTTCCATGTACTATGTAAAATTGTGATCCAGATGATTCTTTTAAAGGATTTGCATTGTCGCCAAGTCTGGCAGCAGCCAGGGCCCCTTTTTTGTGGAAAAGTTCCGGATTAAACTCTGCCGGAATGGTATATCCCGGTCCTCCTGAACCAAGCTGAGCAGACGGATCGGCATTTTTTGAATTGGGATCTCCGCCCTGAATCATAAAGTTATTTATAACCCGGTGGAAAAGAAGATCATTGTAGAATCCTGCATTAACGAGCTTAACAAAATTGTCACGATGAAGCGGAGTTTCATCGTATAATCTGATATCTATATTGCCGTAAGTGGTTTCAATACGTACAACCGTATTGTCTTTAACTCCGTTCTGGTTTTTTTGTGTCTGAACACAGGCAAGGCAAAGTATTGGAAGTACAAATAATGAGATTGGCTTCATAATGTATTGGCTGATTAGTGATTATGTCTGATAATATTGATTAACTCCTGCCAGGGGAATGCGACTAGCTTTAACACACTTTTAAAAATAGCGCATAAAAACTCTAATTTGCAAACCTACATATTTTAAGAAAAATGTATGTTACTTTCGATATAAATATAATTAAATATTGATTTAATGCATTCATGTTTGTTATTGACCTTCCAAATTAAATACCTGCATGTTTTCTTCCATGCTAATAATTAATTTAAAATTTGATCAAACTGGAATTTCATGTACTTTTGAAATTCTTGAAACGGATTGATTTACAATGTGCATGTTCAGGTATTAAAATGTTCTCCTTTTATGTTAAAGCACTTGTAAAGAAGAATTTCCTCATAAACGCATTTATATATTAATTTAGCCCTGCGGCCATGAAATCAACCCGGTTGAGTAGCCAATTAATCAATTAAGTTCTTCGTTTTGATGCATCTGAAAAAAATTATTTTTAACTTTCTTGTCATTGCGTTATTAAGCAATACTTATGTTTATTGTCAGGAAGTGGGATTAGTTCTGAGTGGTGGAGGAGCTAAAGGTCTTGCACACATTGGTGTGATCAGGGCACTTGAGGAAAACAGCATTCCTATTGATTATGTTACCGGAACATCGATGGGTGCAATTATTGGAGCACTTTATGCTTCAGGTTATTCTACTTCTGAAATTGAAGCTATAATATATACCCCTGAATTTTTAAGCTGGTCAACTGGTCAGATTCCTGATGATTATTACCAATATTATAAAGACAGGTTTCCAGATTCAGGCATGCTTTCTTTTCAGTTCAGTAAGCTTGATTCGATTACAGTTCCTGTATTTCCGACAAATATTGTTCCTACACATCTGATGGATCTCGGACTTCTGGAGCTTTTCGCCCAGTCGAGTGCCTATGCACTTTATGATTTTAATAATCTTTTTGTGCCTTTCAGATGTATTGCCTCTGATGTACATGCCAACAAGGCGGTTATACTAAGTGACGGAGAACTTTCATCGGCAGTACGAGCTTCAATGACTTATCCGTTTTTCTTCAATCCTATTGAAATTAATGGTGTCCTGCTATTTGACGGAGGAATTCATAACAATTTCCCATTTGATGTCATGATGAATGATTTTCAGCCTGGTATAATGATTGGCAGTAAGGTAAGTTCCAATGCACCACCTCCTACACCCAATAATATACGGCTTCAGATAGAGAATATGATTTCAGGGCAGACGGATTATGATATCGAGAAAGTGGGTGGAATATTGATTGAATCTGATATTCAAAATGTGGGGGTACTTGATTTTCAGGATGCCAGTCGCATCATTCAGGCTGGTTATGAAACCACAATGAATAATATGGACCATATTAAGGAAAAAATTTCAAGGAGGATTTCTGCCGAAGAGGTACAAGAGAAAAGGAGATTATTCAGGAATGATCTGCCTCCAATGATTTTCCAAAATATTTATGTTGCAGGTTCCAATAAGTATCAGATCGATTATGTTATAAACACTATAAGACAAAGAGAAGAGTATTTTGATCTGGAACGTCTGAGAACCGAATACTATAAGCTTGTTTCTGATGACAAGATTACATCTATCTATCCTCGTGCAATATATAATATTAACACCGGGATATTTGATCTTTATCTTGAGCTAACCAGTGAGACCCGGTACGAAATGCAAATTGGGGGAAATATTTCTTCTTCGAGTATTAATCAGGGATTCTTTGGTGCTGAATATAAGTTTCTGGGAAGAAATTCCTACAACATTGAAGGTAATCTTTATTTTGGGCGACTGTACAGTTCCGTTCTTGCCAGAGGTAAGATCGAATACCCGGGTGCTGTTCCGGTATTCGGCGATATTTCTCTTACCTTGAACAGGTGGGATTTTTTCACAAGCAGCAATGATCCGTTTTTTGAGGATGTTCGTCCATCTTATCTGATAAAGTACGACGGGAATTTGAAGATTAATGCCGGGGCTCCTGTTGGCATGAATGGTCTGGGCCAGGTTGGTTATACTATTGGCAGGGTTTCTGACCGATATTACCAGATTGAGAATTTTTTAAAATCTGACACTACAGACAGGACTGACTTTGATTTAAATTCAATCTCCTTTTTACTGGAAATGATGAATTTTAATTTCAAGCAATATCCTTCACGCGGCCGCAATGCTTTTGCAAAACTCCAATTTGTGCGTGGTATAGAGCGGTTTTCTCCAGGTTCTACTTCCTTACTAAAAAACAGTCTGCGGAATGATCATTATTTCTTCCTTTTTGATGCCGGTTACACAAAATATTTCAGGATAAATAGCCGTATCTCTCTCGGATTAAAAAGTGAAGTAACGTTGTCAACACAGGATTTTTTCAGCAATTATACTTCTACTGTACTTAATTCACCCGCTTTTCAGCCATTTCCTCATAGCCAGACATTATTCCTTGAAAATTACAGGGCACACAATTTTGCCGGAGTGGGAATTATTCCTGTAATAATGCTTCGCAATCAGCTCCAGTTAAGATTCGAAGCATATATGTTTCAGCCATATGAAATGATCGGATCAGATAACAGAAATCTTCCTTTTTATCATGAAAAATTCAAGCACAGGAAATTTATTGGAAGCGGAGGATTTGTCTATCAAACACGTGTCGGACCTGCATCCATAAGTGTAAATTACTATGATAAAGCCGGACAGAAGTTTTACGTTATGTTTAATTTTGGCTATATTATGTTTAATCAAAAGGCAATTTGATTTGTTAATTATTATGAATTTTCCAGGCGGACTGAATGTAATGCATATATGATGGGTACTCCAAATGTTGCAACAACGTTAATAACTAATTTAGCTTACATATATCTGGATTGATAATTAAAATTGTTCCGATGAATCACCCATGAGCCAAGTCACACAAAAAGAAACGAATAATCTATGGGTGATCCATCTGTGACGACCACGTGATTAGCAATGGTTATTTACTTATAGTAAGATTAATACTTATAAATTATTCGGATGAATCTCCCATGAGCCAAGTCACACAAAAAGAAACGAATAATCCATGGGTGATCCATCCGTGGCAACCACGTGATTAGCAATGGTAACTTACTTATATTTAGATTAGTACTTATAGATTTTTCGGATGAATCTCCCATGATCCGGGGCACACAAAAAGAAATTAATTCTTCATCTGGTTGATATTACTAAATGAACATGATTATCCATACAGAATTGACCGCAGATGTATCAAGGATGGGGAATTCAAATACGTTGATAATTCATCCGTGGCGACCACCTGATTAGCAATTTCAACATACATATATTTAGGGTAGTAATTAAAAACTTTATTGATGAATATTGCAGTTACCGGTTCTTCAGGGTTAGTGGGGAGAAATCTTAATGATCATTTTAACAGACCTGGCATAAAATTTATAAAAATTGATCGCCGGGTGTTGTACAGTGATAGTGACCAGCTTACTGATTATATTGAGAACGCCGATGTTCTGATCCATTTAGCAGGTGCTCCTGTTTTCCAGTTGTGGACAAAAAAGAATAAGCAAATAATTCGTGACAGCAGGATTGTAACTTCGGAAAAGCTCTGGTCTGCATTGAAAAAGTCAAAAAAGAAACCTGGCCTGGTTATGTTTAGTTCCGGCGTGAGTATTTACAGCGCCAGTGGCCGGCATGATGAAAAAAGCAGGAATTTTTCAGATGGATTCCTCTCTGATTTAATAATAGAATGGGAGTCAATTGCCGGCAGGATTAGGGAGATGGGCATAAGGACAGTTGTTATGAGGTTTGGTGTAGTTCTTGGAAAGGGAGGGGGAGCACTCAAGGTGATGCAAACCCCGTTTAAACTGGGTCTCGGTGCCATTATTGGCAATGGTAAACAAAAAGTTTCATTCATCCATATTAACGATCTATGCCGTGCTATTGACTATTTGATTAATGACAGTGATTATAGCGGAATTGTTAATTTTACAAGTCCGGAATCATCAACTAATATTGAGTTAGGAAGAGAACTTGCACGAGTGTTAAACCGTCCCTTGCTATTTAAGCTTCCGGAGGTAATTGTGAGAAAAATTTTAGGTGAAGTCTCGGTTTTAATTGTCAGTGGCGAGGATGTTGAACCTGGTGTATTAAAAGAAGAAGGGTTTAGATTTCAATTCCCTGATATAAGCGGTTGTCTGAAAGACTTGTTCTGATGCCGGGCCCTAACCAGGGAAATAGTTAAATTCACGGTATCTTTACAGGCCTTTTAGTTCATATTTTATTTGTTTCTGATGCGACTTTTTCCTCATTACACCAATTTTGGTTCAGCGAAATTTGCAGGTTTTTTTTCGATTGTAGGGAACTCTGCTTTATTTATACTTAAGATGTGGGCAGGGATTATTACCGGATCTGTTGCCCTGATAGCCGATGCCTGGCATACTTTATCTGATTCTTTATCTTCCGTTATTTTACTGGTAGGATTGTATGTTTCTGCCAAGCCTGCCGATAAGGATCATCCTTTTGGTCATGGAAGAGCTGAAATCATTGCATCTCTTGTGATAGGACTTATACTGGTTCTGATAGCTATAAATTTTCTATTTGAATCTGTATCCCGGATCATTGACAGAGAAACCGTAGAATATGGGCTTTTTGCTATTATTGCGACAATCATTTCGCTTGTAAGTAAGGAGATAATGGCTCAGGTTTCCTTTGCTGCTGCAAGAAAAGAAAATTTTAAATCATTAAAGGCTGATGGCTGGCATCACCGGTCTGATGCTCTCACCAGTGCTATAATTCTTATTGGGATTTTTCTGGGTCCGTATTTATGGTGGATTGATGGTGCTCTGGGTGGATTTGTTTCACTGATGATTTTGATTTTGGCTTATCGTATTGTTAGTGAGAGTATAAACCCTTTACTTGGCGAAACTCCAGACGACGAATTAATTGAAAAAATCCATGCTATAAGTAATGATATACATGCCGGCAATCTGTATTTGCACCATTTTCACATGCACCGGTACGGTAATCATACTGAATTGACATTTCATATAAAATTACCTGGTAATTATAAATTAGAGGATGCCAATAAAATTACTGCAGCCTTTATAAAGCAAATTAAAACCGAATTGAATATTTTTGCCACCATTTATATTGATTCCATTAAAAAATAAGCGATTAATAAGCATGGGTGATCAATCGGAATTGAAATACTGAATATGAATTACCTGAAAAATATAATTAATTGATTATTAACCTGATTAACCTGCCTTATACAGATGAATCTCCCATGAGCCAGGGCACACAAAAAAGAAACGAATAATCC
>CAYQXY010000016.1:0-98908 GCA_964421595.1 uncultured Bacteroidales bacterium | reverse complement strand
TTAAATAATCTTAATAACAAGCATTGGGATAGTATCTGATCAACTCTGCCGGTATGCAAAAGAAAGATGATTGAAGAGTTGTCCTAAAACTAACTATTAACAAATTAACGATATGACATTAAGAGGAGATGCTGCATTATACCAAACTCTGAATGAACTGGATATCAAATTTGATTATTACGAGCATCCTGCAGTCCCCACTGTTGAAGAAGCCTCAAAATACTGGGAAGGAATAGAATCTAGCCATTGCAAGAACCTGTTTTTCCGGAATCACAAAGGAAACAGGCATTATCTGGTAATACTGGAGTATTCATGTGTTTTGAATATAAAGGAGCTGGAACAGAGATTGAAGCAGGGCAAGCTTAGCTTTGCATCGGCAGAAAGAATGATGAAATACCTTGGGTTAATACCTGGCTCTGTATCGCCTTTCGGACTCATACATGACAAGAATAATCACGTCCACCTTTTTCTGGATGAGAAACTAAGGACAGCTGAGAAATTAAGTTTTCATCCAAACCTTAATACTGCATCACTTGTTGTGAAGAATGCTGATTTTATCAAGTTTCTGCACTGGAGAGGCAACAATTATGAATATGTAGATCTTGCGGGTCCATTAAGTTGAACTGGAAGTATCATTGAGCTGATCATGCCGGACTGTTAAGCTGATCATGCAAAACTGTTATATGTATTGAACAATAACCTCCTTTAGGAACTTTTCTTCAAGTTTTCGCGCAATTCGTTTTAATACAGTACGTCTTATTTCCAATTCTACAGGCAGATTAGGGTCCTGGTGGGCAATATTGATCCTGGTGCCTATCACAATACGGATTTCATCACTTTCAAGCAGCAATTTTACTATCTGATCGGCCGGTCCTTTGCCGAGGACTGTGTTGTGGGTGTGTTCGTTGAGAATTTTAGAAACCTTGCTTAGTGTCAGAATTCCTTCGGTTACAAGATCAATACCTTCCATATATGATTGCGGTGGCAGGTCAGGGTCGTGGAATTCAAAAGTGTCGGTAATTTTAAGATTCAGTTCCCGCGCAACTATATCGCTGGTTGTACCTCCGGAAAGTATCTTTCTTCCCTGAAATTCCCCAACGAGTGCAGCGAGTCTGCCATCTTTTTCATTTTCAAAGGGGGGGCCGCTGCAGAGCAATAGTTTTCTTGGTTCCCTGAAATAGAGAACTGCGCAGGAAGTATCATCCTGAGAATTGTAGTTGTCATTTTTAAATGCAACATTCAGGATCCTGGCTGCAAGTTTCTGTGCAGAAATATCAGGGTTCTGAGTAATTGTATGAGTTATATAATCTTTTACGTTTTCCCAGCCCCATCCAAAGGGATACTTTTTACTGCCCATTCCCGATTGGGTAATGCCATCTGAACAGAAAATAATTCGGTCCTCTTTTTTGGGCTGAAAATGGCAGCTTTTTATCTCTTTTCCCTTGTTTTTTTCCGAACTGAGTATCAGGCATGTCCAGCCGGCATCAAGAGGCTGGTTGCCCCGCATGATGAATGTTCCCGGGTTATCATATTCCAGGATACTTGTTTGGGCATTCAATTCAATATCTACGGCGGTAAAAGTTGAATAGCTTATTTTGCGCTGACTGCAGACGGGCAGGGTATTCATTATTATCTCTGCAATGCGCGTTACATCCTTGTGCTCTTTAGTGAAGTTCAATGCCATTGATGCGGTGAGGGTAGCCAGTATATTTGCTTTCACTCCATGACCCATGCCATCGGAAAGAACAGTTACAATTCTGTTTTCTTCCTTGATCCTCTGTGAAAGAAACACATCGCCGCATATTCTCTCCTTGCCGTGGTTTTTTAGCTGGTAGCCTACTTCGACATAGAAATTATTTTCCATCTTCCCCGGGTTTTTGAGGCATTTTATATGATTCTATAATACTGTTCAGCATAGCCTCTGTTTCAGAAGCACCCTCACCAAGAAGAAAGCCTATCTTCTGAACAAGTTCAAGATTTTTATCGATTACATCGGTTACTCTTTTTATCACCTCTTCCTTCCGGACTTCAGGTACGTAAAGGTCTCTTATTACAGCCCCCACAACCTTGTTTTTCCGGATTGTAAAAATGGAAACATTATAAAGAATATCATTAAAATGCACGTCTCTGTTAATAATATTGTCGTCGTGGCTTAAAACATAAGAAAAGAGATTATGAAAATTGAAAGGCAGAAGTGTTTTCAGATCTGCCCCTTCAAGACCGGGAATTATATCTTCTATCATTCTGACTTCCTCATCAAGTATGTTTATGAAACTTTTGTTAGCCTGTATGATCTTCATTTCATGATCGACCAGTACAACACTCGATGGAAGTTTCTCCAGCATTGTCCTGGTAGTTTCGAAAGATTCCCTGGCAAGTTGCTGGTCGCGTCTTGCGTTTTTTTCTGACTTTTTAAGTGCTGCCTGAGTTTCAGCCAGTTTCAGGTTTGTATCCCGAAGTGTTTTTATATACTCATGGCGGTTTTTTAGTGTAAAGGTCAGACACATATCAGTCTTCGCCAACCCCCTGGCCACAGCCACTGCAAAATCTCTGCATGAAGTGTACCCGCATGAACCGCATCCTATTTCGTCAACATTGTTCTCCTTGCCAATTACCTGCAAAATCTCCTGTATTTTGTCTTCCTCAGGATATGGCAGCCTTTGATCGTCTTTCCTGAATTCCTTTGAAAGATCAAGTGAGTCAAACTCCTTCATCTCTGCTTCCCAAATCTTCATATCGGTTCCTGCAAGTCTTCTTTTAGCGTAATCAACTACCAGCGCATGCCTTTGATATTTTTCACCACCCCTTGAAGTTCCGGGGCCCATTATGCAACCTTCGTTATAAAAAAGGTTAAAATGCTTTTTAATTACATCAATATGCTTTTCGAATTGTCTTACAGCCTCAATCATGTTGTTCCTTCCTTCAGCAGTTATTACCTTCCCGGTTAACAAATGCTGGTCTATTTCTGCACACTCAAGAATACCGGTACTGATTGGGTAAAGTGAGCCTTTGTAACCAATAGGGGGATCAAAATCAGAATATTCAACTTTTTTCTCGGTTATGTTGAATTCGGCAAACAACTCCCTCAGTTCTATAAATGTGAGAACAGAATCTATCCTTCCGTCATCCTTCTGCTTTTTTCCTTCTATCTTATTTTCCACGCAGGGACCGATATATACAACCTTTACATCCTGACCATATTTTTTTCTTACTACCTTGGCAGTCGCAATCATAGGCGATACAATAGGGGCAAGGTTTGCGGTCAGTTCAGGATGAAATTTCTCAATAAATGCAACCACCGCAGGACAATTTGCAGTAATGTAATGTTTGCCTTTGAATGCAGCAAACAGTTCCTTGTATTTGCGTGCAACCAGGTCAACTCCGAATGATGCCTCAAGCACATAGTCAAACCCCATTGCCCTGATCATTTCAACGAACTTCCGGTAATCTTTAATATCGTTGAATTCGCCTGATATGCTGGGGCCGCATATTGCAGCCACCTTGTTGCCTGAACTTAATAATTTTTTTGTTTCTTCTCTGGAATCCTTATAGCTTATAGCGCCGGGCGAGCAAACCTTTATGCAGTGACCGCAACCGATACATGCATTATGCATTATTTCAGGGTACTCCTGGTGGGCTTCTACCTTAATCGCATTGACCGGACAAATCCTTACACAGGAATAGGAAAGGTTACATTTGCTGTTGTCTATATTGATAAGGGCCATAGACTTGGTTTATTGTTATAACTTTTTTATTAATTCAAAATCGTAGAAATAAATAATCCGGAACTCTGTTACGGTTTGTCAGAATAATAGTTTTTCCGGACAGTTTAGCGTTACACGCATTATTTTACATTCAGCGATCTCTTTAGCAGCGCAACTATCTTATCTGGCCTGACTCCTTCATGAAACTCATCGCCTATCTTTAGTACCGGACCTTTTTCGCATTTGTCAAAACATCGACTTCCATGAAAAAACCATGTATCCTCAAGATTATGCTCTTTAAGAAATTTATCTATTATGCCGAGGCATTCACGGTTTCCCCTGGAGAAGCAAGAGCTGCCCAGACATATTACTATTTCTTTTTTATTGTCGGTAGCACTCATTAGGACGGTCAATTATTTTGAATTATTTTAATTTTAATGGTCACAAGTTGCAAATCATTTTTTTTATTCGAGAACTTTTCTGCGGTTATTTTCATTCAGATGATTTAATTTTAACCAACTGGTAATGATGCATTATTTTAATAATCGTTTCTGACTGTTCTTTGAAATAGTGCAAAGATATGCCTTGCCTGCTGTTTGGAAACAATAGGTTGATATACAGGCAAAAGTACACTTTTTTTTATATAAAAATATGTTAAGAAACATTGTTATAAATATAACAATGTGCAATTAATAACAATAAATTTTGTAAGATTGTATTTTGCAAACAGTTTTTTTCCAATAACTTGAGAAAGAGGTTAACTATGGATGAGCAAACAATTGCGATTCTGGCAAAATATCCCAGGGGGCAAAGGGATTGTCTTATACCGATATTGCAGGATATCCAGGAGGAGTATGGTTTTCTTTCAGAAACATCTGTTATTGAAGTTGGCCGCCACCTTGAGCTTCCTTCCAGCAAGATATTCGGACTGGCTACTTTTTATAATCAGTTCAGGTTTGAGCCTAAAGGTAAATACCATATACGATTATGCAACGGTACTGCATGCCATGTGAGCGATTCGTCTACCGTGCTGAAAGAGCTTGAAAAGAAATTAAAGATTAAGCCGGGCCAGACGACACGGGATGGCATGTTCAGCCTTGAACTTATTGCATGCATGGGAGCGTGCCATCTATCGCCAATGATACAGGTTAATGATAATTACCATACAAAGCTTGATCCGGCATATATAAAGGATATAGTAGACTCATATATACATGGGGAGGAATAGCTATGGCAGTAAATACCCACATACCAATTGAAAAAGATTTCATCGTCAGAAGTGTGCTTCTTAATGAATCGGTTGAGTTGCCGGCTGAGGTTGAAAAGGTGCTTAAGTTTGTAAGAAGGGAAAAAGTTAAATATCCGGTTGTTTTTATAGGTACCGGAAGTTGCGGATTAATTGCTGGTGCAGGCGCAACTCTGTCAGAAATTAACAATTACCTTGAAGAAAGAAATATCAGGGCCGAAGTTGTTGAAACCGGCTGTATCGGATACTGCTCAATGGAGCCGGTTGTTGAAGTTCAGATGCCGGGCAAGACAAGGGTTTCTTTTAAGAATGTAAATGCCGATAAACTTCCGCTTTTACTTGATGGGATATTTAACAGCATTATTCCCGAGGAGCTTGTACTCGGACAATACCGGGATGATTCACTGGAAAAATGGAAAAATGTACCTGTTATTGAAGAGCTTCCATTCTTTTCACTTCAGAAGAAAAACCTGATGAAAAACTGGGGCCGTATCAGTCCGCGCTCCATCCAGGAATACATTGCCACAGGCGGCTACAGATCTTACATAAAAACTATCAGGAACTATACTCATGAAGAGGTATGTGATATAGTTGAAAAAAGCGGACTTCAGGGCAGGGGAGGAGGCGGGTTTCTGACGGGCAGGAAATGGAAGGTTGCACATGCCACAACAGCCGACCAGCGTTATCTTATCTGTAACGCCGATGAAAGTGACCCCGGTGGTTTTGCCAACAGGGCTATGATTGAGAGTGACCCCCACAAACTTATCGAAGGGATTGTTATAGCTTCATATGCAGTAGGCACCTCAAATGCGTATATTTATATAAGAAACGACTATAAAACCGCAATATCCCGTCTAGAAGAGGCTATCGGGCAAGCAAAGGATTACGGACTGCTGGGCTATAATGTATTTAACAGCGGGTTCAATATTGATATTCTGGTCAGAAAAGGACCGGGTGCTTTTGTTTGCGGAGAAGAGACTGCTATGATAAGCAGCATTGAAGGAAACAGGGGGATGCCCAGGCCGAAACCGCCATATCCTGCTGTTTCAGGTTTATTTGGTAAGCCATCAGTTGTCAACAATGTTGAAACCCTTTCAAATGTTCCCGCTATTTTTGAAAATGGCCCTGAATGGTTCAGGAAATTTGGTAGTGAAACAGCAAGGGGCACAAAGATACTTGTACTTTCAGGAAAGGTAATTAACCAGGGTATAATTGAAGTTGGTCTTGGCACCAAGGTACGCGATCTTGTTTTTATGACGGGAGGAGGAATTCCCGGAGATAAGGGACTTAAAGCTGTGCAGATAGGAGGTCCCTCGGGAGGTTTCCTGACAGTTGAAAACATTGATGTCCCATATGATTTCGAATCTTTGGCAGAAGAAGGTGTTTATATGGGATCGGGCGGCATGGTAGTTCTCGATGAGGATTGCTGTATTATTGATACAGTGAAATACTTTATGGATTTCATACAAAAGGAAAGCTGTGGAAAATGTATACCTTGCAGGGAAGGAACCCGCAGGATGCTGGAAGTATATGAGAATATTACCAGAAGGCCTGTCGATGAAAACGGTCATACCACACTCGAGCGGTTCAAGGGTGTAATGCAACTTGAAAATCTGGCAGAAGTGATAAAAGACACTTCATTATGCGGATTGGGCCAGAAAGCTCCTAATCCCATAATCAGTTCATTGCGCTTTTTCAGGAATGATTACGAAGAGCATATTTTTGACAGGAAATGCAGCGCCGGAGTTTGTAAGGAACTGCGATTATTCTATATCGATGTTGATAAATGCACGGGATGCACTGCCTGTGCTCCAAAATGTCCTGTTAATGCAATAATCGGCACAAAGCGGCATCCGTTTTTTATTGTGGAAGAGAAGTGTACCGGTTGCGGTATCTGTTATGATGTTTGCAAGTTCAGCGCAATATCTGTAAAATAGTTAACTCACTGCAAAATAATTGCACAATGATAGTTAAGATAGAAGTTAACAATAAAATTATTAAGGCCAGAAAAGGCGAGACAATAATGTCTGCTCTTCAGTCAAACGGGATTATGATTCCTTCTATCTGTTCAATGAAGGACTCGATACCTACCGGAGCATGCAGGATGTGTGTTGTTGAGGTTGAAGGGCGGCAGGGCCTTGTGCCATCATGTTCCCACCCTGTTAAAGAGTGGATGAAGATTAAAACCCATTCACCGAGGGTAATTAAATCAAGGAAAACAATTGTTGAGCTCTTACTGTCAAATCATCCTGATGATTGTCTTTATTGCGAAAGAAATGGCAACTGTGAACTGCAGACACTTGCAGAGGAGCTCAATGTCAGGGAGCGCCGGATACAGGGAAAAAAGAACAAATACAAACTTGACCACTCCAGTCCCTCGATAGTAAGGGATCCTTCCAAGTGCATACTTTGCGGGAGATGTGTCAGGGTATGTGACGAAAAGATGTCGGTACATGCAATAGAATTTGTTAACCGCGGAAACAGAACAATTATCGGGACAGCCTGTAACAAAGATCTTAATTTTTCCAGTTGCATAAACTGTGGCCAGTGCATTATGGTCTGTCCTACAGGCGCTCTGTTTGAGAAAGACAGTCTGCCTGAGCTGGAAGATGCCATACATAATCCGGACAAAATCGTTGTAGTACAGTATGCTCCATCAATAAGTGTTACCCTTGCTGAAGAATTCGGGATAAAACCCGGCAAGGATGTAAACGGGCTTATTAATGCGGCTCTCAGAAAGATAGGATTTGACAGAATATTTGATACCTCCTTTGCAGCTGATCTGGCTGTTATGGAACTTTCCCGTGAGCTTATCAAAAGGAAAACCGGCAGGGAGAAACTACCGCTTATTTCCAGTTGTTGTCCGGCATGGGTAAAATATGCAGAACAATGGTATGAAGATCTGCTTCCGGCGGTTTCTTCTTGTAAATCGCCCCAGCAAATGCTTGGCGCCGTATTAAAAACCTGGTATCCTGAAATTTCGGGCATAGAGGCAGGTAAAATATTTTCTGTAGCGGTTGCTCCGTGCACTGCAAAAAAATTTGAGTCGCAGAGAGAAGAGATGACACGGAAGGGGTTATCTGACATTGATGTTGTATTAACTACCAGGGAACTGGCAAAATTGATAAAACTTTACGGGATTGATATGAATCTCATAGAGCCCGAGGTGGCCGATGAACCTTATGGCATGAGAAGCTCGGCCGGTAAACTGTTTGGTGCTGCCGGAGGCATGACCGAAGCGGTGATACGCTCTTTACCCTGGATAAGTGAGAATAAGGAGCCTTCAATTATAAAAAATACTGAACTTCGTGGCAGCAAGGGAATTAAAGAGTCAAGCCTGAAGGTAGGAAAAACAAAATACAAATTCATGGTGATTAGTGGCCTGTCAAATGCAATTCCGGTAATTGATGAGATCAGGGCCGGAAATTGTGATTATGATTTTATTGAGATCATGGCATGCCCCGGAGGATGTATAAACGGGGGGGGGCAACCGATAGGAGCAGATGAACATACGATAAAAGCAAGGATGAAGGCTCTTTACAGTATTGATGAGAAAGAGATTATAAGGGTTTCGCACAAAAATCCACGACTGATTGAACTGTATAAAGATTTTCTTGGCGAACCACTCGGAGAAAGATCTTCATCACTGCTACATACCAGATATACAGGCAGAAAAGTATTATTATAATAAACCGTTATGTATAGCTCACCGGATCATAAAAAGCTTCTGATAACCTTGAAAGACAGGTGCCGTGTATGCTATACCTGTGTTCGTGAATGTCCTGCCAAGGCAATTAAAATAATCAACGGGCAGGCTGAGGTCCTGATTGAAAGGTGTATCGGATGCGGTAACTGTACCAGGGTATGCAGCCAGGGAGCCAAAGTCTATGCCCGATCAGGGATACAGGTGGCTGATATGCTTGAATCGCCCGGTCATGTTGTGGCTATAGTAGCACCCAGTTTTCCTGCAGAATTTACTGAGATCACTGATTACCGCCATTTTGTCGGGATGATGAGGAGGCTTGGCTTTAACAATGTATTTGAAGTTGGTTTCGGTGCTGATCTTGTTGCACTTGAATATAAGAAATTGTTATCTGATAAAGGAAATAAAAGGTATATTTCATCTGACTGCCCGGCAATAGTCAATTATATCAGGCAATACCATCCTGAACTGGTGCCAAACCTGAGTAAAATTGTTTCTCCTATGGTAGCTATGTCAAGGGTTGTGAGGAAGAAACTTGGAAACGATATTAAAATAGTTTTCACAGGACCCTGTGTTGCCAAAAAAGAAGAATCAGCTGAAGTTGATGCTGTCCTTACTTTTGCTGAATTAAGGGAGATGTTTCGGGAAAGGGCAATTGATACCCGCGATACAGAGCCATCGGAATTTGACCAGCCTGAGGCAGGGAAGGGAGCTGTATTTCCCATTAGCAGAGGCTTGCTTCAAACGGTTGATATTAAGGATAATGCTTTCGAGGGCAATATCATAGTAGCAGAAGGCAGGGCTGATTTCCAGGAGGCGATCAAGGAGTTTGAGGCCGGGCTTATAAGCGGTCAGCATCTTGAACTATTATGCTGTGAAGGTTGCATAATGGGACCGGGAATGTCAGAAGGGGGCAGGCATTATGTAAGACGTACCTTTGTAAGCAATTATGTTCGTGAGAAAATTAAAAGGTATAACCTGGAAGAGTGGGAGAACAGTATAAAGGAATATGGACAGATTGATTTATCACGTGATTTTGAGCCTGATGACCAGCGTTTGCCGACGCCCTCAGTCAGTGAAATAAGGGCCGAACTTGAGAAAATGGGCAAGTTTGATGCCCGCGATTTTTTGAACTGCGGAGCCTGTGGTTATGAATCATGCGAGGAACATGCAATTGCCATAATTGAAGGTCTGGCTGAAATTGAGATGTGTCTTCCTATGACCATTGATAAATTGCATAATTCTATAAATGATCTTGCAGTAACAAATGAAAAACTGATATCAGTGCAACAGGCATTAAAGCAGTCTGAGAAAATGGCCAGCATGGGCCAGCTCTCTGCCGGGATTGCTCATGAACTTAACAACCCGCTCGGGGTTGTCATCATGTACAGTAACATATTGCTTGATGAACTTCCAAAAAATGCACCGGCCCATACTGACCTGAAGCTAATTGTAGATCAGGCCAACAGATGCAAGAAAATTGTTGGCGGATTGCTGAATTTTGCACGCAAGAACCAGGTAAATCCTGTTGAGGTGAGCGTTGAGAAACTTGTCAGGCAGGCAATGGATGCAATGATTATCCCAACCAATATCAGAGTTGAATTTGATAACGGCTCAATAAATAATGTTACTGCCTGGCTTGACGCCGAGCAGATTATCCAGGCATTGACCAATCTTTTCAAGAATGCCATAGAGGCAATGCAGGATGGGGGTACATTAGGAATTGAAGTAAAACCGGATGGCAATAATATACAGTTCCGTATTACCGACACGGGAACAGGGATCAGGGAGGAAGATAAGGACAAAATATTTGAACCTTTCTACACAACCAAGGGAATAGGAAAGGGAACAGGACTTGGACTTGCAACAACATATGGTATAATAAAAATGCATAATGGACAAATCAGCGTTTTTTCCAATGCTGATCCTGTGAAGGGGGAAACAGGCACAGAATTTATAGTCAGAATTCCGGCAAATAATGTTTAATCTTTCTAATAATCTGAAAAATGGATAATAACAAAAAGACAATTCTTTTGGTAGATGATGACGAGGATTATCTTTTTCAAACCAGGCTTAATATTGAACAGTTCGGCTTTCGTGTGGTAACATCAGAAAGTCAGCATGAAGCCGAAAAACTGCTGGAAACCCTGAAACCAGATCTCGCCATACTTGACCTGATGATGGAGTCAGAGGACAGTGGATTTATTCTTGCCTTTAAACTGAAGCGAAAATATCCGGATGTTCCTGTTATAATTGCTACTGCAGTAACTGCCGAAACCGGAATGACATTCAGTGTCAACACCGAAGGTGACAGGAAATGGATAAAAGCCGATTTATATATTGAAAAAGGCATAAGGGCAGACCAGCTTCACAAGGAGATTATCAAACTGCTGAAAATCTAGTATGGAAAAATTGTATGTCCTTGTTGTTGATGATGAACCCGGGATCTGTTCCGGTATAATCAGAATATTGTCTAACTTTTCTGTCGGCTTTCCATTTATGGATGAAAATATCGGCTTTGAAGTTCAGGAGACATCTACCGGAGAGGATGCAATAAATATAGTTGACAGCAAGGTGCCGGATATTATACTTCTTGATAACAAGCTCCCGGGAATACCCGGTATTGAAGTCCTCGAATACATCAACAATAAGCGGCTCGACACCATTGTCCTTATGATCACCTCTTATGCCTCGCTTGAACTTGCAGTCAAGGCAACAAACCAGGGAGCTCATGACTTTATACCCAAACCTTTTACTCCTCAGGAACTACGGTCTGCAATAGAAAGTGTTACCAAGCATATCTTCTTAAAACGGATGACCAGGAAGCTAAATAAAGAAGGCAAGCAGATAAGGTTTCAGTTTTTGTCGGTGCTTTCACACGAAATGAAAGCACCCCTTAATGCCATAGAGGGCTATTTGAGGATTATGCAGGACCGGCAGGCAGGAAGTAATCTGGATGCCTATGAAAAAATTATTGAGCGTTCACTGGTCAGGGTTAAGGGGATGCGCAACCTGATAATGGATATGCTTGATCTGACAAAAATAGAATCGGGTAAAAAAAAGCGGGAGGTAGTGCCAGTCAATATTTCAGAAATTGCAAAAATTTCCATAGATACTATGGGACCCATTTCAATCCAGAAGGATGTAAAAATTAATTTGACAGCCCCGGAGAAGGTTATGATTGTTGCTGACCAGGAAGAGTTTGAAATTATATTCAACAATCTTTTATCCAATGCAATCAAATATAATATTGAAGGTGGCAAAGTTGATATTATTATTGAAGATAACAATGAAAAACTCGTTATTACAGTTAAAGATACGGGCATAGGCATGGGGCAAAGTGAAATTCCAAGACTCTTTGATGAATTTGTGAGGATAAAAAATGAACAGACAAAAAATATTACAGGCAGCGGACTGGGTTTGTCCATTGTGAAAAAGCTCACAAGGCTGTATAAAGGAGAGATATATGTTGAGAGTACTCCGGGCGAAGGAAGTACATTTAAACTCGAATTTGGTAAAAATACTATTTCATAAAAAGTGATAAGATTATATAAAGCATGAGGCTTCCGGGAAAAACAATAGAGAGACTGAGCCAGTACAGAAGGATACTTTTGAACTGCCTGAATATTGGAAAGACACATATATACTCACATGAGCTGGCAAACATGCTGAACCTGACCGCAGTTCAGGTAAGAAGAGATATTATGCTTATGGGTTATTCAACCAGCCAGAAGAAGGGTTATGATATCAATGAGTTGATAAATGTGATAGGTTCAATACTTGATACCAGAAAAGGACAGAATGTCGCTGTGATAGGTATCGGGAATTTTGGCCGGGCAATAACAGGTTATTTTATGGGCAAGAGATCGAAGCTTAACATCGTAGCTACATTCGATACGGATTTGTCGAAGATCAACCGGGTGATATCAGGGGTGAATTGTTATCCGATACAGCAATTGCCGGAACTGGTCAAAAGCCTGAATATTACCATTGCAATATTAACTGTGCCTCCGGATCACGCCGCAAGCGTTGCCGAGGCTCTGGTGATTGCAGGAATAAAAGGCATTCTGAATTTTACATCAGTGCCACTTAATATAGCTTCAAATGTTCATCTCGAAGATTATGATATGATAACTTCAATAGAAAAAGTAGCCTATTTTGTGAAAAAGAACAACTCAGTTTCGTAAATTCGCAATCTTAAAAATTACTGAAACAGATTAACAAGAGATGCAGGTACACTACGGGCTGGATAATGTAAAGGATATTCGTAATCCTGTTATTACAACAGGTTCATTTGACGGAGTTCATATAGGACACAAAACTATTCTTAACCGGTTGCGGAAACTGGCCCGCGAAGTTGATGGTGAATCTGTCCTTATAACCTTCTATCCGCATCCCCGAAAGGTATTATACCCGGAAACTGCAGGAAAGGATCTGAAGCTGATTAATTCACAAAGCGAAAAGATAAAACTGCTTAAAACTACCAGGCTGGACCATCTCATAATAATTGACTTTACGGTTGAGTTCTCAAAGATCAGTTCGGCCGATTTTATAAGAAAAATTCTGGTTGGTAAGCTAAAGGCAAGAAAAGTTGTGGTTGGGTTTAATCATCATTTCGGCCATAACCGGGAGGGAGATTACGAATACCTGCATGAACTGGGCAATTACTTTAATTTTGAGGTTGAGGAAATTCCACAGCAGGATATAGATAACGAGACTGTTAGTTCTACTAAAATAAGAAAGGCACTATTAAGTGGCAATATTCAGAGAGCCAATGCATATCTGGATCATTATTATATCGTGAGAGGATGTTTTCAGGAGGGTGACCAAAAATTACATGAAGGCGGCTTTCCCACTCTCAGACTGCCTGTCGAAGAGGATACCAAGCTTATTCCTCCTGATGGTTTATACGCAATTCATCTGATCTCGGGGAATACTTACTACCGGGGTATGCTTAAAATCAGACGTCCGGGAGGTGATGAATCTTTATCACCTCTTGAAACCAGGCTGGAGCTGCACCTTTTTGAATACAGCAATAATCTCGTTGGGAAGACCGGTACTGTATATTTTCATAAACAAATGAGAGATTCCAGCATATTTTCCAATGGATACGATCTGTTGACAGAATTACTTGAAGCAAGGGAAGAGACCGAAGAGCTTATATATTGATGGTTCACCCATGGATTATTCGTTTCTTTTTGTGTGCCTTGGTTCGTGGGAGATTCATTAATATATTCTCAGATTTTTATGGTTGAGGTAAAGCCTGAAATAGAAAAAACATGGAGAGAGCTTCTGAAGGATGAATTCTCTGCTCCATATTTTTCAGAACTTAAGAGTTTTCTTCTTCAGGAGAGGATCAGGTATAGTATATTCCCACCCGGAAAACTTATATTCAATGCATTTAACCTGACTCCAGCTGACAGGGTTAAGGTTGTTATACTCGGCCAGGACCCCTATCATGGTGCAGGTCAGGCGCACGGGCTTTGTTTCTCAGTGCCTTATGGAATTAAGCCACCTCCTTCATTGATGAATATATACAAGGAATTAAAGGATGATACAGGGATGCCGTTTCCCGGTCATGGGAATCTTGAGTCCTGGGCCCGCCAGGGGGTTTTGATGCTGAATGCAACACTTACTGTCAGGGCCGGACAGGCTGGTTCGCACCAGAAGATGGGCTGGGAAAGATTTACTGACTCTGCAATTTCTGCACTTTCTGTAAATTATTCGGGCATTGTGTTCTTGTTATGGGGCAGATACGCCCAGGCAAAAGAGGTTTTGATAGATTCTGAGAAGCATTTTATACTCAAGGCAGCTCATCCCTCGCCATTTTCAGCGCATAATGGTTTTCTGGGCTGCCGTCATTTTTCAAAAACGAATGAAATACTTAAAACCCTGGGAAAGGAAAGTGTTAACTGGGTAATACATGGCATACAAGACACACTTCAGTAAAATAATTAGCAGGCTAATGAAGATATGTTTAAATAACTGTTAATTTATTCACAAATTGAGCTGGAGTTTTTTTCAGAATCTGCATTTTTAAATTAACTTCGCCAATATAGTATTCAAGCAATACATTACTTATTTTAAGCAGGAAATTCAATGAAGTTCTATCCCGAAATATGCAGTATCAAGGATCAGCGAATGAAACCCTTCATTGACCCTGATGAAATATGGAACCTGATCAATAACACAGTATCATCTCCTGAACGCATCAGGCAGATTATCTCCAAGTCGCTGAACAAGGAGCGCCTTACCATGGAAGAGACAGCAGTGCTTATTAATGCAGATGATCCTGAACTCATTGAAGAGATAAAAGAAGGAGCACGTGAATTAAAGAGGAAGGTTTACGGAAACAGGATCGTGCTGTTTGCTCCGCTATACGTTGGCAATAAATGCACAAATAACTGCACTTACTGTGGTTTCAGGACTTCGAATAAATTTGCAATAAGGCAAACATTGTCTGACAGTCAGCTGGTAAAAGAGGTAGAGGCGCTGGAAGATAACGGACAGAAACGGCTCATACTTGTATACGGGGAACATCCGGCCTATGATGCTGAATATATTGCGCATACGGTCAGGACTGTTTATGGTGTCAAAAAAGGTAACGGTGAGATCAGACGGGTAAATATAAATGCTGCCCCTCTCGATATTGACGGGTTCAGGATTGTTAAGGATGCAGGAATTGGAACTTACCAGGTATTTCAGGAGACTTACCATCCTGAAGTATACACCAGATATCACCTGGGTGGGAAAAAGGCCGATTATGAGTATCGTCTCACCAGTCTCGACCGGGCCCAGGAAGCCGGAATAGACGATGTTGGCATCGGGGCCCTGTTTGGTTTGTATGACTGGAGATTTGAAGTTCTGGGCCTTATCAGGCACACAAATCATTTTGAAGCCTGTTACAATGTTGGACCGCATACAATATCATTTCCACGTATCCAGGATGCTGCGTCAGCATCGGTTGACCCCCAGTATATGGTGAGCCATGAAGAGTTTATCCGCCTTGTGGCAATTCTTCGCCTTGCAGTGCCATATACCGGGATGATCCTGACAGCAAGGGAAAATGCCATTGTCAGAAGAGAGGTCATGAAATTCGGGGTGTCGCAGATTGATGGAGGAACCAAACTCGAACTCGGCAGCTACTCTGAAAGTGTAAATGAAATACAGGACCTTAATAAGGAACAATTCAAGATCAATGACTCCCGCTCACTCAATGAGATAATTGACGAGTTGCTCGATGATGAGTATTTGCCTTCATTTTGTACCGCCTGTTATCGTAAGGGCCGGACCGGAGAGCATTTTATGGAATTTTCGGTTCCCGGCTTTATAAAGCGTTTCTGTACACCGAATGCGATCCTGACTCTGGCAGAATACCTTGAAGATTACGCAACTAAAGAAACAGCAGATAAAGGATGGAAAGTCATCGAAAAAAATCTTGTTGAGATCGAAGGCCACCAGAATGTTCCCGAAATACGCAGGCGTATCGGCCTGATAAAATCTGGAAAACGGGACCTGTATTTTTAATAGTGCGATCATGTATAGACTAAGTTTAAATATCTAAACCTGCCTGCTGATGAACGAACTTCGAATATTGGGACTAAATGTCTTTGATCGTATAAAAGAATCAGGACGAGCCCAGTCAGTGCTTTCCCGTTATGCCCATTGCATAAGGACCCGGCTTGGATTCCATGAACTAAGCAGTGAAGTATGCAGCCGTAACGGATTTATCATACTCGAACTTGCAGGTGAGAAAGATGACTGGACAAAGCTGCAGAATGAACTGAGCGAGATAGGGGGGATAAATATCCAGGTCATGTCGTTTGACCTTAATGATAATTCATAATACCTTAAAGAATAAATTCAGCTTCAATGACAAAGGAAATCAGAATTCTTGGTGTACTTATTACAAACCGGGAAAAAGAGGCAGGAAGCCTTCAGGGAATTCTTACAAAGTATGGATGTTCAATTAAAACACGGCTGGGGCTCCATGAATTGTCTTCCGATCTTTGTAGTCCGTGCGGACTCATCCTGCTCGAGTTGCTTGGTGATACGGGTGAAATGGACAAACTCGAGAATGAACTGGGTCAACTTAAAGGCGTCCAGCTGAGGAAAATGGTCTTCCCGGCATAATATGCTCAAGGTTAGCATATTATAGTCCGGATTGTAATTTTTTGGCGCTGACCGGTATGCTTTTATTTATGTTACCGGCAAATGGTCGCAATAGTTGAGTCATAATCCTGATAACTGATTGTACTGGTTATGTAGTGCCGGTAAACCCTATATTAATAATTGCCCTTTTATGCCCTGAACTGATTTTTAGACAATTCGGAAATAAATTAATGTTCTCTGTTTAAAGGCGAATCTCTGAACTTATCAGAGACTCGCAATTAGAATTACTACCGCAATTATTAAGAAAATGTAGAAAAGTACTTTTGCTATAGCAGCAAATCCTCGTGCTATTCCGGTAAATCCAAGTAATGCAAAGGCAAACGCCAGAACTGCAGCACCAATTATCCAACCAATCATATTATTAAGTTTTAGTTATTAATTAACTATGCTGGTTCAATTACCGTACCGTATACCGGCTACACAAATTGGATTTTGTCCGACCCTTTAAACGGGTAATCCAGCAAGTTTTTAAGGTGTTATTAAGCAGGTATATGTGGGAGTTACCAGCTAAATACCTTTAAATACTGTTTCACTTATGACTTGAAAGTTATATACTAAATCAATTAGTAGCACTTACAATAAAGTGGGGATTTTTTCCCCAATCAGACCAATATTTTCCCAGCGTTATATTAATGTGGTCTGAATTTAAGTCAACAACAAACTGACAGATTTGTTATACAACTATATTTTTGAATGACGTGAACTTTATGGCAATCTTTTTGCAAATTCGTATGAAAAATATCTTTTTCATCAATTTAATATTCTAAACAAATTTAATTGGATGAGAACATCTGGACGGCCTGAAAAGAAAAGGAAGAGACCTGAATCAGAAGAGACCCTGAACCAGGGACAGGATGTACAATCCGGAAATCATGGACGAACCGGACAGGCAAAACCACCTGTTCAATCTGGCATTCATGGACAATCCGGACCTTCATTGCAACAAAAAGTGCCAAAACAATTCAGACAACAGATATTTACTGACGGTGACAAAGAAAAATTCAGTTTCAGGCATTTGCCTTCATTAATAAAAGAGGCTGTATTATCCTGGAACAGGGATGACCCATGGAGACTAAGTGCCGTTGTTGCATATTATGCAATTCTCTCATTGCCGGGGTTATTGGTAGTTATAATCAGTGTAGTAGGTTATTTCTGGGGAGCTGATATGGTCGAAGGAGAGCTTTATGACCAGATGGAAAACGCCATGGGTGCCAAGACAGCCGAGGGGGTGCTTTCAATTTTCGAAAGTGCCCGTGAAGGTGATCAGACACTAATTTCAACACTTATATCCATAGGTGGATTGTTATTTGGAGCAACCGGTGTTTTCTATCATCTGCAGGTATCACTAAATAAAGTATGGGGAATTCAACCGGATCCCAAGTCTGCGATAATCCGCTATCTGTTGGATAGGGTAAGAAGTTTTGGTTTTGTACTTGCAATTGCCTTTCTTCTGCTTATGAGTTTTGTTATTTCGGCATTATTATCGGCCGTTCAGGAATATCTGGGAACCTGGTTCCCTGAAATCAGCCTGTATTTCGTTCAGTTGATGAATCTGATCATACCTCTGGCAGTCATTACCGCATTATTTGCGCTTATTTTTAAATACTTGCCTGATGCATATATTAAATGGAAAACAGTTTGGATAGGAGCTTTTATAACCTCTTTTTTGTTTACTATCGGTAAGGAATTGCTCAGCTTTTACTTTAGCGAGACAAGCCCCGGAAATATGTATGGGGCAGCCGGTTCTATAATAATAGTTCTTCTCTGGGTAACTTACTCCTGCCTTATTTTGCTTTTTGGTGCAGAATTTTCATGGGTATATTCAGAAAGGTATGGCTATGGAATCAGACCGAAAAGTTATGCCAAATATGTTTATACAACAATGGAACCCGGAGACAAGTGAGATATACATTAAATTTCCTTATTAACCACCCAAATTTTTTTATGAATATTAGCCCCTGCACATGAGATATTCATTGTGCCAGGGTTTGCTTTTCTGGCAGAAGCGTACAACTGCTTGTTTTCTATCTACCTGTTAATAGAGAGGCTAAGTGTTCAATGCAGAAACCGGTTTTTCTGGCAGGTAACAACAGCTAACTGATTAAGTACCTATAATTGATCCGAAAAATAGCGAGTTTGCAAATAGTTTATTTGTCCCAAACCAGAACGCCCTGAAATTTGGATTATTGGTAAATGAAATGATATTACCCCTTCCCCGGGAACTTATCAATATTCCGGCAGTTTTATCAAGAATTGCTGAATATGGTTCCCAGGTGTATCCGCTCATAAGTGAATTATCGGTAAACAAAAGGGGATTTGCAAATGGATTTTTGTCCGGTTTTGCAGTTAGTGTTCCAGTAACATAATAGGGGAGGCTTTCATTTCTGTAACCGTAACCTATAGGATGCGTGATATCAAGTTTTGTTTCAAAAATAGTCCCTGATATTCTCCTTGCTCCCCTGTATTCTGAACGGATACTGTATGGCAGGAAATCAGGTTCTTCCTGTTCAGGTGGAGAAACAAATTCAATCGAGGCAAAATCATTCCTGGCAAGCCATTGATTGGCAGATCCGAAAGCGACGATATTGCCGCCGGCTCTTACCCACCTTTGCAGAGATGCCTTTCCCGAATCATAGATACCTGAATAATTTCCCGATACCATTATCAGGGTATTGTACCGGTTCAGATCCATACTGTTTATTTGTTCAATATTAACCATAGTTACCGGAACATTATATCGCTGATCCAGCAAATGCCATACCTCTCCTGCCTCACGGCTGTTTGTTCCCTGACCTATAAGCATTAAAATTTCAGGTTTATCCAGTGACTCAAAACTCCCGCTGCCCAGGTGAATTCCTTCCCTGGAAAAGCTGGTACTTATGGAATGGATAGTTATCCCGGCATGTTCTGCTGCAGCGGTTACAATATCATATATCTCCTGAACACTGTATTGCTGGCTGTTTACATGCACCATTACCGTTCCGTAACTGAACTCAGTTATCTCACCTGCACTGTTTTCAATTGCAAAAGGAGAAGTTGCCACTTTGGTCCGTAACCCCATTTTCTGCAAATAATAAAGAGCTTTTGGAGCATAATAGTCATCCCATTGAAACAGATATGCATTTTGTGTCATGCCACCAGACACTCTTCCCTGCTGACCTGCCGGGTTTTCGACAATTGCACCCAGTATGGAATTGAGCTGACGGCTCGTCGAAATTTTTCCATGCGGCATATTGAAAGCAAGTGGCTTGGTCCACGTCGAAACATCATAAAAAAGGCTGTCGCCGAATTCAAGCACTTTTTCAAACATGGACATCACAAGCCTGAACTGTGGCTGACGAAGAGGTACAACCCATGAAGTGCCAGGGGAATATGACTTCCCGTCGAGTGTTATATTGCCGGTAATCTCATGAACCCTGATCCTGTGTGTATTAAGGATATCCAGCAGATGGTAATTTTTTCCATGGTCCCATTGATCGCCAAAGATATATGCCTGGGTTTCTTCTGCCGAAGCCTCCTCCATTGCCGAGGTATAAAACCAGCGCAAATGGTTCAGAAGTTTTTCTCTCATGTTCAGGCCTGCCTCGATAGACGACAGGGAAACAACCACCTGATTCCTTATTGTCTCTGCAAAATCCATTATCCCGTGGATAGTCTCAACCTGATGCCCCCTGGTTGAGGCCTGCTCGAATAAAATTCCTATACTCCCATGAATATCAGGATAAGTAGAGCCTTTTCCATAGTAAAAATCATCAAAACCCTGTTGCGTATAATACAACTGGCCAATCTTGTCAAATGCCCTTGCATGATGCATTGCTACTTCAAGAGTTAGATCGTCGGTAGCCTGCGGAGTGCGCGGATTGACCCTTTCCGGCACACCTGGCTGAAAGAAGAAAGTGCTATTTGAGCCAAACTCATGATGGTCGGTATTTATATTGGGCATCCAGTCATGGTAGGCATGAACCCTGCCATAACTTTCCGGGTGCTGCACCGGAAGCCAGTCCCTGTTCAGGTCGAACCAGTAATGATTAGTCCGTGATCCAGGCCATACATCATTAAATTCTATATTTCCCGGATCGGGATTCAGTGTTTTGCTTTTATACCTGTTCACCCAGCTTGCAAACCTGTCCTGTCCATCCGGATTCAGCGACGGATCGATTACTATTACCAGGTTTTCAAGTATCTCGTCTACCCGTTCACCCTGTCCGGCTGCAAGGTAATAAGCTACCAGGGGAGCAGCATTGTGTGCACTGGGCTCATTCCCGTGGACTCCATAACCCAGAAATATGACAGCAGGCATGCCGGTAACATCAATGCTGCCAGATATTTCCGGGTTTGTGAGTGCAAGATGGTTTTTTCTTATCTCTTCAATGTTCTGTTGATTTTTTTCAGATGTTATGACCATATGTACCAGCGGCCTGTGCTCATAGGAGCGGGCATATTCATATATTGCAGCCCTGTCGGACAAGTCGGCAAGGAGATGCATGTACTGTGACAAAAGAGTATGATTAATATGCCATTCTCCAATCTGATATCCAAGAAAGTCTTGTGGAGAAGGTATGTTTGAGTCATAAACTGTTTCCGGAAGGTAATAGTTTAATTCAACCTGGGCATTAAGCCTTAAAAAAGATAGCAAAAGAAGTGTTAGCATTAATTTCCTGAACATGATATTGATAATTAATTTAAGATTTACTGTGAGTTAATAGCGAAGTTCTGTATTATTCTTTTTTTAATTCTACTTCGTACGTCTGATAAAATGCCTGGAATCACCCCATTCACCATATCCTATATCATCGCCGGCCATATTTATCCTTGCTTCAAGGCAACTGGTACAATCTTCAGCCTCCTCATCTGTACAAGGCTTGTTTTCATATAACTTGTAATTATCCCTGTACTTGCCAGGAGTTATATTGGGCATTATAACATTGGCTCCGACCATTAACGCCTTTTCTCTTCCCATTGGATCGATAGCCTGCATTGCAGTGGCTGCAGCTATATTTATATCTTTCATCATTATACGTAAAATAGCTATTACCTTAAGGGTTAGCTGAAATCGCTTTTCCGGAGGCAGAAGCTTATCGCTGAACTGATACATCGGGGTATCCCTGTGTTCTATATAGGGTCCGAGGCCAACCATATCTATATCAAAATCCCTCATATAGATAATATCGGCTGCAATGTCATCTATTGTCTGAAAGGGCAGTCCCACCATAATGCCTGTTCCCGTCTGGTATCCGGTATCTTTGATCATTTGAAGGCATTCCTGCCTTCTCTGAAAATTATGGTTATCATCATCCGGATGTATCTTTTTATACAGTTCCGGATTGGAAGTTTCAATTCTTAGGAGATATCGGTGGGCTCCTGCCTCAAACCAGCGCTTGTAAACCTCTTTTTTCTGTTCACCAAGGGAAATGGTTATGCCAAGTTCGTTATTGCTTATTGCTTTAATTTCTCTGAGAAGCTTTTCAATGCGGTCAGTAAAGCCCTGACTTTCAATTTCGCCTGACTGCAATACTACCGAGGCGTATTGATTGTCATAAGCAAACTTCACCGCAGCAAGTATCTCCTTATCTCCCAGATTATACCTTTTTACGTTCTTGTTATTTCTGCGGATCCCGCAATAATAGCAATTCTTGCCGCAAATATTGGAAAGCTCTATTAGTCCCCTATAATAAACCTTCTTCCCGACATACTCTGCCTTTATTTCTGCAGCTTTTTTGAAAAGAAGTTTTTTGTCTTCACCTTCGCTGTCAAGCAATTCAATCAGGTCTTCGTTTGTAAAGTTGTCCTTTTGCAGGATTGTTTCTGTTTTTCCGGCCATTATCTTCCTTATTAACCTAGTGATCCTAATCCCCAAATATACATGACAATTTTTAATTGACACACAGGCGAATAAAAATCCACTCTGATTCAAGTAAAATACCATGCAGGATACAAACCATATTAAGTTGTTATTACGGATGGATCACCCATGCTTATTGACCTGTGGTAGATTCTTAATGCAGTAAAAATTTCATTTCAAAATATTAGCCAGATGTAGAATTCATCTCTTTTTGTGTGGCCTGGCTCATGGGTGGATCATCCCAATAGCGGGCAGTTAATAAAACTTGCTATGAGCAAGTAAAACAAATGAGCAAGAACATATGCAAAGATACAGTTATATTGGCTCTGTAAGGGCCGGGAGGAGATACATACAGGTTAAATAAAAATTAAAAAAATATCCCGCCATAGTTTCTGGCAGGATATTTTATGATCGGGAATGGTTGACCAGGCAGTAAAAGTCAGGTCAATAATTTGCTAATTTATTTTAAGCCGCTCTGGATAAGAAATGGTTCAATGGAAGGCTCATGTCCACGGAATTTTACATATGCATCCATCCCTTCCCACAGTGAATTTTCGGCAAGAATATATTTTCTGAATGATGCTGAAAGTTCCTGGTTGAAAAGGTCACCTGAATCCTTGAAAGCCATAAAAGCATCAGCATCCAGAACTCCTGCCCAGCGGTAAACATAATATCCGGCAGCGTATCCTGTACCGAAAATGTGACCAAAATAAGTTGTACGGTATCTTGGAATTATTTCGCCGGGCAACCCTATTTTTTGCATTGCCATCTTTTCAAAGCCGGTTACGTCTATATCGTCACCATGTTCTGCAGTATGCCAGAACATATCAAGGAAAGCGGCTGCAAGATATTCGGTGTTTACGAAACCCTGGTTAAAATGCTCGGCATTCCTGAGTTTTGTAATTAGTTCATCGGGTATTGGTTCACCGGTTTCATAGTGAATGGCATACATTTTAAGCATATCAGGCTCGCCGGCCCAGTTTTCGAGAATTTGAGAAGGTAATTCTACAAAATCCCTTGGAACGCTGCGGCTGGTCCTGCTATACCGGCCCTCAGCAAAGAAATTATGTAGTGCATGACCAAATTCATGGAAATATGTAGTTGTCTCATCCCAGGTCAGCATTGCTGGTTTGCCACCGGTGGCACGACTGAAATTCATCACAATATTAACTATGGGTGCAATCCTCTCACCATCTTTCCATGACCCGGAACGATATGTTCCGCACCATGCTCCGCCTCTTTTACCTGGTCTGGGATGTGCGTCGATATATAGTATTCCCAGATGTGACCCGTCCCTGTCGAACACCTCGAATGCTTCAACTTCTTCATGGTAAACAGGTACTTCCGGCCGTTTTTCAAAGGTAAGGCCAAAAAGCTGATTCGCCAGCAGGAAATTTCCTTCTCTTACGTTATCAATGGTGAAATATGGTTTTATTAATTCATTGTCAAGATCATAAAGGTTCTGACGCAGTTTTTCAGCATAAAACCACCAGTCCCATGGCTCCAGTTTGAACCCGCCATTACTGCTGTCTATTATGGCCTGCATCTGATCCCGCTCCCTGATTGCTCTGGCTACAGATGGCTCCCATACCTGCCGGAGAAAATCAAAAACATTATCCGGAGTCTGTGCCATTTGAATATCAAGGAAGTAATCGGCATAATTATTAAAACCGAGCAGACGTGCCATCTGCTGACGAAGCTGCATCAGCTCTGCAAAAAGTTCTTTATTATCATTTTCATTATTATTATCGCCCCGCATAAAATAGCCTTTATATACCTGTTCACGCAAATCTCTGCGTTCTGAGAATTGGAGGAATGGTATCCAGCTGGGGTTATGAAGTGTAATAAGCCACTTGTTTTCGAGTCCGGCTTTCTGTGCAGCCTCAGATGCAGTTGAGATCACTGCCTGGGGGAGGCCCGCAAGACCTGCCTCATCTTCAATTACAAGTTGAAATGCATTGGTTTCAGCAAGCTGATTTTCGCCAAGTTGTAATGATACCATTGACATTCTCTCACTGAGCCTTTTGAGTTCATCTCTCTTATCTTCAGAAAGAGCTGCGCCATTCCTTTCAAAATCTCTGTAATATGCTTCGACAACCCTTATTTGTTCCTGATCAAGGCCGGCAGTCATCCTGTTTTGATAAACCTCCTTAATACGCCCGAATAAATCCTGGTTCATCCTGATTTCATTGCTGTGAGCTGACAGCATAGGTGTAGTTTCCCTGGCTATCTCCTGAAGTCGCGGATTGGTTTCTGCTCCTCTTAATCCACCGAAAACAGAACCGATCCTGCTTAGCAACTCTCCGGCATTGTCATAGGCAACGATGGTGTTTTCAAAATCCGGAGCTTCGGGATTATTAATAATCGCCTCTATTTCAATCTTGTGCTGCCTGATTGCCTCCTCGTAGGCAGGAAGAAAATGTTCATTGTCTATCTGATCGAATGGTGGTGCACCAAACGGGGTATTAAATTCTGCCAGAAGAGGATTGTCAGGTACAGCAGGTGCCTGATTACATCCAGCGCCGAAAATTGTTGTTGTAATTAAAAGTAATGATAAAAGCTTCATAATTTGGTATTTAGTTAAAGTTGATTGAGTAGGTATTAAGATCTTATTGAATAAACAGGTTTACGTTCTATATTCGGTGTTGCAAAAATAGTATTAATAATCAATCATTGATATCATGCTCAGGTTTAACAAAAACAAGGGTAAGCGAAAAACATTTCCGGGGTTTAGATTCTCGTTAGCACAACTCATCTTTCTTTAAATTGGCAGATCTCATTTTACAAAGGATTATTTTTTTACCCCAGCAATTCGTTAAATCTGGTCTAATGGTATCTGTTATAACTTATTATCTCTTCACTCTTTTTCCTTATTTTTTTTCTTGTTTTTCCGGCAGGATAACCGAGGGTGATTATTAGCATTGCCCTTTTCTTCTCAGGAATCTTCAGCAGTTTTTTTACCTTGTCTTCATTGAACCAGCCGATCATGCAGGTACCAAGTCCTTCCGATGCAGCCTGCAGACAAAAATGAGAAGCTGCGATACCCACGTCAATAAGAGTGTATTTTTTGTCTTTTACCATCTCTCCGAACCCGGAAGTGAAATTTGGCTTTTCCATAACAATTACTACATGAACAGGCGCCTGCCTGGTAAAGTGGTTAATTGGTATTAGTCCGCCGGAAGTCTGGTCTGCAACAGCATTTTTAAGTTCAGGTTCGTTAACCACAATAAATGACCAGGGCTGCGCATTGCAGGCAGACGGTGCCAGCCTGGCAGCCTCAAGGCACCGTAACAGTTTTTCTTCCTCAACCGGCGTATCAAAATATTTTCTGTCGCTTTGCCTGTTATTTACCAGCTCAAGGAAGTCGGAGTATTGTTGCATATTATTTTCTGCCAAACTATTCTTTTATTGATGATTCAATCTGATGTGATTCAACAATTTTTCTTCCCGAGACATTATTTGCAAATTCCACCATTGCTTTTGCCACTTTTTCAGCTTCGATTGCCCTGTACTTTTTCAGTTTGCCCCTGAAAAGGAATCTTAAAACCGAAGCGGCTTTCTTGCCTGCTTCTTCCATAAATCTGGACTCAGAGCGTTTGCCGAGCAATAAGGAAGGCCTGAGGACCACCAGGTAACGAAAATCTAACCTGAATAAAGCTTGCTCCATTTCACCTTTAGTGCGTAAATAAAAATTTGAACTTTCTGGATCAGCGCCAATAGAGGATATTACAAGATACCCCGGGATCGCGTTTTTTTCAGCTATTTCTGCAATTTTTAAAGGGTAACCGAGATCCACTTTACTAAACTGTTCTTTTGATCCGGCCTTTTTCATTGTTGTTCCCAGGCAACAGAATACTTCATCACCAGAAAGCTTGTTCTCATAAATATCCAGATCATCAAGTCCGGTTTTTATATATTCTGCTTTATCAAATTTTGTTTCCGGATCGGATCTGGTGAAAACAACTATCTTCGAGTACCGTTCATCATGTTGCAGAATTTTTAAAACATGTCCACCTATGAGTCCGGTAGCTCCAAAAAGAATTGCGGTCTTTTTTTTCATGGTTTCATGTGTATAAAGCAGGTTAATAAAATTAATAATCAATTAATTACATTTATAAGGTAATTCATATTAGGCATTTTAAATTCCGATGGATCACCCATGCTTTATTCATTTCTTTTTGTGTGCCATTGTTCGTGTGAGATTCAGTAGATTATTTTCATGTTAAATACGGAATTATCCGTATTAATCAGGATATTTAACCGGTATTAACAAGAACAATTATTTAAGGACTGACATGTTAAATATTAGCTGTTGATTATCATGATATATTTCAATATGTTAGCTGACAAATATAAATAAAATGAATTAGCATAGAGATATTATAGAACATATAAAGAAAATTCTCGTATCCATTTAACAGAGATAATTTTCTGCCCGTGATTATCTTTGACCATTAAAGGCTACAGTGACGGGTAGTTAACTAAATTGAAGTAGATTATTTAAAAGAATCATTTACAATGAACAGGAAGCTGATATTTTCGGGAATAGTTGTTTTTATTATTGTCTTGCTGGCTTTGGCAAGAACTCCACTGGCCGGTCATTTTTATAAGAAGGGCCTGGAACATAAGGAAGCCGGGTCTTTTGAACTGGCCAGGGATAATTTTTCCAGGGCAAAATCAATTAAAGGCAATTTTCTTGATGCCCGTCTTGAACTGGCATTAACAGAATCATTGCTTGAAAATGATGAGAAATCTGTTGAAATACTTTCAGGAATAATTGACAGGAATAATGAATATGCAGCTGCATGGTTTTACCGTGGAATCTCCAGATTCATTACCGGCGATTTTGCCGGATCAGCTGAAGATCTTACGCGCTCAATTGAACTGGATTTTGAATCAGCACAATCATTTACAGGCAGGGGCAGGGCGTTCATGGAACTTGGACTTGAAGACAAGGCAATGGATGATTTTACCAGGTCGATAGAGATTGACCCGGAATATGGTGCTGCATGGTTTCACAGGGGAGTCATCAGGGCAAATAAAGGAGATTTTTCAGGTGCAGTGGAGGATTACAATATGGCTATTAAGTATGACCTGGATAATCCTGAGACCTACAAACTCAGAGGAACAATAATGGCCAATCTTGATAATTTCATTGCTGCTATTGCCGATTACGACAGGCTTATTGAGATGGATGCCGGATATAGCGGATTGTACAAGCAGAGAGGAGTCTTTAAAAGGCAGATAAATGATTATTCAGGAGCTATAGCCGACCTGAGCAAGGCTGCCGAAATTGATGCAAATGATGCAGAAATATTTTTTCACAGAGGAAGTTCATATGCCAATATCGGCGATCTCGAAAATGCAATGACCGATCTCGACAGGTCAATTGTCCTGGACAAGAATAATGCAAGGGCTTTTCTGAACAGGGGACTCGTTTGGCTCAGGAATGGTAAGGTAGTGCCTGCAATGGCTGATTTCAATTCATCAATTAAACTTGATGACGGAAACGCACAATCCTATTATCTGCTCGGTACGGCCCGGGCAATGAATAATGACTTTAACGGATCGGTAGCCGAATTCACCAAGGCAATTAATCTTGACCCCGGCCTTGCAATGGCTTATTTTAACCGGGGCATTTCAAAAGGCATATTGGGCAGACATGAGGAGGCGATAAGCGATTATGATACTTCTCTCAGACTTCATGAGGATAATCCGGGTGCTTATCTCCAGAGGGCCGTATCACGAATAAACCTAAATAATATGGCCGGGGGTTGCGAGGATCTCAGGACAGCCCTGGACATGGGAATGGAGGAAGCAGAACCAATGCTTAAAATGTATTGCAGGGACGGAGAAAACGTTATAGTCCGCTAAAAATCAAATCTCTGCAACTTTCATAACCGTCAGATGATAATTCTGTTCAGGTTACCATTACCAGGGGGATCCAGCAGTTAAAGATCAAGAAGCATATCTTCCGGATTTTGGCCCCGGAATACCAGTTTTACCGGTTCTTCTAGCATTTCCTTAACCTTGACAAGGAAACCAACGGAATCCTTTCCGTCAATGATCCTGTGGTCATAAGAGAGAGCAATGTACATCATGGGCCTTATCTCAACTTTGCCTTTTATGGCCACCGGTCGTTCAACTATATTATGCATTCCGAGGATGGCGGACTGAGGCGGATTTAAAATCGGGGTTGACAGCAAAGAACCAAAAACACCACCATTTGTTATTGTAAAGGTGCCACCGCTCATATCTTCAATTGATATCCTGTTTTTCCTGGCTTTCTCTGCCAGTGTAATTATATTTTTTTCAATATCTGCAAGACCCATAACTTCAGTGTTTCTCAGGACGGGCACCATCAATCCCTTTTCTGTCTGTACGGCTATTCCAATATCAATGTATTGTGGAGTAATTATGTCATCGTCTTCAAGGTATGAATTGATATTCGGATACAATTTTAGTGTTTCTGTAACTGCCTTTGCAAAAACCGACATAAAACCGAGTTTCACCCCGTGCTTTTCGACAAAGCGGGACTGGTACTTTTGTCTGAGTTCCATAATTTTACTCATATCTACCTCGTTAAAGGTAGTCAGCATTGCAGTTTCATTCTTGACTGCCACAAGCCGGACACTGAGTTTTCTCCTGAGAAGTGACATCTTCTGTCTGCTTGATTCCCTGCTTGCCTTGACATTGGCGTGACCGAATGATGTCTCTGAATCCTTCAATCCTGAAACTATTGAAACATCGTTTCTTGTAATTCTTCTTATCCCGTTTATTACATCGTCGACAGAAAGGTTCTCGTCTTCCATCAGCTTTCTCGCAAGTGGCGATATCCTGATCTTATCGTGTTCTTCCTTATCAGGTTTTTCCTTCGGTTCCTCATTGTCTTTCGTTGCGCCGTCATCTTTCCCCGCTTTCAAGGTTTCTTCCTTGTTTTCATTATCTGCTGGAGGAGCCTCCTTAGTTTTTGTATCATTCTTCTGAGCGGCTTTCCCGGAAATTGGAAGGGCCTGGGCCTCTATTTTATCACCGGATGCCTGCTTTTCAATTTTCGCACCCTTCCCCTCAGTATCGATTGTGCATGCCACCGTCCCTACTGATATGGTTTTTCCTGTTTCTTCCTTAATTGTGATTATTCCACTTTCCTCTGCCATAAGCGGAAGTGTTGCCTTGTCTGATTCCACCTCTGCAATTTCCTGGTCCTTTTCAACAAAGTCGCCATTTTCAACCAGCCAGCTGGCTATTTCTACTTCAGAAACTGATTCTCCGGGAGAAGGTATTTTAATTTCGATAATCATTATTTTAGACAGAATTTAATGGATAATTATGTTATTTGTGATATCCGGATCTGATGTCAGCTCTTTTATGAGTAGTTGGCATAAATATTATTTATTATTATTTTTCAGCATTCAGCCTGACAGGATTTAAATCTGCCATTTCCAGGTTAAGGTCTTTCATCGCGAATTTTCCACACCGCTGACCACAATACTTGTTTACAAGTTCACAGTCACATTGCCTGAAAACCTTACTGAGTATTTTAGACAGCCTTTTATTGTGAAGTTCCAGCAACCCAGTTGCAGGCGACCCGCTTTCCGGCCGGCCAACCACCAAAAGTTCGACATCTTTAAATACCCGGTGAATGTAAGACCATGCCCCCATATTTACCGGCTCATCCTGCACCCACAGGTGGCGCTCTGCATTACTGTACTTGCTTATCACTGCTCTCATCTGGTCAAATGGCAACGGATACAACTGCTCGATGCGAACTATTGCGGTATCTTCAGAACCTACTTCATCCCGTTTATGAATCAGGTCATAATAGAGTCTTCCGCTGGTAAATACCACCTGTATAACTTTTTCGGGTTCTGCCAGATTATCATCAATGAGCTCCATAAATCTGCCCTCAGCCAGTTCTTCAATACCTGAAACACATTCAGGATGACGTAACAGACTTTTTGGAGTGAATACAACAAGAGGCACCCTGAACTGCCAGTGCATCTGACGTCTCAACACATGAAAAAAATTCGCCGGGGTGGTACAATTTACCAGTACCATATTGTTATTTGCAGACAGATTCAGGAATCTTTCAATCCTTGCACTTGAATGCTCAGGCCCCTGACCTTCATATCCGTGGGGCAGGAAAAGAACCAGTCCGTTCATGATGCCCCACTTTTCTTCGGCCGAACTTATGTACTGGTCTATTATAACCTGGGCTACGTTATGGAAATCGCCAAACTGGGCCTCCCAGATGGTCAAGCCGCCAGGCACGGCTAAAGCATAACCATATTCAAACCCCATTACCCCGTATTCAGACAGAGGGGAATTGTAGATATGAAATGGTGCCTGTTTATCTGATAAATGTTTCAGGGGAATATATTTATCAGAGGAATCTTCCAGAATTAAAGTAGCATGTCTGTGGGAGAAGGTACCTCTTTCAGTATCCTGTCCACTTACCCTCACCGGAAAACCTTCCAGAAGAAGGCTTCCATAGGCAAGTAGTTCACCCATAGCCCAATCCAGCTTATTGGTTTTCAACATCATTTTACGATCGTCAAGCAATTTTTTTATTTTGCTGAAGAATGTCTTATCCTTTGGCAGGGTATTTATTTTTTTCCCTATTTCCAGTAACGTCTCCTTCTTAACTCCGGTATGCGGCGAAGAAATAAAATCCTGGTCAACAGAATACCGGAAATTCTTCCATTCCTCCTTGAAAAACTGTTCGATTCTAACCAGATGGCCCTCTTTTGATTTTTTCAGGCTTATTTCAAGTAAATCTGAAAACTCCTTTTCTTCCTGACGTATCTCGTCTTTACTGTAAATACCCTGATTTATAAGTTTTTCACTATATATATCACGTGCATTTGGATGATTTCCAATCTGTTTGTAAAGCAGTGGCTGAGTGAACCTGGGTTCGTCACCCTCATTATGACCATATTTACGATATCCCAATATATCGATGAAGACATCTGTATTAAATACCTGACGATATTCCATTGCCAGTCTTATAGTGTATATCAGTGCCTCAACATCATCACCATTCACATGAAAAATGGGCGATTTGGTAACCTTGCCAATATCTGTACAATATGTACTTGAGCGTGCATCAAGGTAGTTGGTAGTAAAACCTACCTGGTTATTCAGAACCAGGTGAATAGTGCCACCTGTTTTATAGCCGTTCAGTTGCGACATCTGGATCACCTCATAAACAACCCCCTGTGCTGCTATTGCAGCATCGCCGTGAATCAGTATGGGTGCAACCTTGTTTGGATTCCCCCCGTATTGAGTATCAATTCTTGCCCGGGCGATCCCCAGCACAACCGGATCGGCAGCCTCAAGATGAGAGGGGTTTGGCACCAGGCTCATTTTTATCTTCTTGCCATTTATGGTGGAAATTGTATTGTTGTGTCCCAGATGATATTTTACATCACCCAGGATTATTTCCTCATTATATTGCTTGCCAACAAACTCATCAAAAATATCCTCATAGGATTTTTGCATGATATTGGCAAGCACATTAAGTCTTCCCCTGTGGGCCATACCAATAATAAACTCTTCAATATCCAGTTCCGAACCCCTCTCAATTATTGAGTACAATGCAGGAATCAGCGTTTCAGTCCCCTCCACCGAAAAACGCTTTTGCCCAGTAAATTTACGGTGGATGAACTGTTCAAAACCGACAGCCTGCTTCAGGTTAGAGTAAATATGTTTTTTCTCATCGGTCGAGAAATCGGGTGTGTTTTTTACTGATTCCATCTTATCCTGAAGCCAGTCAACAACTTCCGGTATACGTATAAACAGAAACTCAACTCCGATAGATTCACAGTATGTCTGTTGCAGATGGGCAACTATATCTTTTAGCTTAGAAGGACCAATTCCGATATTCCTGCCCGCCATAAACACTGTTTCGTCATCCTCATGGGACAGACCGAAATTTTCAATGTCAAGAGTTGGGTAGTACTGTCTCCTGATTCGAACCGGATTGGTTTTTGTAAACAGGTGGCCCCTGCGCCTGTAACCTTCTATCATGGCGATCACTTTAAACTCCTTGTCTAAAGTTTCGTCAGTATGTTTATTTTCATAGGTTCTGGCAAATTCAAACCCCTCGAAGAACCTCTTCCAGGAAACGTCAACTGAACCGGGATCGTTTTTGTATTGTTTGTATAAAGCTTCAACCCAGACTGCATCTGCATTTCCAAGATAGGATTGTTTGTCCATTGCTTGACTAATTATCTTTAATATTTTTTTTATGTCCGGAATATCCGAACAGATTATTTTCCTTAATATATGACGCAATATATGATGGCACCATATCTTCCCATCCCCCGATATTCTCCTCAATCATTTCCAGTGTCCTGGCAGAATCAATATGTAACCATTCCTTTTCAGCATTCACATCAATTATTTTTTTATTGTCACAAAGGTAGCTGTGCAGATGCTGAAGATCGCCCGGAAGTTCTATATCTTTAGATGTAAACAGTTTTCCATTTGTTTTGTTGAGGGAAGGATATACGTATAGTTTCATGTTTTCGGTGAATAATTTTCCAAAACCTTCAAGGATACCTCCTCTAAGATCCTTATAGTATCTTTTATCCCAGACTTCAATAAATGTGGGTATCCCAATAACTACTCTCAACTTTCCAATTTTGAATTTTGAGAAGTACCCGACCAGTTTGTAATATTCCCTTATATTGGAAATCATCACATTCTGACCGAGACCATTTAACATATTTACCCTCTCCAGAAAGTCAGTTTCATCAAATACTCCCTTGTTCATGAGGTTGTTAAGTGTTATTTCGCATAAAGCCAGAGTGTTTTCCGGTGTATAATGCTCATCCCTTTGAAAAATACCGTAACACTTTTTCAGCATATCATAACCGACATTGGTTATTGGCCTGAAACTGCCCCGGAAGGCCAGTAGATTTTTCTTATAGAGCATATCTGCAGGCTGCTGAACATTACCGTTACTGTCGAAAATGGTTGCGCTTGTCATCCCGTTCTTAACAAGTTGCACTCCCAAAAGCCTGTTGTCTACATAATCGAGGTCTTTCCCGCCCATCTTGATCATATTGATCTCAACCCTGTCAGTATCAAGATTATCCATCAGCGACTGTAGAAATACATTGGGTCTGTCAGAGAAATTGTAGCATGCATAGATCAGGTTAACCCCCAGAGAGCCGAGTGTATATTGCTGTAGCAGGGTATCATTCTCGAGGAGGCTGATATGCATAACCACTTCATTGGGTTCAGAGTTTGGCCGGATCTGGAACCGGACTCCCATCCATCCTTGTCCTTCATTGTTCTTCGCATAGTTTAACGTGACTACGGTATCGGCAAAAACAAAGAATCGGGTATCAGCACCGGATTTCTGTTGCAGCGTGCTGATAAGTTCATTGTATTCGATACTGAGCATTTTATCCAGCCTGTTTTCCGATACATACCTGCCACTTTTCTTGTTGTTGTAAAGATAATCACTGAATGTCTTGTCGTATGCCGATATTGACTTGGCTACAGTGCCGGATGCCCCGCCCGCCTGAAAAAAAGCACGGGCAACTTCCTGTCCGCCTCCTATCTCGGCAAGGGTACCATAAATACTTTTATCCAGATTAAGACTTAATGCCTTGTTTTTGATGCTCAATATCTGACGTTCCATAAAATCAGTTTTTGCTTTAAACAAGCAGGCCACTTACAAGGTTCGGGATCCAAATTTAATGAAAGAAATTGGAAAACTCCTGACTTTCTTTCAAGTAATTAACCTGACTTACCAGTAATGAGAAAAAGAATCAGGTGCGATTATTTCAAATAGTAGAAAAATCGGTCTGTGCTTATTACCTTTGCAGTTCATCTGGTGTTCCCGTTTAAATTATAACTACCCTGCCTTATTTATTCATATACAATGCACAGTAAGATTACCGAACCATTTTTAAACCGGTTTAAAGATATTCCTTTTTCTCCTGTGAAATGGCCCTTTTTTTATGGGTGGTTTATAATATTTGCCGGAATCGTGGGTATTGTGATGAGCATACCCGGTCAAACTATTGGGGTTTCAGTTTTCACCGATCACCTTATCGAAGCCCTGGATGTGAGTCGGGTCAACCTTAGCATGGCTTATATGGCAGGTACAATATTGAGTGGATTCTTCATTCCATATGCCGGACGATTGTATGACAGGTACGGAGTACGTCCTGTAATAATGGTAGCCGGATTTTCGCTGGGACTTACCCTGATCTACCTTTCCCGTATCGCACAGGTTTCAAATTGGTTTACAGGTTTTATCAACTTTTTGAGTCCGGCGATAGTAATTTTTACCCTTATGACTATGGGTTTCTTTTCATTAAGGTTTTTTGGCCAGGGAGTTCTGACTATGGCTTCACGGAATATGGTGATGAAGTGGTTCGATAAGAAGCGCGGTTTTGCAAATGCCATCCTTGGAATTACAGTATCATTTGGATTTTCATATTCACCTCAGGCACTGGATATTCTTGTTCAGAACTTCAGCTGGCAGGGTGCATGGCAAACACTGGGCTTAATTTCAGGAGTGGGATTTGTGCTTTTTGTATTTACTTTTTTCCGCGATAATCCTGGAAAATACGGGTTGATACCCGATGGGAAAAAGATAACTGATAAGAAAAAGGATAATACCAATCTCCCTCTTCTGAAGGAATATACTCTTAAAGAAGCAAAAAAAACATATTCATTCTGGATCTTTAATTTATCACTGGCACTACAGGCGTTGTATGTTACGGCATTCACCTTCAATGTAATATCAATATTTGCCGTAAACGGCTTTGATCACAGGGCAGCCATAACAATATTCCTGCCTGCCTCTGTAGTAGCTGTTTCCTTTCACTTTTTCGGGAGCTGGCTTAGTGACTACCTGATATTAAAATACTTCCTGTTGCTCCAGATATCGGGTATGCTGATAAGCATGACAGCACTGGTTTTTCTTGACCAGTCCCAAGCCATGAGGTGGATTCTGATTGCGGGCAATGGCATTATGAGCGGAATGTACGGAGTCCTGTCGGCTGTCACATGGCCCCGTTTTTTCGGCCTCAGGCATCTCGGGGCGATTACCGGTTATGCAATGAGCTGGATGGTAATTGGAAGTGCCATCGGTCCCTTTATGTTTAGTTTATCATTCAGGCTAACCGGCCAGTATAACCTTGCAACATGGATCTGTATTTTTATAGCCTTAAATCTTTTTATACTTGGATTCCGGGCAGATAACGTTAACCGGACAGAAAACACCGATCTGAACAGGGATTGAGATCTTGTTAATTAAACCTGTATGCTGCTCTTTCCATATCACCCTGGTTACGGAATTTAACGGGAGGATTAAGGTATTGCTCAAGAAATTTATAGATCCTGAAACGGATTTCGCGTCCCTGTGAATGATCCATGCGATCGAAAGAATGTCCCCCGGGGATCTCATTGAATATTTCATATTCAAATTTTTTTCCTTCGGCCTTTAATGCATTTATGAGGCTTTCGACCTCCAGTACATGAACGTCTTCGTCATTGGTGTTTGTGTGGATCAGGAGAGGTGTATCAAGTTTGCCTGCATGGAAAGCAGGAGACCTGCGGCGGTATTCATCTATATCCTCATCAACGGTTTTTCCAATGTGATAACCTGCCGAGAAGAAATCCTCATAGGCTGCCCTTTTATAACCCATCCTTGCAACCAGGTCGCTAACGGGCACACCGGCGAATGCACATGCGTATTCTCCCGGGCGTTCGAAAATATTCATAAGGGAGATCATTCCTCCGTGACTCCAGCCAACCAGCCCAACCCTGTTTTTGTCAATAAAACTGTAATTCTCAAGCATGAACTCCCTGCTTGTATTAACATCTTCGTTTTCGAGTCCCCCATAATCAATCAATTCATACGTGGTTCTTCCGTAACCGGTGCTACCCCTGTATTCCGGTGCAACCACAATGTACTGCTGGGCCATCATCTCCCTGATAATGTGTGTATAATAGGTGTTAAAATCGCCATGAACACCGCCATGGGGAAGAACTATCAGCGGATATTTTTTCGAAGGATCAATTTCCCTGGGTATAAAAATGTATGACCAGAATTTAATCGGATTCCGGCCAGCCAGGGTGGTTGCCTTTTCAGCATGGGCAGGAGGTGGTCCTGCCAGAAAAACCTTGTCAATGTGGGCAACATCTCCAACACGCTCAAACCAGAGAACATCATCAATCTTTTTTTCAAGTATGTCCAGTCTGTGACGGAGGTTATTAAAGTGGTTGTCCAGGCTTTTTGACAAATCTTCCTGGCCTGTTACATCTGAAATAAATCCGGCAGCAATGAAAAAAAACAGTAATGAAATGATTGAATTTCCAGTGTTTTTATAATAGTCCATATGTTATGTTTTTATTGTTTTCTAAATTTTTACCACACAGAGTAGAGTTCCTTCATGACCTCAATTTTTTTCTGATCCTGCAATAATGACTGGTCTGAAAACATCATTATTCCTGTTGAGGGTGATTTGGATCCTTCAATCATAGCCTGTCTGAACTCTTCCGGAGATATTATTCCCGGGTTATTGTGAGCCTGGACTATTGGCCATATTTTCGGTGATTGACTTACTTCGTCACTGATATGACTGCTCAGCCAGGCCAGATACTCACCCACCCATTCTACAGGCCTGTCCTTCATCATATGAAACAACATTGGAGACAGTACATCGGCAAGATCTGCAAATTCAGCAACATCTATACCCAGTATCCGGTACAGCGCATTATCATGGTCGTCTTCGTACCATGAGCAGTAAAATATGCCTAATAAGGCATCAGGTCTTAAATTCTTTACCTCTTCGCCAAGGTCCCTTACCCAGCCGTTAAGAATATCACTTCTCCATTTTCTCCATTCCATGTCCTTCTCCTTCAGTATCCAGGAGGCTTTTTCTGAGATTTCTGCACCGGGAATATCAAGATTGTATTCAGCTTCAAAAAGATCTGTACAATTATTGCAGAAACAAGTTTCAGGAAGTATGGGATTTGGGGTTTCAAACTGAGCGTGCCAGTGCACATAATCAAGGAAAATACCGTCAACCTCATAATTCCCGAGTATTTCCCTTAACTGAGTCATCCTGTATTCCCTGAAATCATAATTTGTCGGGCATACACCCATGAACCAGTCCGCTGCCGGTGACTGCTCTCCCTCTTCATTTATCGGCCATGCTTCCGGGTTCTCCTCAACATAATTCCGGCCCAGAAGTGTAGGAAACTCTACATAAACCCTGCAGCCCTGATCACGTGCTGCTTCATAAAACTCCGGATTAAGTGAAATACTTCTTACAAAAACCGCATTTACACCAAGTGAATCAAATGAATATCCTGAGTCTAGCAGAGTGCCGGGGTTTCCATAAATACCTTTAATGAAAGGTAAAACAGTCTGGTTTTCATCAGATTGTGAACAGGCAAGAAAGAGTGAAGCGACTACTAAACCCGGAATAGTTTTAAGTATGCTCTTTAACATTATGGTATTTTTACATAGTTAATTGATCTTCTTCAGAGAGGACCGGATGAATTGAAAGGTACCTGAATTAACGCTTAAGGCCTTGTTATTTTGAATGTTTTTTCAGTAAAATAACTTCTGCAATTTAAGATTTAGGGATATTAAAAACAAAAATTGAAATGCTTACCCAAAAGACCGGATTGGGGCAGGAATACTAGAACACATAAAATTAATCCACTTTGATGAATTTACCCTGAAGCTTCCTGTTTTCAGGGTTTTCCAGTTTGATACTGTATATATAGATGCCGGGAATAATACTTCTTTCCAGGGGAAGTGTAATATTATTTTCTCCTTTATTTAAGGTCACCCTGCTGGTATGAATAAGCTGCGAACCATAAGATAAATAGATATTAATTACAGCTTCAGTATTATATTCACTGGTAATTGTGAATGAAACATTATCTATTGCCGGATTGGGGAATACGATTGCACTGGCGTCAAGGTTGCCTGACGGTGAGCTGTTGACAGAATCGGGGTGACTGACCCTGGCCAGTTCCTGATCCATCCATAACCATCTTTGCTTCAGGAAACTTTTCAGATAATCTACTTCCTTCCGGTATGTGTTCCGGGACTGGTATCCGTGTGTCTCGCGCCAGAAATTCACGCCAAGGACCGGCCATTTTTGAAATTCCCTGGATTGGGGTTCTGACAGCAGATCAGCAATTGAATCGATAAAGTGCATAAGGTTCTCTGTGCTGTATACATCCTCCCTCAAACTCTCCCAGCGTGTCCTGACCTTATATTTAAATACCGGATCATCCATTAGCAGTTTCCAGAAAAACGGTGTATTATTTGTCAGGTGGTGTGCGTAGAGCCAGCCTGTCGCAACACCGTTATCAGGATAGGATGAGTTGCCGGCTGACTGGTCAAAATCCCATACAGGTCCGGCGTTTATTTTACCTTCCCTTCGCTTGTGAAAATAAGCACTCCAGCCATAAGCATCACTGTTTCTCATTGCCTCCTGCACAATCAGTTCATCGACAAATGAATCGGCATCAATCCACTCCTGGTAATGATCGGTATAGTCGGACGACCTCATTGCATTCCTGAAATTATCATCATACTGCCTGATATATGCAATTTGTTCCGGGGCGGCCTTGTCAAAATCAGGATAATTCAGTTCACGTGTTTCGCCAAGATTGTTTTTTTGTCCTGATATTTCATAAATATAACCACCGGTTATATCAGGATAGGTTATCTGGTGTCTTTCAAGCCTCTCAACACCTAACCTGCGGTTACTTCTTTTTATTTTCTCAATCAGAATATAGATACCCTGATATTCCCCATTCAGAAAAACCTCAACCATCCTGCTTTTACTTGCCCATCTTCCCTGCATCATCGACAGGTGCTTTGCAAGAGGGGTTCTGATAAATGAATGATCAAGGTAACTGGCAAGCAAAAGCCAGTCCTCGTGCTCTGGCATATCAAGCAAGGAAGCGTTTCGGTTCTCGCCCTGCTCATCTACAATTTTAAAATCGTAAGGTTTTTTTGGCCATCCTGCAGTGGAGTTTCCCCTTATCCTTATTTCAGCATTTCCGCTGAAATGACCGGCGTAATCGGAATAAAAGTTTCTTTGCCCGGGTCCGTTGTATATAATTTCAATTTTTGCGCTCCTTCTTGATTCACGTATAATTTGTTGGTTATTCTCAGTTGTTATTTTAAGCAGAGGCAGGTTTGAAGAAAAAGTGGCTTCTGCATTTTTCCATAGTGGAATCAGAAGAATGACCATAAAAAATTTCAGTATGCCGGTTTCTGCTTTATTCATGTTTAAAGGAAATTATTGGTAGGATAAGGATGCAAGTCCTGTACCCGATAGCAATGAACAGTAAATATAATTCTTTTTTAAAGCTTTACAGACGGTCAGTAAAACAATGTATAAACTTAAGAAGCTATACAGTTCCTTTCATAAACCCCAGCCTTAAATCCTGATCGAACTTTTCGATGGCATAACGGAGCATTGTCCTTGGCATCTTTCTATAGTGCTTCTTCAGGAATTCCATCTCAATTTCCGGATCACGATTGCCTATCTCCCTGAGCATCCAGCCTACAGCCTTGTGGATCAGGTCATGTTCGTGATTAAGCAAAAGTACTGCAAGATTCAAAGTGTCCTGATAACAACCATTTCGAATGAAAAAAAGTGTGGAGATAATTGAGATCCTTTGCTTCCATAAATTATCTGATAGCGCCAGTTCATAAAGCAGATCTTTGTCACGTTTATAAAGCCATGCTCCAAGTAGTTTGTAGGCTGATGAATCAACCAGGTCCCAGTTATTTATAAAATCAAGATTGTCAAGATACAGACTGATAATAGCATCTTTGTCCTTTTCCGATGAAGACTTCTCATATTTCATTACCAGTATGAAAATTGCTGTTAGCCTGTATTCATGAAAAACTCCTCTTAATAAAAGTTCAGTTTCTCCATGTGAGATTACTTTGTAATATTTACGTGCAATTGTTCTCTGGTGTGGTACAGTAACACCAAGAAACAAGTCACCTTCTCCGTAACCACCAGGGAAAGCCTTAAAGAACTTTGGCAGGAAACCGGACTTTTTTTCATCAGCAAAGCCGTTTAGATCATCTTTAATGTTTTTAAATACTATCATGTCTAAGAAGTTAGTAATGTAAATTGACTTTGGACTGGATTGCTATTGTTTTTTATGAGGCACTTTTTTAAATTGATTCATTTTTTATTCAATACTAATTATAAAACTCATTATTCGCAAATCCTGAATCAAAATCGTACAGTAAATGTTCTGTTTTGTGACAATAATCAATCTGGTAAAAACGTAAATTCACTCTTAACCAGACAAATAATAATTTTGGAATGAAAGATGATGCTTACTGGTAAAAAAGAATAAGCATGTGTAATCCATCAGAACTTAAATACTGAACAAGAATTAACTGCAAAATATAATTGCTGGAATATTAATTTATTAACCCAAAATTAAGATGAATACAAGTTTCTCACCGGTCGCTGCCCCTGAACGCCATGTCCTTCTTGATATACTCAGAGGCTTCGCAATATTTGGAATTTTAATGGTGAACATGCAAATCTTCTACCGGCCAACGAGCCTTATGCTTGTTGGTTATACAGGGTCAGCTGATACTGCCGGAATGGTTTCAGAAGCATTTATTAAGTTTTTCTTTGAAGGGAAGTTCTATGTTCTCTTTTCAATGCTTTTTGGATATGGTTTCTGGATTTTCCTGAACAAAAAGAGCAATGAACCTGGTATAATTCCCCTTTTCCGAAGAAGGTTATTTATACTTCTGCTTATTGGGATTGCCCATGTTGTTTTATTGTGGCCGGGGGATATTCTTGTTTTTTATGCATTATTTGGTTTTATACTTCTGCTTTTTCGGCGAAAGTCTGATCGGGGACTTGTAAAATGGGCGGTTTGGATTGCCCTTGTGCCTGTTATGTTATCGTTGCTGATGTTCCTCATGTCAACTCTTGCATCATTGAACCCTGAAGCAAAAGCTGCCTTCGAGAACAGCACAATTGAAAGGATGGAATACCTTACGGCTTTTATTGCTGATGCAACCAGGACCTATTCGGAAGGCAGTTTTTCGCAATTAGTACAAGTCCGTCTTAAAGAATACCAGTTGCTGTTGCCGGGTATCCTGTTTTTCTATCCGGTCGTTCTTGCAATGTTCCTGCTTGGTGTCTGGGCTGCCAGAAAAGGATTGATTGCACATTATAAAGACCATATTCCGTTTTTCAGGAAGTCATTATGGGTTGGTCTTGTTATTGGAACAACAGCAAGTTTAATTTATGTTTATTCATATTTTTCAGCAGATGGAACTGGTATGGATCTTACATCTTTGCTGGCCATATTTACACATATAGCAGCTGGTTTCTTCTTATGCCTGTTTTATGTGTCAGCAATAACTCTGCTTTACCATTACGGAAAATTAACAATTGGAAAATATCTCGCACCGGTTGGCAGAATGGCCCTTACCAATTACCTGTTACAATCGGTGATCTGCACTACATTATTTTTACCATATGGTTTTGGTTTATTTGGTCAAATAACAGTTTTTCAGGGTATTTTGCTAAGCATCCTTATATTTGGATTACAAATACCATTCAGTATGTGGTGGCTGTCCCACTATAACTATGGTCCGGCCGAATGGTTATGGCGAAGCCTTACTTATCTGAAATGGCAGCCACTTAAAAAATCTGTCCCGTCAATAGCGGGATAAGTGCCAACTTGATTATGCTTTAGCTTAACAATTATTATCTTTGGCTGGATAATCCAAAAATTTCTTAATGAACCACCTGGAAGTCTTTATTGAATTATGGGATAACGCCGGGACAGCTTTTCCCGAACCAGGCAGGATATATTCACAAAATGAGCAAAAGCAAAAGGAAAGGCATCTCCGTCAATTGATCGGGCAACTGAAATCGCATAATGGTCAGGAAATAAAAAATCCGGATGCATTGATTGATAAAGAGTTTTTTAAAAGTCTTAAAGACTTCTTCAAGAATGTTATGGATTATTCTGAAGATCAGCTAAACATGATTTTTTCTGATCAAATGCTAAGCTCAACATTCGGGTTCATTACTGCAGCTGTTAAATTTGACCCGGATCTCCCGATGCAAAGCATATTTCAGGCCTGTCGTAATGTTTGGATAATGAATGGTGTTCAGTTATTGCTTGGTGAGAAAGTATCCCTGAGTCCCTCTGTATTTGCCTATAGCATGCTTTATCCCTATACAGATAATTTTATTGACGATCCGTGTGTGACTAATTACCAGAAGGCAGAGTTTTCACAGAGGTTTGCCAAAAGGCTTAATGGTGATAAAATAGCACCGGAGAATCCGGTTGAGGTAAAGATATTTAATCTCGTTGGTATGATCGAGAAGGAATGGGACAGGGATCTGTATCCGGGAGTATACCGGAGCCTTCAGGCAATTCATTCGGCACAGACAAAAAGCATGGAGCTTATAAATCACACTGGTGATGAAAGACTTTCGTCCCGCCAGGCTTTGGTAATATGTGCTGATAAAGGAGGGACTTCAGTTGTAGCTGACGGTTATCTTGTTAAAGGAGATCTGGATAGTTCTCTTGAAGGTTTTTTATTTATTTACGGCGCTTACCTCCAGTTGCTTGATGATCTGCAGGATCTTGATGAAGATGCCGGAAACGGATTGATGACATGTTTTTACATAGCTTCACTTGAAGGCGGGATTGACAGTTCTATAAATAAGCTGTACCGGCTTGGTGAGGATGTTGTTTTGATGATGAAGAGAGCCGGGATCGATAATGAACAGTTTGCCGGGCTTATCAAAAAAAGTTTTCACCTGTTTATAATCGGATCTGTAATTACAGGACAGAGGTTTTTTTGCAGGAAGTATATTTCCGCCTTCCACAAACATTACCCGTTAGACCCTGAATATATTATCAGACAAAAACAGAATTCCGAAAAGTATCAGGAGCTTCTTTTTAACAAAATCTCTGAATTTGCCTTATCGGCCAATACTATTCCCGAATGGGTGAGTCATGGAGCTAACTTTCTTCCTGTCACCTGAGTGAAGCCCTGCTGAAAATATGCTGGGGGATATCTGCATTGAATTCGATACCGGTAATTTTGAATTCTGTGCCATCGCCATCTTTTAATACATCAGTGAATACTATTGTTGCAGGAAACCACCTGCCGCCTATATTCTTCACTTCTTTCATTTCGGTACGTTTGAGCAACTGTCCGCTTTTAGCGAACAACTCCTCCTGAAGTGGTATGAACCGTTCACTATCTATCCATATTTTCCTTGAATAATAAGTTACATCATCAGTTTTCGCTGTAAGTGTAAGGATCCATGCATCTCTTGTGCCAATATTTTCATTTCCGGTAACCTCGGCAGAATAAACTTCAGTCAGTTTTTGCGTTTCCATCATATCCTCATAGGACAGGTCAGATCCCATGACAGATTGCCGGAGCATATGTCCGCTTATCTGGATCACACGATCTGTTGAGGGGGAATACATCCAAAGCTGATCTTCCAGTTTCAGCATTTTAGTACCTTCTTCTCTTCTCGGCGATAAGTACTCGGTAAAGGACTTTTGGTCACCAACCGAATAGGTCCGCGATGATATAGTCCGGCTTGTACGCCTTCCGTGAATAGTCATTTCCGACTCTACAATCCTGCTTTCAGAGTACATATTTTCATCAACCCTTTTGAGAATTTCTTCGGCAGCAGGCTGAGCGGAAAGGTTTACGCTTATCGTCAGCAATAATATTTTAATCACATTCAGGTTCATATTGTAAATTCATTGGTTTATAGTTCATATTCAATTCAGGGGCGTTGCCGGAAACGGATTACAAGTCAGTATTAATAAACTTAAATAACCCGGGATAAGTGCAATGCTACAGTAAAGGTTCCTGGCATTAATTAAGCTTCCAGTTCTTTAAACAATCTTGAGGTTTGCCGCCTGTAAATTCCCATTCCCGCCAGCATGGTGCCAGCTACCGTTGAGAAAAGTCCGGGAATAAAACCTATATAATAATCCATAGGTGTTATCCTGGTCCTTATAGTATCTGGCATCATTAAGGATGCACCCTCCATCATGCCGGAAATATCAATTCCGTAAACCTGAATTACCCAGGCAAGAGAAAGTCCGAGTGCCGTCCCGATAACTGACCCTGCAATCCCGATGAAAACAGATTCAAGGATCATGGTACGGTAAACATGTCCCTTTTCTTCACCCATTGCAATCCGTATACCTACTTCCCCATAACGGCGGAGTCCGCCGAGAAGTCCGGCATTCCATAAAACAAGTGACATGGCTATAATAAATATCAGGGTTATGTACCATGACCAGACTTTTGACATTTCAACATACGGACCCATGGTACCCTGCTGGCTCAGGCTTCTCATGACGGGAGCAAATTCATCTTCTTCATTTGTATAGAGTTCGTTGAACATAGCTGATCTTTCAAGGGCAATCTCATTATTATAGAACCCTCCTTCAAAGAACCCGATTATTTCTGAGGTAGCATCATCCATATCCAGGGCCATCCGCACATCTTCAATATCAGCAATAATTGTACCCCTGTCCATTATTTCGATCCCGAATGACAATGTGCCGGATACAGTAAAATTATACATAACCATTCCTCCATGCATTGAAGAACCAATAAGAGTTACTTCATCACCCGGGTCAACCTGTAGTCTGCGGGAAAAATGCTCACTGATCAGAACCTCCCCGTACTGTTCAGGAATACGTCCCCTGACCAGTGCTCCCGACAGGTTAAGCCGCTCCGCTTCACGCGAAAGTGGCGATATCAGGTCAAGCCCGATTCCCATCGCAGGCCCCTGGGCTTTAGTTTCGCCAGACTCATCAGGTGCATCGATCAGTCCCCCGAACTGTATGCGGGAAGCCCAGTTCATATCCGGATAAAGATCCTGCAACCCGGCAAGCAGATCATCAGAATCAAGGATAGCCAGATCATTGGGTACCTGGTCCATTTCCTGAGCATATGCCCTTGTCATTACCTTAACATGGCCAAAACTGAACCGGGCATTCATTTCTATGGTATCTCCCATAAATCCGGTCACATAAGCATGCATGAAAATTGTCAGCATGACACCGGTAGAAACAACTATAATGGGAAGCCGGCTGCGGCTCTTGTCGCGCAGAAGGCCGTTTATTAAAAATCGTATCATTGTAATTTACCTCTAAGTGCTTCAGTTGGGTTCATTTTAGCAATTTTTCGGGATGGCAGGTAACTCACCACTGCAGTTGTAACAGTAAGCAGAAGTATGGTGGAGATTATTAGCCCTAGACTAAAAACAGGATAAAGTGTCTGGGCCATTGCCATGCCAAACTGGCTTGCATCCATCGGTATGGTCCATCCTGCTTTTGCCTGCCAGGCCAGGAACGGGAGTCCATACACCATTGCTGTAAGAATTGCAAGCACGGCATGCATGGTGCCTTCTACTGTGAATAATCCAACTACCTCCTTCCTTGTGTATCCAAGTGCAATGTATGTTCCTATCTCTTTTTGCCGGCGAAAAATTGACAATACCTGTGTGTCAAATATTGCCAGCATGGCAAGAAGCAACAGGATGCCGTAAAGCACTGACTGACCGGCGGCCTTCGTTTGAAGCATCTCATCCACCTGCCTTGTAAGTTCGCTTTTGGTTTTCATTACCCAGCCTTCCTGACCCTGTAATTCCGGCTCGCTTTCGCGGAAAGTCAGGATTGTGGCACGATCAGGCAAAAGCATCATCTCCTGCAATTTATCATAAGGAATATAGATCTGTCCGGCTTCTGCCGCAGGAACGTTTGAAAAGAAAATTCCTGCAATTACGATCTCGGCTGCATCAAAGGTGCCGTTGGCATCTCTCCAGCGAATTGTAACATGATCGCCCGTTTCAAGCCTGGTACTTTGCGCCATCATTGCCCCAATGACTGCTGGAATAGCATCAGAAATTGTATCCAGCCTGGTTGTTGGAATTTTCAGAATAGTCTGTCCGGGATTTATTCCTTTTATAATTACAGTTTGCATCCTTCCCTGCGGGAAAATGCTTCCCTGGGCAATAAGTATTGGCTCTATATTCCCCATGCTTATATCATCCCTTAATCTTTCAGGGATTGCGGCATGGCTTTCGAACAGGGTAAAGGGGTCGTAAGGGTCATAGTTCTCATGCCATAATTGTCCACCGCCAATCTCATAATCTGTCATATCGGTTTTAGCCTGTATATCCCAGCCCATCATAACCCCCTTTAGCCATAATATAACTACAAAGGCAAAAGAAAGCACAATGACATTTAACCAGGTACGGAGGCCGGCACCGATCAGGTTTCTGTAAGCAAGTTTGATTGCAAGCTTCATATTTATGATCTTTTATTTATTTCGGCTGACTGATTGTTAATATCAGTATTTACAGAGCCAGACCCGTTTTTCAGGATCTCATCTTTATCAATCTTTCCATCGAGGAGAAATACTTTTCGCCGCAGATAACTAATTACCTTTTCATCATGAGTTGCGAAAAGGAAAGTGGTTTTAAGTTCCCTGTTTAATTTTTCCATAGTTCTGAGAATATTGTGCGAATTAGTGGCATCCAGGTTTGCTGTGGGTTCATCTGCCAGTACCAGGGAAGGTTTTTTCACCATTGCCCTGGCAATAGCCACTCTCTGAGATTCCCCGCCGGATAATTGAGGGGGTTTTGAATTTGTTTTATCTTCCAGTCCCACCCATTCAAGTGCTTCCATCACCATCCTTTTTCGCTGCTCTTTATTGATTTTCAAAAGAAGTAAAGGAAATTCAACATTTTCGAAAACAGTATGCACCTGGAGAAGGTTGTAACTCTGGAAGATGAACCCAAGGTTCTCTTTACGAAGGCGGGCTGCTTCCCTGGCATTGAGGTCGCCGATTGATTTTCCAAGGACACTTACCTTTCCTTCAGATGGTGAATCAAGGGATCCGATAATATTCAGCAGTGTGGTTTTTCCTGAACCACTTGGCCCTATAAGTCCGGCAAATTCCCCTTCATCAAAGCTAAGGTTAATGCCGTTCAGTGCTGTGAACTCGCCTTTTCCCATCGGGAAACGTTTAACAAGGCTTCTGATCTGGATTGTATCCATTTTAATTTTTATTATTCGTCAGTTGTTAGTTAACTTTGTAAATATATTGCTGTTTAACAGGGTGTTATATTTGACTAAGAAAACAAGATTTCGGTAACGGTTCACAATTAATGATTAAATACCAGCATCAACTGGAATCCCCTGCCTGAGAACATTTGTGCGCCTTCAGACTGTTGGGGAAGCCGGATTGTATCAGGATTCCAGAATGCCATTGCGTATATCCCGACCCGGTTATACTGCCTTTGCCAGTTTAAAAAAGTATAAATATTGCCATTTGTCCAGTCATGGTATATTATTGTATTTATATTATCAAATATTCCCAAAGGGTAGGAGAGAGCAGCGCTGGTAAAATGATGGTTGTTCCGGAAAGCAAAGGCATTCTGATCGTACGAAAACAGAAGTTGTTCAAATATTACATTGAGTCCGTTACCTATCCCAAAAGTATAGTCAGCTCCCAGATTAAGTATTTGCTGATTTGTGTAAATGCCTGTATTCCTGCTTTTCCGGATATATGATCCTTCGATCCACAGACCGATCTCAATATCCCATTTACCATCAAATCCCAACCTGTTTTCAGGAATTCCCGTGAGTAGATCCGGATCATCAGTACCCATGAACCCAGATCCAAAAAGCGGGGTGGCTGTGGCTTTCCTGTGATGAAACGACAATGCGGTTTCACCTCGTGGTACCGGTATTTGCAACCTGCCCCCAAGTTCAGGAACATTTGAGGCTGACTCTAAAATTTCCCACGTTTTCGGACCATCATTTCCATATAGGCCCCATAGCCATATATTTACATTATTTATGAAGTAATATCTAGCGAGTACACCCCACACTCCATCTGTCAGTTGCAGAGGGTCACGCGGGTCAACCTGGTCAAACCACATAAGAGGCCTTAACATTGCGGCCGAACCGAAATTTATCTTTTGAAGTCCCATACGAATTTCAAACTGACTGGTTGTGTACCTGCCCCATATCCTGTATGGTTTAATTGTGCCGTCTGAAGTTCTGTTTTCGGCCGGTTGAAATCCGGTACTGCCGTTTATATTGGCTGAAACTTCAAAATCTATGCTGTTCCTGCCCTCCTGGAATGGCCGGTATGTAATCTGAGGGATATATCGAGCGCCAAGCCACACAGGTGTGTTGCCACTGTTCGCATTAAACCACCCTGATGCTTGTCCCCGAAATTCAAAATTATCCTGAAATTGTGCATTCAGGACTTCTGTAAATACGACAACAAAAATTAATATGGCAATATGTTTTTTCACCGTGATTGAAATTATTCCTTATCTCTGGTTTTTTCCGTGCTCCCGTCCTAGTATTCCCAGGGTAAACAACCTGGCAATTTCCATTACCAGTTCCTGAGGGGTGTCGTACATCTGCACCAAACCCTCGTCATTAAAAAAATCTTTAAATTTGCTCATAATTAAGAAAATCCCTTCCGGCTTAAAATCGTTCCTGAGCCACCCCCTTTCCTGGGCCATTTTGAAATCCTTGATTACCTCAACCCAAATATTCCTGGATTTCTCTTCAACAAATTCTGAAAGCCCGAGTTCCGGGTTTGTGTAAAAATCTTTCATAAATTCCTGACTTACATCATTGGAACCTTCCATCTTGATTATCAGAATCTGCTGCATTTTCTCAACCGGTGTTATGTTCTCATCGTACATAACAGCTTTAAACCTGGCATATGCCTCATCCACAACCCTGTCATAAATTGTCTTCGCCAGGACAACCTTATTAGGAAAAAATTTATAGAATGTCATCTTGCTTACACCCGCCTCTCTGCAAATTTCCTCTACAGTCACCCTCTTCAGGCCATGTTTCCAGAAAAGGGCTTTTCCTGTATTAACTATCTGAATATAACGACTATTTTCCATTGATTCAGCCATAATACAAAATTACAAATAAGTTTTAAATATACGAAAAAAGTAAAATAAAACAAAAAACGTATAAAAAATTATCAAAAAGTAATTAAAAAATTATAAAACCAGTAAATTACCTTAAGGTTAATTTGATTAAAGCGACCTTATCAATCGATTGAAAGTGTGGCAGATTCGGCCCCGAAACTTTATTTGTAAATTATTGTGGGAAATGGAGTTGCTGCAGATAGTACCGGCAATTTCCATGATCCGGCAGAATGAGGAATCATAAATCGAACAATTTGATTGGTATCAATCTGATAGAATCATTGGTTATAAACATTAAGAATAATTTGCAATAACCAATGGTTATTTAATATAATTTAATATATTTGCTGACTAATAGTCATTAAATGAATGTGGGTTAATATGGGAATAGCTGAACGAAAAGAAAGAGAACGTGAACAGCGGCGTAACGAAATTATTGATGCGGCTGAATTTGTGTTTTTCAGCAAAGGACTTGCTAATGCTTCTATGGATGAGGTTGCAGCAAAAGCTGAATTGAGTAAAGGCACAATATATCTTTATTTTAAAAGTAAGGAAGAATTACTTTTTGCCATTAACCTGCGATCTCTTAAAATTCTCCAGGAAAAATTTGAGGTTGTTACAGATCCGGCAAAAACTACAATAGATAACATCCTTGCAATAGGCAATTCCTATGTACAGTTTTCCAGGGAGCATAAGGACTCCTTCAAATTGCTTCTTTATTTTGAAGATGACACTCAATTCAAGTTAGATCATGAGTTGTATGAGGAATTATGCAGCCAGGGTGGTGATCCGATCTGTTTTTTGATTAAAGTCCTCGAACAGGGAATCAATGATGGTTCAATCCGCAATGATATTAAACCCGCCGTACTTGCCCATTGCCTGTGGAGCCAGATTACAGGAATTCTGAGGCTTGCCAAAACAATGGATTTTCATGTTGATCTGAGAGATTATACCGAAGATGATCTGATTGATGCACATTTAAAGATAGTATTGAATGGAATACTTAAAGATGTTTAAAATTACAGCAGCAATTCTGATGATAATGGGTTTAAGTTATCCTGAACTCAGGTCCCAGTCAAGCCTTGATCATTATATTGAGCATGGTCTGGAAAGCAACCATGCATTGCAGCAAAAGCTGACAAACTACCGGCATAGTATAGAAGAGATCAATGAGGCTCGCGGAATGTTTTTCCCGACGATAAGCTTCAATGCAAGATATTCTGTGTCCCGCGGAGGGCGGGTTATTGAGCTCCCTCTTGGTGATCTGTTGAATGCGCCCTATTCTACACTTAATTCCCTGTCGGCTATTCATAATCTGACTGATCCTGCTACGGGATTGCCGGTAAACTTTCCATCGGTGGAAAACCAGGAATTCTTGTTTCTTCGTCCAAGTGAGCATGATACCAGGGTGGAGCTGGTACAGCCAATATTCAACAGACGGATAAGCTTTAACCATAAGGCACGGCAAAATGTGGCAGATGCTAAACATGCCGATGCAGAAGCTTATAAAAGATACCTGGTAGCTGAAATAAAGACAGCCTACTATAATCATCTTAAATCAGTGGGAGTAAGGAGGCTGGTTGAAAATACGCTCATTCTGCTTGAGGAGAATGTAAGGGTTAATGAGAGACTTTACAGTAATAACCTTGTAACCATAGATTACATCTACCGGTCACAGGCAGAGCTTGCAAAAATGAAACAACAGCAAAGCGAAGCTGAAAGGATGGAAAAATCAACATCAGCATACTTGAATTTCCTTGTGAATTATCCCCTTGACACCCCGATTGAGATTGATGACGATGAACATGTACCAGATTATATTCCAACCTTACAGGAGGCATCGGTAAATGCACTATCTTCCCGCGAAGAGATCGCTATGATAAATAGTTACTCTTTGGCCGCCAATAATTTGATTCGTGCCAGTCAGAGTAATAAATTGCCTTCAGTTCTCGGAATAATTAATTATGGGTTTCAGGGTGAGAAATATAATTTTTCACGTGGTCATGACTATGCCATTGCCACCGTGGCACTTCGCTGGGATATTTTCACAGGGATGCAGAATAACGCGAGGATAAGGCAGGCTCAAATAGAATTACAGGAACTTAAACAAAAGGAGAGAGAGATTGAAGAGGGTATCAGGCTTGAAGTTATAAATGCATGGTATTCTCTTGAAGCTGCAGAGCATAGCATTGAAGCAGCGGAGGCACAGGCAAAAGCAAACCGAAAAGCATTTGAAGTAACCTCCCGCAGGTATGAGGAGGGGGAAGCCAGCCTTATCGAGTTTATTAATACACGTACCGCAATGACAAATGCAGAAGAAAATCTCATCATTGCAGAATACGATTATTTGATCTCCCATGCGGAGTATGAGTTAGCTGCTGGCTTATATTCTTTTGACCGGTAATTCCCAGCATGGGTGATCCATTCGGGACAACCTCGTGACATATATATTTAAATTGCTTATAATTAATACAATAACGATACCTTAAATGATGAAAAACGGCTTTTATACTCTTGTCATTTCTCTGTTCATTTACGGCTGTGCCGGGAAAGTTGAAAATGACAGCCAGAACAACACTGTTTATGTCAGAGCGGTTACGGCCGAAGAACAAACCGTCCAGTTTCCAGTTAGAAGTGCAGGAAGACTCGCTGCAAAATCGGAACAGAGGCTCTCGTTCCGAACCGGTGGTATAATAAGCAGGATTAATGTTCGCGGGGGGCAGGAGGTTACGAAGGGCCAGCTTCTTGCTGAACTTAATTTGCAGGAAATACAGGCACAGGTTGATATGGCAAGGGAATCATTTATAAAAGCGGAACGCGACCTTTCGAGAATACAAAATTTATATAATGACAGCGTTGCAACCCTGGCTTCTTTACAGGATGCCCAAACTGCCATGGCAGTTGCCGGATCCAACCTGAAAATCGGACAATTCAATTTGCAATTCTCCGGCATTAAGGCACCGGAAAATGGAAAGATACTGATGGTTTTGATGGAAGAAAATGAAATTGTTGCTCCCGGGCACCCTGTTGTTCTCTTTGGCTCAACACATCAGCAATGGGTTATAAAGATTAATGTTTCCGACAAGGATATGGTTTTAATTAACCACGGTGATTCAGCTTTTATTTCGCTTGATCCATTCCCTGCAATAGAATTTCCTGCAGTTGTTACCGAAATTGCTGGCATGGCTGACCCATTTACAGGAACTTATGAGCTGGAACTTACACTTATGGGTGATCATGGCAGGAGGTTAGCCTCGGGTATGATTGCCCGTGCCAGTATTATCCCGCAAAGAAAAGAGCAGTTAATATTGCTGCCGGCAGATGCAATTTTCGGAATAGTCGAAAACAAGGGAAGCATATATACAATCAGAGATACCGTTGCAGAGAAACGCGAGATATATATAGAGCGTATAGAAGGTTCATCCGCATATGTTAAAGGTAATATTCAGGCAGGTGAAAATGTAGTTATTGTGGGGATGAGTTTTATTAACAATGATTCAAGGGTCGTTATAAAGGAAAATTCTGAATTTGGTAATGATAATAACTGAATTACCTGATATGTATCCCCATATGCAGAAGCATTAAAATCCTTTTTAAATCTGTGTTCAGGTAAATAAAATATCTTATGGAAGGTCCCATATCCGGCAATTTACAAACATAATAATTGAATGAAGTTACCTAAATACGCAATAGACAATCATCAGTTTACACTTATGATCTTTATTATGCTCCTGGTTGCAGGGGTATCATCATATTTTACAATGCCCCGAACCGAAAATCCTTCCATGGTGGTTTCTGCGGGTACCATATCGGTTATATATCCGGGAGCCAGTCCCGGAGACCTGGAAGAGCTTGTAGCCATACCTATTGAAGAGGCTGTCAATGAACTTGATGATTTAAAACGTGTGGAAACCATTATCAGGGATGGTTTTGTCAGCATTACAGCTGAATTTGATTTTGGCACGGATCCTAAGGAAAAGTATAACGATCTGGTTACGAAGGTTGATGACATAAAGGGAGATCTTCCTGATGAGATCTATGCTCTGCGGACAACCCGCTGGTCGACCACCGATGTCAATATTATCCAGCTGGCCGTTACATCTTCCACCGCAGAGTATTATGAACTTGAAGATGCTGCACTGAAACTGAAGAAGGACCTGGAAAGAGTAAATGGTATTTTACGGGTTGATGTTTTTGCTGCACCTTCCAGGGAGGTAGTAATATCTCTTGATCTTGAAAAGATGACGTTGATGAATATATCGATTGACATGGTTGAAAATGCAATTAGAAGCAGCAATGCCAACATCCCGGGGGGTATGATCGACATTGGCAACCGCACATTTGCAGTAAATACCAGTGGATCATATAGCGGACTTGAGCAGATAAGGAATACTGTAATTAACTCATATCAGGGACAATTAATTTATTTAAGCAGCATTGCCCATGTTGCGTTTGACTATGAATCGTCGAAATATATGGCCCGGTACAACGGGGTTCCTGCGGTATTTGTGGCGGCAGGCCAAAAAGATAAAGTGAATATCTTTGATATTATGGATCAGGTATATCCACTTATCGAAAAGAACAGGAAAGAGCTTAAGGGCAATATAGAGCTTCACATGGTGCTGGATCAATCAATATTTGTGGGTGACAGGGTGAATGTATTTTTAAGTAATCTTATCCAGGGAATTATCCTGGTAGGCCTGCTCATTCTGCTGGCCCTGGGTTTCAAGCCGGCTTTAATAGTAATAATGGCAATACCTCTAGCATTCCTGACCGGGTTGGGGTTTGTTGATATGTCCGGATTTGGCCTGGAGCAGGTATCAATAGCAGGCCTTGTTGTCGCACTGGGTTTACTGGTTGATAACTCCATAGTTGTTGTTGAGAATATAAACCGCTTTTTGAGAAACGGACATTCACCGCGTGAGGCAGCCTGGCTGGGAACCCGGCAGATTGGCTGGCCTGTTACAGCCGCCACGGTCACTACTCTGTTGGCATTTATTCCTTTAATATTAATGGACAATGATGCCGGTGAGTTTATAAAAAGCCTGCCGGTTACCCTTATTGCCACCCTCACCATGTCGCTGCTTATAGCCTTGACGATTACTCCATTGGTGGCAAGCTTTTTACTGCGAAAACCAGAGAAAAAATCATTCAGCATGAATAATATGCTGGAGAAAATTATTGAAGGCCCATACCGGCGATTGCTGGTTCTGGTACTCAGGAACAGATTTATCACCCTTTTTATAGCAATTGCTGCACTGGGAATATCGGTTTTTGTGTTTACCCGCTATGTTGGTGAAAGCTTTTTCCCAAAAGCAGAACTGCCACATTTAATGATCCGCGTAGAGATGCCTGAGGGAACAAATATTGACAAAACAGACGAGGCGGTGAAATATGTAGAGAGTGTTCTTGATAAAAGGCCGCTTGTTCAAAGCTATGCGAGCAATATAGGACATGGAAATCCAAGGATCTATTACAATATGATGGCACGTAATTACAGCACCAATTTCGGTGAGGTCTATGTAAGGCTAAAGGATTACGAAACAGATCAGTTCATCAATTTTATCAGGGAGTTACGTCAAATTTTCAGTTCTTTTCCCGGAGGTACAGTAATTATAAGGGAGTTTGAACAGGGCACACCTGTACAGGCTCCGGTTGTAATTGACATCAAGGGCGATGAAGCAGAAGTCCTCCTGCACTATGCATCAGATATTGAGAATGTAATGCATCAGTTACCCGGACTGATAAACATTGAAAACCTGGCGAATAAAAGAAAGACCGATTTACACGTAAATATAAACAGGGATAAGGCCGCGTATTTTGGAGTTCCCCTGTCGGACATCGACCGAACCATCAGGACTTGTGTCAATGGTACAGAAGTATCGCGTTACCGCGACAGTCGGGGAAAGGAATATGGCATCGTCATGAGGCTTACCGGCAACAGTGAAACAGGTCTGGAGCGTTTCGACCAGATTTATGTTAATTCCCTTTCGGGGAACTTTATTCCACTCGGACAATTAACGTCAGTGGAATTCAGGGAAGCACCCAGCATAATTATACGGAAGGATTTTATGAGAACAGCCACAGTACTGGCCGATATTGATCATGGTTATACCCTCGACCAGGTATTGTCGCCGATAACTGAAAAGCTTGAATCATATGAGCTGCCCCCGGGTTACTGGTATACTGTTGGCGGAGAACTGGAGAACCGCGAGGAATCATTCGGGGGTATGTTCAAGGCTGTAATAATAGCCCTTATAGCAATTTTTGCTGTACTGGTATTGCAATTCCGGTCATTCCTGCAGCCTTTGATTATGTTTGTATCGATACCTCTTGCATTTATCGGATCAATATGGGCCCTGTTTATAACGGGAAATACATTTTCATTTACTGCTTTTATCGGACTTATAAGCCTGGTTGGGATAGTCATTAATAATGCCATAATACTGGTAGATTATACCAACAAGCTTATCGCCGAAGGCAAATCGCTCGATGATGCAATTCTTATTGCCTGCAAAACCAGGTTCACCCCGATAATCCTTACTACACTTACCACTATTGGCGGATTGCTTCCACTGACACTTGGTGGAGGCACCCTTTGGGCACCAATGGGATGGGGAATTATCGGTGGACTAATTACATCCACCGCCCTGACGCTTCTTGTAGTTCCGATCTTGTATCACCTGATTTACAGAACCCAGGTGATGCTGCAGGAGTCTGTTCAGGGAGTTGCATAATCCTTGAAAAGATGGCACTCAGTTCAGTAATAATTGACAGTCAAATGGGCATGAGAATTTTTTATCCGAAATTATACAAACGAGGAAAAATAAATCATGGGAAATCCTCTTACATCGAATACAGATCAAGGAACATGGCTTGAGGATTCAATTATTTGAAACACAGAGTTCCAGAGTGATGGTTTGATAATTAAGACATGTATAGGTTGGGCTTAAATAATATTTTAAGTTAAATCGAAGCGGTCACTCCTGTAAGTCGAAACTTTATATTTTCTTAAAAATATTTTTGCTTCTTAAATATAAAAGAGAAATAAACATTTCCGAAAGTGCGGTTGTTTAAAGACACGGTAAAAACAGATTTTTCACTTTTCGCATTTGCCCTGCAATTTACTTTTTGTAAATTAGAGGTTAATGAAATTTTAATAAAAGGACAGTTCAATGGAAAAATTCAGAAAGATTGGTGTTTTGACTTCGGGAGGCGATTCCCCCGGGATGAATGCCGCAGTCAGGGCAGTGGTAAAGACTGCCCTCCATTATGATATTGAAGTAGCAGGTATTTATAAAGGATTCTGGGGAATGGTATTTGACGATATCAAGACAATTACCAGTAAGGATGTCCATAATATTATCCAAAGGGGCGGAACAATTTTAAAGAGTTCAAGGTGTGAAGAGTTCAGGACAACTGAAGGCAGGAAAAAAGCCTGGGAAAATTTAAAGAAAAACCAGATTGATGCCCTGGTAGTCATCGGAGGTGACGGAACATTTACAGGTGCCGGTATATTCATGAAAGAATTTGACTTCCCTGTGATTGGCCTTCCCGGCACAATTGATAATGACCTGTTCGGTACCGATTATACAATAGGGTACGACACTGCAGTAAATACAGTAGTCGAGGCTGTTGATAAACTGAGGGATACCGCACATTCCCACGACAGGCTGTTCATTGTTGAGGTGATGGGACGGGATGCCGGTTTTATTGCCCTGCGCAGTGGGATTGCCAGTGGTGCAGGAAAGATACTGATTCCTGAATCGCAGACCCATATTGAGGAACTTTTAGAAATGCTTAGAAAAAGATTAACAAAAGACGAGGGATCGGCAATTGTAATTGTATCGGAAGGAGATGACTTTGGTGGAGCAATGGAGGTACAAAAAATAGTTAAAGAGCGTTTCCCTGACTACAGTACACGTGTTACAATACTCGGGCATATCCAGCGCGGAGGCAGACCGACTGCTTTTGACAGGATTCTCGGCAGCGGACTGGGTTACCAGGGTGTTAAAGGGCTTGTCGAAGGCCGGCGCGGTGTTATGGTCGGATCGGTTAACCGGAAGATTGTATTCACCCCGTTCAGTAAATCGATCAAGCACCACAATGAAATTAACATCGAATTAAAATATATTGCAGAACTACTTGCCAGGTAATTAAGAGCTGGGGCTCAAGCAGAAATGCGACAACAGCAGCATTGTTATCGCATATCTCAGTTGGCGGTATATTCTGGAAGTCCATAATAGGACGTTCAGCCTTATTTGGCTTACACTCTGAGATATATCTGGATATCTTTAAATGAATCTCCCATGAGCCAAGGCACACAAAAAAGAAACGAATAATCCATGGGTGATCCATCCGTGGCGACCACGTGATTAGCAATTGTAACTTACTTATAAATAGATTAATAATTTTAAATTATTCGGATGAAACACATGAGGTGCTGTATCACAGAATTATTAAGTGCATTAAACAGATAATTATTGGCATTTCACTGATTCGTGCCTTATAATCAATCAATAAGGCTTGCAAGTAGCCTTTTGGCTTTTACCATTGAGATATTCTTTCTTAATGCATAATCAATTACCTGATCTTCAAGTATCCTGCCGATGTTGAAGTATCTGCTTTCAGGATGCGCAAAATAGAAGCCGCTTACAGCTGCGGCTGGATACATGGCAAAATTTTCTGTGAGGCTGATACCGGTTTTCTCATTTACCTTCAACAGGTTAAAAAGTTTCTCCTTTTCTGAATGCTCGGGACAGGCCGGGTAACCGGGAGCAGGCCTTATTCCCTGGTACATTTCTTTCAGAAGGTCCCCTGGTTCAAGGTCTTCATCCTTAACATATCCCCAGTATTCCATTCTGACCTGCTTATGAAGATATTCAGCGAAGGCTTCGGCCAGCCTGTCGGCAAGCACTTTAAGCATTATGCTGCTGTAATCATCATTATCTTTCTCAAACTTTTTCACCCAGGGTTCGATACCTTTTCCGGCAGTAACAGCGAACAAACCTATTACATCGGTTATACCACTTTCGACGGGGGCAATAAAATCAGCAAGGCAAAGGTTCGGTACCCCTTCTTCTTTTTGTTCCTGGTTACGGAGAAAATTGAATCGTGTTATCTCTTTTTCCTTATCATAATTATTGTATATGATAATATCATCACCAACGGAGTTGGCAGGATAAAAGCTGGCTACACCACTTAGGCCGAGTATATCCTCATTTATAATTTTGTTGAGCATTGCCTGTGCATCATCAAATAGTTTAACGGCTTCCACACCCTTAACCGGATCGTCGAATATTTCAGGATACTTACCTGTTACCTTCCATGCATGGAAAAGGAATGTCCAGTCTATATAAGGTATAAGAGTCTCCGGTGAAAGATCTTTTAGCCATACCTCGCCGGTTTCCGGAAATTTTATCTCATGCTGTTCAATTGTGAGCCTGAATTTATTTTCCCTTGCCTGATCAAGACTAATAAACTGCTTTCCTCTCCTTGTCATGCCCTGTTTTACCTTTAATTGATCATACCTTTCCTTTATACCCTGAACGTACCCGGGTTTTTGCGTGGGAGAAAGCAATGAGGAGAGTACTCCGGTACATTTGGATGCATCACGCACATGTATTACCGGCTGGTTATAAGCTGGATTTATTTTTACGGCTGTGTGCATCTCACTGGTTGTAGCTCCACCGATAAGCAGTGGTATTTCCAGGTTCATTTCCTGCATCTGCTGCGCCACACTGACCATCTCTTCAAGCGACGGAGTTATTAATCCACTCAGTCCAATTGCATCTGCTTTTTCCTTAACAGCGGTTTTCAGGATTGTATCTGACGGTACCATCACCCCAAGGTCAATAACTTCATAGTTATTGCAACCCAGAACAACACCTACTATGTTTTTGCCTATATCATGAACATCTCCCTTGACGGTAGCCAGAACTACTTTTCCGGCATTTTTTCGGGTATCTCCTTCGAGTTTTTCCTGTTCTATATATGGCTGGAGGTAGGCAACCGCTTTTTTCATTACCCTGGCGCTTTTAACTACCTGGGGCAGAAACATTTTACCTTCACCAAACAGATCGCCTACTACATTCATTCCTTCCATCAGCGGACCTTCAATCAGGTCTATTGAGCGGTCGAAACTTTGCCGGGCTTCTTCAGCGTCAGTTTCGACAAACTGATCAAGTCCGTTTACCAGCGCATGAATTATTCTTTCTTTTACAGGCTTGTTGCGCCATTCGCTAACCTTTTCTGCAGTTTTTCCTTCCTGCTTGCCCATTTGTTCGGTAAATATCAGGAGCCTGGAGGTAGCATCTTTTCTTCTGTTGAAAATAGCATCTTCAACCAGTTTCAGCAGATCACCGGGAATTTCATTATAGACCATAAGTGCACCGGCATTAACAATTCCCATTGTCAGGCCGGCTTTAATGGCATGATAGAGGAAAGCCGCATGCATTGCTTCCCTGACCGTGTTGTTTCCCCTGAAGGAAAATGAAAGGTTTGAGATACCTCCGCTTATATTGGCGTAGGGGAGGTTTGATCTTATCCATTTGATACTCTCCAGAAAATCAACGGCATAGTTGTCATGCTCCTCCATGCCGGTACATATTGTGAGAATGTTCGGATCGAAGATAATATCCTGCGGAGGGAATTTAGCTTCTTTGGTAAGGAGATCATAAGCCCTTTTGCATATTTCTGTTTTACGTTTAAAATCAGCCGCTTGCCCTTCCTCGTCAAATGCCATTACCACAACTGCAGCACCCATATCTTTGATGAATTTTGCATGTTTCAGGAATACCTCCTCACCCTCCTTAAGGCTTATGGAGTTTACTATCCCCTTCCCCTGCAAACATTTTAATCCGCTTTCAAGAACTGTCCATTTTGACGAGTCGATCATAAGCGGAACTCTTGCTATATCGGGCTCAGCTGCCATCAGGTTTAGAAATCTTACCATTGCCTTTTCTGAATCAAGCATGGCATCATCCATATTTACATCTATTACCTGTGCCCCGTTGTCTACCTGCTGACGGGCAACATCGAGTGCTTCATCATATTTTTCCTCCCTTATCAGCCTGGCAAACCTGATTGAACCTGAAACATTGGTTCTTTCACCTATATTTATAAAGTTACTTCCTTCAAATACAGGCAAAGCCTCCAGTCCGCTTAATCTCAAGGCAGGTTCTGACTCAGACGGGACCCTCACCTCTGCCTTTTCTGCAAGACGGGAAAAAATTGCAATATGCTCGGGAGTGGTACCGCAACATCCACCTATGATATTTACCAGGCGTTTCTTAAGGAAGTTTTCGATATAGACTGCCATTTCCCGGGGACTCTCATCATACTCGCCGAGCTGGTTTGGAAGTCCCGCATTGGGATAAATACTTGTCAGGAAGTGAGTACGGCTGCTTAATTCCTCAATATGTGAACCCAGTTCTTTGGCTCCCATGGCACAATTCAACCCCAGACTCAGCAAAGGGAAATGTGATACTGAATATAGAAAGGCTTCCAGTGTTTGTCCTGAAAGAGTTCTTCCGCTTGCATCAGTAATTGTAAATGAAAGCATAACAGGGATCGATTTCTTCCTGTTGTCAAAAAGTAAGTTAACCGCACTTAATGCTGCCTTGGCATTCAAGGTATCAAAAACTGTTTCAAGAAGGAATACATCGACTCCCGCATCAAAAAGAGCTTCAGCCTGCTCGTAATAGACATCTTTAAGATCATCAAAACTTACTGCCCTGAAGCCCGGATCATTGACATCGGGAGACATGCTTGCAGTTTTATTGGTCGGACCTATTGACCCGGCCACAAATCTGGGTTTGTCAGGGTTTGCCCGGGTATATTTTTCAGTACACTTCCTTGCAATTTTAACTGCCTCGTGGTTAATTTCCTTTACAAGATGGGACAGATTATAGTCCGCCATCGATATTGAATTGGCATTAAAGGTGTTGGTCTCAATTATGTCTGCTCCCGCTTCCAGGAATTTTTGATGTATCTCACTTATTATTTCAGGTCTGCTGATATTCAGCAGATCATTATTACCTTTCAGGGAAGAGGGATGTGAAGCAAAAATATCTGACCTGTAGCCCTCTTCATCTAATTTGTATTGCTGGATCATAGTACCCATGGCACCATCAAGAACCAGTATTCTGGTTTGAAGTATTTTTTGTATTGGATGCAGATCTTTCATTTTTTTATCTTTTTTTTACGGAACATTACAATGTAACTGGTAAAACCCAGATAAAAAACCTCTTGTGGACTACCTTTCAGACATTTGGCTTTTTCAGGTTTAGCAGAATAGGGAATGCTTTATGTACATCCTTCTCCTCAACTATTATGCTGACTTCGTTTGTTGTAGAAATAATTTCATAAATATTTATACCTCCCCAGGCAAGGCTTTTTAATATGTAATAGTAAATACCAGATATTTCTGTATTATCCTCAGGTAGACGAATGGTTACTGAACTGAGCCCGTTTTTTTGTGAAAGCCTTTTTTCATTGTTGAATACTCTGTCTATGACCGGGTCAAGAGCATTGCTAACCACTATTGTTGTTTCATATACCCCCTGGGAAAAGGTGCAGAATACATTTTTTTCCGAACCAATCTCGTCCATCAGATTTCGCTGGCATGTTATAAGCGTTGGAGAATTTTCAAAACTATGATCACTGAGGTCTGAGCGGACAATAATATCTCCAAGCTTATTCATGAAAGTTTTTATGCCCTTGCTTATCTTATAATAATATCCTGGTGCTCTTCGGTTTATCGCCATGACTATTGCACCTTCCTGAACCGGTTTCTTAAGAATTTTCTCAATTTCCGGACGAAGTTTCCGGGCAAGAGAAGATACATTGATAAGGTTGTCAGTGAGAGCCTCTTCCATAAAAGGGGACTGTGCAATCAGCTTGTCAACGGCCTGTGCAATGCTCATGGGGAATCTTGTTTGTTAAATTATAAACACAAAGTTAACAAAATGATCAGTGAATAATTTATTTATGCAAATTATTCGGATTTTACGACTTTGGTTATTTCCTTCTACCCACCTCAAGTCACTGATTTCAGTTCCCGATAATGGTTGTGGTTAAGTGGAGTGCAAGATTACTAAGTGATGTAATCAAATATATTTAAACGTTACATAATCGTACAATGGTTGTACTGTTTTGTGACAATCAGACAAATTTGTTTTAATGTATGATTCTGTAAATCAGTAATTAATCACTATGGCACAGATAATGTCAAATCAGACCGGACGGCAAAATGCTTTTATGCACGTTGCCATAAACTGAAAATTATCATAAATTCCCGGACTATCTGCTGCAAGATAAATTGTCCGGAATAAAACTTAAAAGATCAGCCCTATGCTCTTTAATTATATTACAATAGCCTGGAGAAACCTCCTGAAAAACCGCGCAGTTTCATTTATCAATATTTTTGGATTAACCCTCGGACTTGCCTCTGCGATACTTGCAATTCTTTTTGCCAAACATGAACTGAATTATGAAAGTGTTCATAAGAATGCCGATAACATTTCTAAAATATATCTTGGAGGAGCCTTTGGAGTAATAGAATGGGCACCCCAGTCCTTTGGACCTGAAGGTGCCGCAATAAAGGAAATGTTTCCTGAAGTAGTTGATTACTCTATTTCCAGGCCTGCAACAGGAATTGCCAGGGTTGGAGATGCCCTTTTTCGGGAAGAAAAAATTATGGTTGCCGATTCAGGTGTCTTTGCACTCTTTACAATTCCTTTTCTTTCAGGGAATCCAACAACCGATCCAACGACTCTTGTTCTTTCCAGAAGTACATCATTAAAGTATTTCGGCGATGAGAACGGGGTTGGCAATACTATAACTTTTGATTTATATGGTGAGAAAATTGATTTCCTTATTACGGGTATTTATAATGATTTCCCATCAAACACACATTTAGATGCCGATATTATCATCCCGTTTACCATTGCAAACAGGTTTGGATGGAACTACAATGAATATCAAAGCGGCATCTATAATAACTATTTGCTGGTTGAAGAAGGAACTGATATAAGTAGTTTAAACAGGAGTATTTATGAATCGTACGAGATACCAGTGCCTATAGAAGATGTTCATGCCTTTCTGATGCCGGTGAAGGATATTCACTTCAAAGGCACTTTCAGCAACAACCGGGGTAAATTTATGGCATTGCTGATTGGAGGATTTTTTGTACTTGTTACCTCAATATTTAATTATATAAACCTTACAAATATTCTTTTCTCTACCAGGAAAAAAGAGGTTGGGATAAGGAAAGTCAACGGGGCTACCAGGTCTGATGTGGTTAAACAATTCTTTATTGACACCATGCTTTCAACACTGATAGGTTTTAACCTGGCACTTATTCTGCTTAAAAGCATTCTGCCATGGTTCAATTCATTAATGGATACGAACATACACCTGGCTGCCGACATGCGATTCATTATTTACGGGATACTGCTTATTCTGGTTACAGTATTGTTCTCAGGATTTTACCCTGCTATCCGGTATTCAGGCATACAGACTTCCAATCTGCTGAAGGACTTGAATGCTAAAATCTTAGGAAAGAGCTATTCTAAATATATCCTCACCACAGTTCAGTTTATTTTCGCCGTTATTTTCATACAGATGATCATGGTCATTCAGGAACAGGCAAAACATATGGATAATGAAGATATCATGGGATATGTTTCTGAAAATGTGATATGCCTTACAGGCCGGCCCTGGGGGGACCTGAAAACTGTTAAAGCCGAACTTCTGGCTAATCCTGATATCGAGGCTGTATCATGGGGCTCTACTATACCTTCATATGGAGTAAATCAAACAACCAACTGGAAAGATGAAGATAACCGTTCCCTGGCTGCAATATACAGATTTGAGCAGGATTTCCCGGTCGTTTATAATATTGGGGTGGCCGAAGGAAGATTTTTTTCCGAAAATTTTGCCGGTGACCATGAGAATTCAATTGTAATAAACAAGGAGACGGCAGAGTTTATTGAATTGTCTGATCCGGTAGGTCATACATTAATGCTCTATGGAAATCACTACAATATAATTGGTGTCATGGACAATTATATGGCATTGCCACCTATTTTCGGCAATACACCATCATTGTACAGACCTAGTGGCGATAATGATGAATTTCTGATGATAAGGATTAACCCAGCAAGCCGGCAATCAGCTCATGAATATATTACAGAAGTTCTCAGCAGCTTCAATCCTGATTATCCTGTCGAGTTGAAGTATCATGATGATGTATTGTATGAAACAGAAGAGGCTCAATCGTTTGTATCTGCCATGCAGTTGATGCAACTGTTCTTCCTGTTAACAATAATTGCATCACTGATCGGCCTGTTCGGATTGTCAATGTTCATAGCCCAGAAGTACCGGAAGGAGGTTGGTGTAAGAAAGGTTTTTGGTGCTTCGGTAAGATCTGTTATGATGAAGATTTCACGGGGACTGGTTATTCAGGTGGTTATAGCCATTCTTATTGCAACACCAATAGCAATGGTATTCACCCAGGGATTCCTTTCAGTGTTCCACTACCGGATTGAACCGGGAATATGGTTTTTCCTCTCCGGTGGCAGCATAGCATTAATACTTGTAGTTATTACTGTAAGCTGGCAGACATGGAGGGCAGCAAACAGGAATCCGGCAGATATCCTGAGATATGAATAGTTAGTTTGCCTCTGCTAATGAACATTTAATATTTTTCACTTGGGGTAATGTATACTTGCGCAGGTATGCATTTTACGCCAGTATACAATCCCAATCACCTTTAAGTAGATTATATATTATGGAGAGTGTACATGAGTTGGGGCAGGTTATGCCAGACATTGAGCAAAAATTTAAATGATTTAATTTGGAAACACGTACCTAATTAGATACATTTGTGAGATGCCAAGAATTGAAAGTTTCAGTGGGATTAAGATTCATATGTATAATGGGGATCATCGGCCACCACATATCCATGCATCCTATGGGGAACACGAGGTTTTGGTGGTAATTGAAACTGGAAAAATTTATGCTGGAGAATTACCAATAAAACAATTGAAGCAAATTTTAGATTGGACATCTGGAAATTCAGATTGGCTGACAGATTTATTTTATGAACTAAATCCTGAATTACAATGAGAAAGATTCTAAAGATACCACGGATACTGAAGATTAATTGGATAAGGGACATGTCTGTTTCGGTAGTATTCAATAATGGGGAATCAAGAATTATTGATATTTATGGGCTATTAAAGAAACTGGATTTAATCAACTCACCTGCAAGGATTTTATTGGAAACAAGTGAATTGTCGAAAGTTGAATTAGTTGATAATACCTTATCATGGGCTAATGTTGAGCAATATATCACTTTGCAGGGAGGGGATAAGAGGAAAGTTCCATTTGAGATAGGAGCTGATGTATTGTTTCGGTACAGCAAACCAGAGAAATCCGAATTCCTGATTAAAATTGGCCGGATGATTAAGGAAAACCGATTGAAATCAGGAATGACACAACAGGAATTGGCATTAAAAAGTGGTACCTCCAGGACATATATTTCCCGGATTGAAAATGAAAGATCAGATATTGAATTAGGTACGCTAAGTAAGATAATAGAAACGGGATTAGGCAAGAAGATAGAAATACTGATTAAGTAACTTGCTCCAGTAAATAGTTTCTGAGCAGTCCCAGCGGCGCTTTGCTCATTACTCCTGAAATGATTTCACTTACTTTTACAGCAGCATAGTTTCATTATTGCATTGTGAAATAATGGCCTAATGATTTATCCATTCAGCTCCGGCCAGTTATCCCGGGACGTAATGACTGGTAGTCAATGTAGTATAGGACTCTTAGCGACAGGCTGTTTATCTGGGGATGCCCGAGGACATCTTTCAGGTTATTAAAGTAGTTATGGCTCAGTTCTCCCTTTCTGTTATCGATCATATTCTTCCATACGAGGGTTAGCTTACTGCCGGGAGCAAAATGCCAGGCAAACATCATGTCGATGGTAAAGGCATTGTAATTTATATCCGGAACAGCACGGCCGGGACTGGCAGGGTCCAGCTTCCCCTTAGCGTTAAGCAAATAATAGTCCCCCGTATAATTAACCCTGGACCAGTAATGACGAAGGTCAAAACTTAAAGAAATGTCGCTGTTGAAAATACATGTTGATCTTAGACTATTGGTGAGAGTGCTGGATGGTCTTTTCCCGAAATAGACCGAATCAGGGCTGGTATGGAAAACATATCCGGCATCATTATTTTTTTCCTGGTAATTAATGCCATAGGATATTCTAACCTGATCACTGGCGCGGAAAGTGGGCATAACTTCAAAGCCGTATTCTTCCTGAATGTTTCCTTCAGTAACTTTTGCATAGCTGAAGTTCCCGTCAACATAGATATTCTTTCTGTAGTCTGATGAATACATCATGAACAGATCATATTCTCTTCCGGTCTCATAAAACCGCCCCGGTACACGGGGCTCAAAGAAGTCTCTTTTCCCGAGAGGATGATAGTTTGCCCTGATAATAGTAAAGAACCTGGTATCAAAAAGTACCCTCAGATTGTAGCCTAATGTAAGGCCGGTAAACTCAGACGGCTCAAAGAGTTCTGAATACTTAATATTCAGTCCGTTGGTAAGAGTCAGTACCCGCCAGAAAGGATCAAACAGGTTGTGTGAGGCAGTTATTCCATTTTCACTGAGATTATTATGCCTTAGATAACCCATATCATTTTGCTCATATGAGTCGGTTATTGCAGTTCTGGTATAATTGTACTGCCATGTGCCACCAAATTTTCCGGCACTGATCATGTATTTGTATCCGAAATTATTTTGCCTGCCGGAATAATATTGCTGGCTTACAGCCCCGGATCCTCTAAGGCTGAATATGTTTGACCTGTTGAAAAACCTGAATTCCGTGCCTGTAACATTGGCTGTGTATCCATCTTTCGATCCGGCTACATTCGAATTTATAAGGCTTATAAATGAATTGTTTTTCAGAGTCTGGTCAGCTACCAGAAGGTTATAATTTGTGAATGGCTGCGTGGCAATATACCTTGAATCTTCACTGTTTATATTCATTACCCGCGCCATGCTTGCTGATGTCATTGCATTGAACAGTCCCAGTCCGAATCCTGAACTGGTACGTCCGGACACCTTCGATGCATTTATCAGCCTGGTTTCCATAGGGTTTTCCATTACAATCTCATCATTCTCTATCCTGGCTGAAAGACCATGATAACCGGAAGGCATTGAACCAATCCGTCTTGAGTAGAAGAGGTCTGCTCTTTCAAAAAGCTCAATTCCCTCTTTGAAGAACTGTCTTTGTTCATCGTACTTTACCTCATGGGGACTAAGGCTAAGAATCTTAGCGTCCGATTGCACCTGGGTAAAATCGGGTATCAAAGTCATATCCAGTGTAAAATTCTGGCTTAGACCATATTTGATATCCATTCCGATACTCGAGGTATTCCCCCATTCATTTATTATGCTGTTTCTTTCAAGGTAGCCCGTCATGTATGGGTATAAACCAAGCCGCAGGGGAGGAGTTATTTCATCAATTTCTGTGAGTTTTCCCATGAATCTCAATGGATCACCTATTCTGCGATCGACAAAATTCCAGCTTGAGGTCTCCCTGGTTCTTCTTGTTTCACGCCAGAAATTAATTCCCCATTGCTGAATACTGCTTTTAGGGAATCTTAAAGCGGAATAAGGGATCTCAATTTCAGCGGTCCAACCTTTGTCGGTTATTTTTACTGCACTTTTCCATACTGCATCCCATCCGGAATCTCCCCTGCCACCTCCTGACCCTGAAAGATTTATATCAGTCTGCACACCGGAAGCAGAAATCTCGAAGGTAAATCCGTTTATCCCGTCATCAAATGGATTTATGTCAATCCAGAACCTGTCCGCATTAAGGTTTCTGCCTGAATTACGAAGTCCGAGTTCTGTAAGTATATTTTCCGGCTGCGGATCATTCATCACAGCTGAAATGTAAATTGAACGGTTGTCATAGAGGACCCTTACAAAAGTTTCATGTGATGCCAGACGGTCATTGTGGGGTTCATACTGGATAAAACCCGATACTGGCACAGCCTTCTCCCAGACACTTTCGTCAAGTATTCCGTCAATCACAGGGGGTGTAGTTATCCTGAGCGCACTTACGGATTTTCTTTCATCATTTATAAAAGGCCTGGTTGCAGGGGCAACGGCCAGTGTATTGGCCCAGATTGTTGTCAACAACAGAGAAATTAAAATAGATCTGCCAATAATCGCTTTTATAACCATATTCTTGTTGAAGTCTTGCTTTGGGTTGCAAAAATAGTAAATAGGGGCAATTTACCTTAAAGGAAACTCCATTTGTTATTTGGATTATTTAAATGGTAAAATCACTTTTTTAAATAAAAATCTTAAGTATGATCATGCGACTTTTGCATTTAGTTATTCAAAATTCCTTTGTATCATCAGAGTTTTCTAAGGAGGAACATCCCAATAGACAAATAATCTGTTAACCCGGAAACCGGATAATATTCATGAGCGTAAAGCATTGTTATATAATCCCTTTATCATAATTAATCTAATTATGCTGGTTTTAAATAAATTATAACTACTTTTGCACCGCAATTAAGAAATGATATAATTGAACAATCTTCCCGGTTTTAGAATATTTCACACTATTTTATTGTCGTTACAGAGTAACTCTGGGTCCGGAACAGGATTTTACGGGGCGGTGTTCGGATTTACGTTCTGTTGAAATTATTATTAACAGGTCAACCTGCCATCATCGGTGAAGGAAGATTCGGGAAGGCCTCAAAAAAACATTATTATGTTATTTAAAGAAATGGGGCTGTCTCCGGAAATTCTTATGGGGATAGATGCATTGGGGTTTGAAACTGCTACCCCGATCCAGGAAAAAGTAATTCCTGAATTATTAGCTAAAAAACGTGATGTTATTGGTCTGGCTCAGACCGGAACAGGTAAAACAGCTGCATTTGGCCTGCCGGCTCTTGAGAGTATTGACCTGAATGCCGCTCACCCTCAACTGCTGGTATTAAGTCCTACACGAGAACTCTGCATGCAAATTACACGCGACATAGAGAGTTTCAGCAAATTTATGAAAGGGTTTAAAATTGTAGCTGTATATGGTGGTGCTCCTATGGACCAGCAGATAAGATCACTTAATCGCGGAGTGCATGTAGTTGTTGCAACACCCGGACGTATTCATGACCTTATTCGCCGCAACAGGATTGATCTTTCAAAGGTTTCCACGCTTGTGCTTGATGAGGCTGATGAAATGCTTAAGATGGGATTCCGGGATGATCTTGATGCTATACTCGCCCAGACCCCAAAAGGGAAAAATACACTCTTGTTTTCGGCAACAATGGCTTCCGGAATAGTCGCCATTGCAAGAAAATACATGCGCGATCCGCTCGAGATCACTATGGGCACAAAAAACGCCGGTGCTGAAAATGTATCACATATTTTTCATATGGTGCAGGCAAGGGACCGGTACAATGCATTAAAAAGAGTGGTAGATTTTCATCCTGACATATATGGTATAGTATTTTGCCGTACCCGGCAGGAAACCAAAGATGTTGCCAGCTGGCTCATGAGGGACGGCTATAATGCCGAAGCCCTTCACGGTGACCTTACACAGGCTCAGCGTGATTATGTAATGCAGAAGTTCAGGGAAAAGAATCTCACGGTTCTCGTGGCTACTGATGTTGCTGCACGCGGACTCGATGTTACAAACCTGACTCATATAATAAACTATAACCTTCCTGATGATAATGAAGTTTATACACACCGTTCCGGCCGGACCGGAAGGGCAGGGAAGGAAGGTCTTACGGTTTCCATAATAAACATGAAGGAGAGGGGGCGTATCTTCCAGATTGAAAACGTGATCAGGAAAAAGATAGAGCAGAAACCAATTCCCGCAGGAACTGATATCTGTGAGCGTCAGCTATTTAATATGGTAGAGAGGATGCAAAATTCTGAAGTTAATCACAAGCAAATTGATCCATATATGGACAAAGTTTATGAGATGCTGATTGATCTCCCAAAGGAGGAAATTATCAAAAACTTTGTTTCTCTGGAATTTAACAGGTTCCTTGATTACTATAAGAATGCACCTGATCTGAATATTGACAAAAAATCTGAACGTAAAAGCGAGAAAACCGACCTCGGACGGAAATCACGTAAAAGCCGTTCAATGTCCAGGGTGCTGTTTAATGTAGGAAAAGGCAAAAGCATAACCAAAAGAGAGATTATTGACATGCTTGTCAGTGCACCAGGAGCCGACAACGTTGAGATCGGTCAGATTGAAATATATGCCAGAGCCTCCTCTGTAGAAGTTGAAAGCAAGATGGCTAAAGTAATTATTGGTGAACTGAACCGTACAATTTACAAGGGTGTTCGCATTGAAGCTGAAGAAAATTATGAATTTACAGGTAACGATTTCCGCGATCGCTATAAAGGTCCGCGTGGCCGTAAAAGGACTAATGCCTATTAGGATTATGCATTAATTTTTTACATCCCTTTCATCTGAGAGCTTCATGTCAATTCAAAATGACATGGAGCTCTTTGTTTTTTTCCTAAAGAATCAATAGAGGCCGGGATATATTGCGGGTGACAAGTTAAATACCGGTATAATAATATTCAACCGGTTACTTTGAGGCATTTAAGTTAACTACAAGTGCAATATCATCGAGTATGAATCTGTCAACAAGATTGGCATATACAGTTGGTGATTCATAATTTACACCCCATTCGGTCCTGTCAATAAGAAACTGCTCTGATTGTGCGGTTACCTGGTCCCCTGAAAGGTCGACATTTGCATTAAATCCAATTGACCTGGTTACTCCACGCATAAGCAGATTTCCGGTTATATGGTGTGTAAATCCATTTTCATTGTTATCAACACTCTGTACATCAGTGATCTCAAATATTGCTTCAGGATGATTTGGGACGTCAAAAAAATCATCAGATTCAAGATGGCCTTTTAGCCTGGCGTTTCTTCCCGGATCAGTAATGTCTGTAACTACAATCTGCTCAAGGTCAATAACGAATTCTCCACCTACTATAGCGCCATTACTTACTTTTATATGACCATCTTTTAAAGCAACTGTACCATTATGCTGCGAGGCTGGCCTTGCACCTATCCATTCAATGGAGCTGCTTTCTGTATTTACTGCAAGTGTTTCGTACTCTTCGGCAACCAGTGCAGAAGTTGCTGCTTCACCGGTTACTGCCCTTTCACCTGAAGGACCCTGGCAAGACCAGAATGCTGCTGCCAGAAATATAAATAAAACAGAGATTTTCATATATAAAAGTTTTATTGTTAAATTAAATTTATCGGATATTAAACATAAAACTATCTGAATATGTTCATATATTAAGATTTTTTATTAAATGGAGGTTTTAATTATAAACAGTACAGCATTACGGCTGATTAAGAACCAAGCGCCATACAGAAATCACGATAATACATATGTGTACATTTTAAAATTGTACGGTTAAACCTTTAAAGATATTACAAGTCATAGAACCAGATTATGCCACTGAACCTTAAAAAATATGCTATGAACTCACAAATTAAGTCAACCGGATATATTTATTTTTTTGTATTCACAATGGTTCTTTTCCTGGCTGTTGCAGTAGAAACTGATGCTCAGAGAAGTGGAAGAGGATTCTCCCGTACGGCAGATGAAACAGTTTTCGAAGGAATTCATGATGATACAGTGCTTCCATTGCTCAGGAACCTGACACGACAATATGGCGGACCAAATGTTCCTGCCGAAGATGGCAGATTGCTTTATGACCTGATAATTGAAAAAGGATATACAAGGGGACTCGAAATAGGTACCTCTAATGGTTATTCAGGTTTGTGGATAGGTCTGGCCTTAAAACAAAATAGCGGAAGACTTACTACCCTCGAAATTGATCCGAGAGCCGCAAATGAAGCCAGGGAAAACTTCAGGAAGGCAGGCCTTGAGGAATTGATAGAAGTTGTAACTGCCGATGCTCTTGAAGGTATTCCCCGGGTTGAGGGTACATTCGACTTCGTTTTCATCGATGCTCATAAACCCGATTACAAAAAATATTATGACCTGATAAGGGACAGAATGAAAACCGGTGGGGCAATAACTGCACATAATGTAACGGGCAGGGACTGGTCTATGGCAGATTTTGTTGAAGCCATTCAAAATGACCCCGGACTTGAAACAGTCATTCACAGCGCCAACACAATGTCAGTTAGCATAGTCAAACCATAATGCCCCACAAGTGCACTTACCTGGAAGCAGGCACAGGCAATGCTCCGTGATGTGAAATATGCACAGGAAAATGAATAATGGCAATGGTTTGCCAAACCGGAAGAGAACACAGGACGATAACAGCCTTTATAGATTATTTTTGCTGATAGTCTTGATTTCAAGAATGGTACAACTATAGAGCGCAGTAGAGGTTTGATCGCCTGGTGCTTTGAATAGACTAACAACAGCACAAACCGATCAGAACTAATCGGGAAAAAATGTTATTCTGATTTACTTTCTTCATTCTGGTTTAAGACCGATTGAAAGTCATTAACCAGTTCGTTAAAGATATCTTTGACAGTTGTGATCTTGTCTGCCAGGTAAGCATTACTTCCGGCAAAGGCATATCCGCCTTTCATATTGCCCTTATAGGCATTATATAAGGCAGTGATAATACAGTATGGGCTGCTTGATACATCACATGTTTTTATGCAATGAAACGGGCATTTTATGGGTTTCTTCAACCCTTGTTTAATTTTATCAATAAATTCGTTTCTGAGAGCTCTGCCAGGCATACCTACCGGACTCTGTATTATTTCCATATCACTTTCAACAGCATTTACATATGCCATTTTGAATCCCAGGGCGGCATCACACTCTTCAGTAGTTACAAATCGGGTTCCCATCTGCACCCCTTTCGCTCCCTTTTGCATAATGTTGTATATATCACGGCCGGTATAGATACCGCCAGCTGCTATAACAGGGATTTCCTTATTGAATTTCTCTTCAAAAACCCTTACTTCTTTTACTACCTGAGGAACAAGTTCTTCGAGTGAGTAATTTGAGTCATCTATCTGATCTCTCTTAAAACCAAGATGCCCGCCAGCTTTTGGTCCTTCAACAACAAAAGCATCAGGAAGGTAATCATATAATGTTTTCCACTTATCGCATATCAGCTTTGCAGCCCTGCCTGAAGAAACAATAGGTACTAGTTTTGTAGAGCTTCCCGGAGTCAGAAAATCGGGCAGACCAAGAGGGAGGCCGGCTCCTGAAAATATAATATCAACTTTTTCTGAGATTGATGTTTTAACCAGGTCAGAAAAATTTGTCATGGCCACCATAATATTAACCCCGACAATCCCTTTGGTTTTTTCCTTGGCTTTTCTTATTTCTGTTCTCAGTCCCTCCAAATTAGCTTCGAGATAACCCAGTGCAGCATTCCGGTGTACAATACCAAGTCCTGCAGCCGAAATAACTCCTACGCCTCCTTGATTTGCAACAGCAGAAGCAAGTTTGGACATTGAAATTCCAACACCCATTCCTCCCTGTATAATTGGAACCCTAATGTTCAATCCACCGATATTTAATTCTCTCATCGTAGTTCTTCCTGGTTTTTAATATGTGCAAAGTTAAGAATCTAATTGATATTTGTCGGTATGGGTCGAAAAAATGTTGTTAATTATTCTATAATCGGAGCTTGTGTTCAGGTGACTGGTTTATTGTTCTATATTAATCTACTCCAATAATATATTCATATAAAACGATGATTAATAAGAGTTTATAATTAAATATAATTTGCAATATCACTTTGCGAAATGGCATTCTGACCCAGCCCTGTTTTATGAGTCGAAAAAAATTAGCTTTACGGTCGAAAACCCGGACCTGCTTTTTTGAAAACAGGATACCGGGTCTGTAACAATCTAATTTTTAAGAGTGTTTAAAATTTTTTAAGGCTTTTCAGCCACCACATAATTATCCATCGTTACAAAATAGTCATTCACGATTCCATAGATGTCAAACCATTCCCATATCGTAATGTGCCTGGGGTTGTCAGGTCTTTCTACCCATTCACCATCTGTAAAGATTGGAGCGGGGTGTGTATAGTGTTCAGCCCAATCAGGATTTTTAACAATAGCAACAGCCGCCTGGTCATAAAGGGATCTGCTGGGCGGCTGTCCATACATATTATACATTTCAAAAAGATTGGCCGAATAATCTCCCCAGTTGTTAAACTCGCCACCGTGACGCCCTGTGATGGGCTCAGATATAACCGGGCCTTTGCCTGGCATTCTGTGAAGGATCTGCGCCTGGGTAACTTTCACCGCTTCGGTTCCGGATTGGTCACTATAACGGACAGTAACCATCTCGAAAGGAGCATCTGTATCAAGTATAAAATTCATAGATGGTATATCCCAGTCCTGATTATGCTCTCCTGGCTTTGGATAATTTGAACCCAGCCAGATAATCCTGATGTTTTCAGCGATAGCGGGCTCTTTTAAAAGCGCCAGTGCAATATTTGTAAGTTTGCCTACAGGTAAAAGTATAAGTTCCTGACCCCTGTCCCTTAATGCCTGTTCAATAATAAAATCCACTGCTTCATGACCATCAAAATCGGGTTGATCTATATTATCTTTAATTTCCTCGAAAGAGCCCTGGGCTCCTGTCAGCAGAGGTATGTCTTCGAAAACCGTGCACAGCTGCATTATCCGTTTAGCCTCATCATAGTGGTCGCTTACGGGCGAATATGTGACACCATCAACAGGGCTGCTCGTGGCGTTAACGGTGACCCCCTCCACGGCAAACACATCGCCGTTAAACAGCAGGTATGCAAGTGCGTGCTGGTCATCAATCTCATTGTCGGCATCGGTATCAAAGATTACATGATGTTTGAAAACAGGTTCAGGCGCTTCCTGCGGTGCCTGGTCACAAGATATGAGATTTACGGAAAAAAGAAGCATTATAAGATGCAGCATTGAGATTCCCCGGCCGAGTCGATACACTGTACTTTTGATTGTTTTTTTCATAATTGGAAGATTTATTGGTTTAATAGGTTATGTGAGTGTCTTTAATTATCGACAGGAATATTTTAAAGGTTTTTTTGGAAAGACATCCAGGTTCAATGCATGCCGTCAATCAGAATCTGGCCATTACCAATTGATGCCATGACTGAAATAATCTGGCTTTATTATTTCTATTGTCTCATAAGAAGGTCAAGCAATTTTCTGTCAAGCTGATATCCGTGCCAGTCCTCGTAATCCACATCACTCCGGCCGGAGTTGAGTATACCAAAACTACCCACGAATTCCCACAGGCCGAACCCGATACCATTTTCCCTGAAAATATCAAGAGTGTCAGAAAACCATGCCAGGAAAACATCGTGTGGTGTTTGATTGTAACATCCAAGTTCGCCGCAGTGAACCCCGACACCCTGTTTCACAATCTCTGCCCACGGTGCATAATGTTCTTCCAGCATCTCGCGGCTGAAGTACCGGTCGCCTACCTGTCCCGGCCATTTAGGCTCGGGGAGGGCATCAATATCTGCGAATGCCCAGGGTGCCCTGTAATGTGAGATCTGGGCCGGGAAATAACCCCTGTTGCTCTTTGCAATACCCAGATCAAGCAGTTCGGGAACCACAGTGGTTCCAACATCATTTCCCCCTGCAATCACAAGGTGACCGGGATTCTCCCCCCTGATAGCATCTATAGCTCCTATGGCTACTTTTCTGTAAGCCTCGCCGGGGACAGAAACTATCGGCGAATGCTGATTATTGGGGTCTTCGCGCATGGCCGGCTCGTTAACCAGATCAAAACTAATCTTATCGCTTGACAAGTTTCTGTAACGCCGGGCCCACATCTGCCAGTGAAAATTGAAGGCCTGCTGTGCCTCCTCATCCATCCACAGGTTATAGGGCTCATGGAACCCTGCATTGATACAGTATCCGGGAGCCCTGTGCAGGTTAAGGCTCACATGCATATTGTATCTTTGAGCCATTTCCACCAGGGTATCGATTCTTTCAACGGCTTCCTCGTTTATATTATATACCTCATCTGGCCTGATATTCCTGCTTCTGTCAAATTCCACATAATACGGGTAGGCCATGGGAATTCTTACAAAATCAAAACCCCAGTCCCTCATCCAGCGAAAATAATCTTCCTTTGTTGCCGGCCGGGGCCTTTCCGGGTCTGGAGAAAAGAAATCAAGAAGGTTAAAACCTCTCCACCTTGGAAGACTGTTTACCGGCCCCCCGGAACATGAACCAAGTAAAGAGGTTCCTGCCAGGCTGACTCCTGCTGCCGCAAGCCCTGATTTTTTAATAAATTCCCGTCGTGTGTTATTTGTTGGTTTATTCATAATAGTCATGGATTTATTGGATTTTAAGTTTTTGGGCTCAATCTTCCTGTCAGATATTTCTAAAGTATAAACTTTTTAAAAACAGGTTTCATAAGGATGAAGTGTAGTTATTTTCTTTAATATAAGCATGATACAAGACAGGTCTGGCATTTGCTACGAATGAATCACCCATGGTTCTTACTTTTTGTTTACGCTGGTTCATGGGAGATTCATCCTTTAAACTAATATGTTTGTGGTCCGGGATCAGTGTCTGAATAAACAATCAGCGAACTCAGGTTGACCTGGTATCCGGGGGGAATGTCGCGGACTGCAAGCCTGATTTCATGACCGGCTTCCGGGAGTTCATAATTCCAGTAAACCTCGTGCTTTCGCCGGCGGAATTCGGTTGGCATTATTACAGTTTCTACGAAATCGCCATTAATAAATACATCAAGCGTCAGGTCCCGGTCCGGCAATCCACTGTCATTCCGCACCGCATTACCTCCCAAAACAATACCTGAACCGCTGAACCCGGCTGTAAACTCCGGATTGTTCTGGCTTAAGGAATGACCAGGTGAACGCCTTTCATTCGGATACAGTCCGATAAATGACTCTTCTAATCTTACAGGCTCAACAGTCTGGTACCTGATCTCAACTGCATCATCCAGCACCCTTCCCCCGTTACTCTCTATCATCTTCAGGGCATGCCCGTAGCCAATATCATATACATCGAGCAGCGACATATCGGTATAAACGAAATTGCGGTTTTCCACCCTATCAATTCCCTGTTTCCAGTAGTCGGGTATGTTGCTGTATCCCAGCATTGTACCAAGAATGCCGGCAGCGTTTGCCGGGTTACAGTCGGAGTCATATCCCGCCCTTGTGCTGATATCTATCGTTTTGCCATAATCGCCATTACCGTAAAGCAGTCCAAGAACAATATAAGCTGCATTAATGCTGGCATCAATATTGAAAGCCCTGAAGACCCCATCGGGACATCCGATTTCGGCCGTCCACTTTTTTTGTAATTCAAACCAGGTACGCTTCCAGTCGTCCGGGTACATTTCATGCCATACAATAACATCGGCAATAGTCCTGTAAAAACGGCTTTCCGCAGGTACTGCTTTCAGGGCCTCCCTTACAATAAACCCCATATCGTCGCTGACAAATGCCTGGGTGTACATCCCCGCAACGAACACCCCGCCGTACCATCCATCGCCGTAGTTCATGATGTGCCCTATTTTATCGCTTATCGCGGAAGAGGCATTTATCATGCCCGGCGCCATTAGTCCAGCGAAATCAGCCTCGATCTGAAAATCGATATCGTCGGCATGCGGGTTATTTTTCCAGTGCCCCGATGCAGGCGGCATTATGCCATTGAGGATGTTATATCTTGCCGCCTGGTTTGCATGCCAGAGGGGATATCCTGCGTTGGCAAAAGCCATTGCATGCAGCGAATCAGGCGCATCAAGTCCGTGCTCCTCAAATACCTGTACAAAGGTAAGATCCATGTATACATCATCATATAATCCGGGAGAATTGTCATACCACCATTCCATCTGGGTTTCATCCCAGGGAATTGGCACATGATCGCCAATCATGGTACCGTTCCAACGGAACTCGGTAGGCCCGCCATAGGTGCAACCAATGACCTGACCGGCCCATCCCCCCATAATCTTGTCTTTCAGAACAGATTTATCAAGAGTTATAAACTCCCCTTCAGTAAAGGGATTCTGGTGATTACTGACTTGTTCTGCACAAGATAATACCATCAGGCTTAATGAAATTAGGATAATTACAGTGGTTTTCATAATCTATTGGAATTAATTAAAAAATTAAATTGTTCCTGAATGAATGCAAAATATTTTAATCATACTTTTTTATTTTATACTCGCATATGTTTCTGTTCATATATAAAAGTTTAATACTAAACTGATATGGATTTATTGTCCGCCAATGATTACCCGCCTGTAGGATACCAGGGGGGGAGCACCGTTATCCCTAACTTCAAGTACAAGATGTATCTCACTGGTGCCGATATCCTCCGGTACCGTGATATTTTGAACAGGGCTGGCCGGATCTGCCAGTTCATAGCCGCCGGGATAGCTGTCAGCCTCATGATACCTGAACCAGTTGAACCTGATTTCATCGCCGTCAGGATCATGAGAGGCTGAAGCATCAAGTGTTATTGATTGTCCCGGCCGGGCAGACAGACGGATTATCCTGTTGCTTGTGTCTCTGTTCACAATTGCCACCGGCTGGCTGTTTACCTCCCCGGGGTCTTTTACCGACCATAGCAACCTGTTTTTAAAGCTGTTTGATGCATCGTCGACCCAGCGTGCAAGTTCATCCTGGTCATGCGAACAGGTATGATAATACCCTTCAGGAAAACTGTTTCCGATTGGAGAGAACATGCTGCCCCAGCTGCCGTGTGTTGGCTGGAGAGGATCATTCAGTCCGAAAACGGAACTGAGAAGGTAGAGGAATGACGGGGTGTCGCCCTCTCCGCCGTCATCATAGATATCAGACATCGGGCCGTGCCCGTTAACCTCATGGGGCCGCACAGGCTTTACCCAATCAGGGTCCCTGCTCCATACGTAGTACCAGAAATGGCCGGCGTCATACAGTGCCCAGCCGAGTTCAACAGGCTCCTTCCCGTAAGTCGGTTCGGCCGATCCGAAGTTGCCGCATGAATGCTCCAGCAGACCTTCAAAACTTGCAAAGAATTCAAACGATATATCCTGGAACAGTATGCCGAATAAATGAATTCTGGGAAGCAATTCCCTGAATTTCTCCTCACCATACCGCTGCCGGTAACGATAAAGTGCCTGCACGAAGGTCACCGTACCACCCCATGCCTGGACAAATATGGGACGGTCATCATCTTTGGCAAAAACCTCCTGCAGGAATTCGCTGCCTTCAGAATCTTTGGATTCCCCGTTGGGGTTCAACCCTTCGCCGATCCAGTCATCGAAATATATAGAATCCCATGAACTCTCAACGTAACGGTCGGCTATATTTCCTGAAAATTCAAGAGTGTTGGTGAGCCATATAATGGGCAATGCCCCCCTTCCGGGTTTAGTTACAGCCATCAGCTCTTCATAATCAGGGAAACCGGGGTCATGCTTCCTTAGTTGTGGTAATTCATTTCTGTATGCATCAAGAATACCCATTCCTTTCTCCCAGGGCCCGTCATCATCATAGTTGAAGTCAGGGAGCTGGTTGGTGATAATCATAGCCTCAAGATCAAAATAGGGAGCATAATACAGGAAGCGGATAAGTGAATTCCCGTCATCATGGGTCATGTCGGTCAGTATTACGGTACGGATCCTGTCTTTCATTGGCTCCTGGTCAGCTGTTTGCTGCAACTGACAGCCAGGGACGCTTATCAGCAAGATAATTAACAACAAAACATTCGATTTCATAGTGTTTATAATTTATTTAAATACGCGAATAAAAAGTATAATTATTGATTGCTTTCAGTTACATTGATTATAATTCGTTTGTAGCCAGTCAAAGAGGGAGAGTTATTATCGGTTACTTCCAGTATCAGGTGAAGGTTTTCATCGCCTGTTGATTCGGGAACTTTTACCGTACATATAGATCCATCAGATGAAACAGTAAATACTGCACAACCGGGGAAATATATCTCATAATAAAAAAACCAGTTAAATGACAATTCGTCTCCGTCAGGATCATAACTTTCCGACGCATCAAAAACCAGTTCCTGACCGGGTGCGGCATTTATAAATATGGGCGATTTTTCTGCCATACCATTTACAGCTGCAACCGGATTACGATTTACCTTTCCATAAGGTTCCACACACCACTTCAAACGAGCCATAAAGTCATTTTGAAAAGCAGGTCTCCATCTTGATACCGTATGACGTTCATTCATTTTGCCATTCAAAAAATCAGGGGCATCGATATATAAATTATTTCTCAGAATACGGTAACGGCCTCCCCAGCCACCCCAATCAGGTCTTTCAGCAGCATTCAGCCCATTACATATAAGACCCAGGAATGTTGGAGTGTCACCCTCCTTCATGCCATCGGTTCCGTGCCCGTGAAGCTGGTAAGTATCACTGAGAGGGCCGTGTCCATGCACATTCTTTCTCACCCAGTCACCATCCTGCATACTTACATCACCTGTCATATACATTCCCCGGAAGGTTGCCAATTCACGAACACCCCAGATGGAACCTGTCTTGTTATATCCGTTTGCAATGAACCTTATGGCCGGGAAATTGCCGGTTATCCAGTCCCTGTGATGATCCTGATCATTAATATCATGCACCAGTATTTTCCTGCAAAATTCATCTACCTGTTCCTGTGTCCTGGTCTCTTTTACTTTCCACAAGGCCTGGGCAAGTTCCCTTAGTCCGCCCCAAACCGCAACATGAACAGTTACGTCTGATTCATCTATTACTTGTATTATATAGCCGGAAGCTTCAGTATCATATCCCTTGCCAAAACTGGCATGATCGCCCTGGCCGTATTTTACAATCGACAATAGATAATCAGGGGTGGGATAGCCCTGGGAATGGAGCAACAAATTAGGATAAACACTCCTGTAAGCTTCAATCTGGTTATAAACGATTTCAGGTTTAATATCCTGCCCGTGTCCCATCCTGCTGGTAATACATATGGCTCTTACATCGAGCATGTCAGAATACAACAGGAAACGGACCATGCTTTGTTCGTCATCAGTATCGCCACCTGTATCGGTCAGGACAATTATAGCTGGTTTCTCTTGCGGGTAAGTCAATAAAACCGGTAACAAAAAAAAGATAACTGCTATTAGATTTTTCATTCGTAAATAATTTGTTTTAAATAGGTCGGATGGAACTCCATGTTTGCTATTTTAAAGTTCTCATGCTCCAATTATGGGACTACTGTAATAATTACCCTTTGAAATGTTGTGAGTGGCGGATTGCCCCGGTCTGTAGCCTGGAAGATCATGTGAATGGTCTCAGGCTGGTTTACCTTTGGAGCAATAAAACTTATTTTAGTGCTCCTGGGATTTGATGTTTCCACCATTTCTTTGAAGGTGCCTGCTTCCTGATAATGCCACCACAATAAACCCCGCAATTGATCAAACTCCCTGTCATCATCAGGGTCTGATACCTTGGCCTCCAGGACCACTTCTTCTCCTGATTTCACCGTTCTGTCAAGGCCACCAGCTATTTCAACCACTGGATGGTGGTTTGCATCTTCAAATCTTTCGGCAACACACCATTGCATCCTTGCATGGAAATCCCTGTTGGCATATTCCACCCATTTCCTGTATGATCCTTTGGACACATCCCTGTAAACATTGCCAAACACATTGTAAAACCTTCCTCCCCATCCGCCGTATGTGGGATTTTCCTGGCTTCTGAGCCCGTTGGCAATGGAATATAAAAACGCCGGGGAATCCCCTTCGCTGATATAGTCCTGCGGATATTGTGCCCCCAGGGGCCCATGATTATTTCTGACATAATCATTGATAAACTGATAAGTATATCTCTGGCTCCCATAGTCCCAGGTTCCTGAAAAAAAGTAACTGAGCACCATGGTTACCCTGGGATGGTGCCTTTCAATATAGTTGCCAGCCCAATCCTGGTACCAGATGTGATACATCATTGCCTTGGAAACGGCCCTTTCATAGTCATCAGGATGCTCGGCCTTTAGTTTATCAAAAGCCCTTATGGCCGTATTCCCTCCTCCCCATGCCTGTATATGAACCGGCCCTGGATCATCTTCCAAAAGTATCTCAACGATCCTGTCAGACCCTGGTGTATCCGGCCAGTTGGAAGGATCTATCAAGGGTTCCATGCCAGGAAACCTGTTCCACGAATCCCAGCCACCTGGCAACAGGTGAGCCTCATCTTCATCACCAACCAGCAAAATGCTCCTAAGATAGTCAGCAGTAGGATATGACGGGTCATGAATTACCAGGTTGGGGTGAACTTTCTCATATGCGTCAATTTGTTCTTCAATCCATTTGTCGCTGCTCCAACCACTCCGCTGGTACACTGAATTGGTCTGTATGATTGCCAGACATTCAACATTGTTTGTATAGAGAAGAAACCTTACCATTGAGCTTCGGTCATCAATTTCGCCGTCGTTCATAACGATAACCCGGGGTTTTGGTTCTGGCTGCCTGGCTTCAACAGGGATGATGGTCAGAATCAGGAACAAAATAGTAAAAAAGGAAAATGATCTTCTCATGATTTTCGTTTTTTATAATTATTAGCTTGTGAACTCACCATTCATACTCAATAACCAGTATGGCATCTGTATTTTTCCAGGGCGACCGGAATTCATTCCATCCTCTCCACTGAGCAACCTGTTCGCCGGCATATTCACCTGTGTAGATATTATACCATATGGCCTTTATATTACCGCTTTCTGGTTCTGGCAAAACAGTATTGATTATAAAGGTTGCAGCGGGTATAAAAAACATAAAAAGGTCAGTTCCGTTGGTCAAAGGGTAACCATTGGTAGCAAGGTTTTCCAGCTCCTGGCGGTTGTTGGTGGTCAGTTTTTGCTCGACAGGGAACAATTTGTTGAAATTGTACCTGGTGAAAAAATCAGTCATGTACCTGTAATATTCGTATTTCGGCGGGTCGAAATCATGTTTTGGGTCAAGTGCGTCGAAAATTACAATATCCCAGGCGCTGTTCTGCCAGTAATAGGAGGGGTATACCCCGGCAAATACACATTCCCAGGCCCTTACAAGACATTGTTCGGCATTGACGTAATTTCCCTCGAACGACAGGTAAGGCCCCTCTTCATAGCCTCCATGCTCCATGTTGACCACCGGCTTGTTGGAATGGATTTGCCAGGTCTGGAGCATAAGGTTGTAAAGATTTGGCCTCCAGCTCTGGATGGAGATAAAATCGACCATGTGATGTTCCCTGGAACAATATTCATAGTCGTGTACAGTGAGTAAACGTTCGAATGCATCCATTTTTCTTATCCGTTCAATGCGTTCGTTCACGTATTCAATGTCGCAGCGACCATTTCTCCTGTGGGTTGAGGCGGGGTTCATGCTTGTAAATTGAGTTTATTAAGTTAATTGTCAGTAGTTTATATTATTCAATGGGCAAAATCATCAATTTCCGCTCCTCCGTGAACCGCTTTTCAGGGCAGGTTCAGCAGATATCATTTCGTTCAGGTAATCGGCGAAACTCACGTCAGTCCCCTTTTTTTGCATTATGAAATACTGTTCCGGCATGGCATTCTCATCACTGTGCCACCGGCACCCTATCTCAAGGTCAAACTCCAGACGGCCCCTTCCCATGTTCTCCAGAAACTCACCCGTGCCTTCCACCGCAAAGTAGACTGCAGCCAGGTCCCAGCTCGGCCTCTGGTCGTCGAGAGTATTTTTCATTACCTCCCAGAGCCAGTCCCTGTAAACCGTTCTTACAATATTACCAGGCGGGGTATGTTTCAAAGATCTGCCTGTCATTGTACTTGATCCGGCATCAATATAATAGACCGTCCCCGGAAAATTATCAACCAGGTATTTTGTATATGGAGCAGTTTCATTAAAAAAGAAGTTCCAGTCCCTGACAAAATGATTATCATCATTGTTAGCCCTGAGTGCTCCGAGCGCTATCCAGCGATCCACCTTTGCTGCAATAAGTTCCCTGCCGCTTAGCGTCGATATGTCATCCGGATCCGAAACAAGAAGCTGGTAGAGTCCTTTTGTATGGCCAATCGTAATGTAGGTTATGCTGCCGTCATCGGCCTCAGCCAAAAGCTTCCTGTTAAGACTTGTTTGTTCTTCGGTATCGGTATTTTGAATTATTCTGTTTCCGAATGCTACCGTATCGCGAACAAGCTTGCCGGCAGTCATCTTATCGACCGGGTCGCCTACCTCGTCGCCGTAGTATGCACCAATGGGGATATCGGGGCGGCCATAATAAATATTTATTGCCTCTGTAATGCCAGCGCCATAGGGGACCTTACCCGAGCTGTAAATACATCCTGTTATTTCGGCCAGACCCAGGTCTGTGTAATGGTGCAGCAATGCAAGAGCTCCGGCATCATCACAATCGGAGCCCATATCGGTGTCAAGTATTATTTTAACCGGCTCAATACGGTTTACATTCTGTTCCCCACACCCTTGCATAATGATCACGGAGAAGCTAAAAACTATGACGCTGAAATATGATTGCATGAATTATCAGTTAAATTAGAAAATATTTTACCGTTTATTTGTTAACGCGATCCATTGTCCATCCCCCGGTGGTGAAATGGTGATGGTTGTAAGACCAAATAAATGGCTGCCAGATCAAAGGGAAGCAGGAAAAAGGAAATTGTTTTCATAGTATCAATCAGGTTTTACCAGCAAGGTAATTCAATCAAGTACTTTTATGACTGCAACATAGGAGCGGTGGTCCCTTGGAGCAAGTGTAATTATCCGTTGAGGGCCCCACCAGTCCGTGCCATCAAAATCATCCCATCTGGGTTCCATTATTACTTCTTCACTCCATGACAGTGAAGAAATATCCAGCCATTTAACCGATACCCGGCTCATATGTACCCAAGGGTCAAGATGGACAGTTGCTCTGCCGCCGGGGAAGTAAACTGCATATGCTTTACCCATATCTGCCAGACAATATGAATCAACCGAATTTCCTACGGTTTGAAATGCATCATATGGTTCGGCGTTAAAAATGTCAAACTCTTCGAGGAACATGTTTACCGCCCTTAAAGTCTGCTGTGCCCTTTCGGAGATGCCTATTCCCCATCCCCATGCACCTCCGTCTCTTAGTGCAGGCCTGTGAAACCTTGTTGATGCAGCGCCGCCAAACACATTTCTCCAGAACCGCTCTACCGCTTCTTTCTCCGTACCGGCCGCGGTATTGAGTCCCACGCCCTGTCCGTAAACCTTCTCATTATTAATGGGCATAGGGCCCTCATCGCTCAAGGCGATCATCTTCCGCCAGAAAAGAAGGTTTTCCCAGTGTTTTTTTCCAACCGGTCCGAGTGCATCCTGGTTGTTTTGTGAAACATCTGTAAAAGAAAAAATATCCCTGTTTGCCATTACACGGCGAACTGAGTTTCCGGGGGCGAAAAGCATTGTTGTAACCTGGATATCCCTTCCATGTCTTTGTGCAGCCTCTTTTATGTAAATGGCCCAGTATTGATCCCATTCTATGCCAAGGCCACTTTCATTTCCAATGTTGTAGATTATATGGCCATAACCTGCGGTGATTGAAATAAGTCTGTCGATATAGCGGTGCTGATATTTCAGAACTGCTTCGTTATTTCCCGATAATGAACCCCCGTAATAATCCCATGCGTCGGATATGGTACCGGTTTCCCAGTTGATATTATTGTCGGGATTTAAAGGATGCACGGCAAAACGGCCGTAAACATTATCACCCGAAAGATCAAACCAGTCCCATAGCGTTAACTGGACAATGATTCCCCGTTTAAGGGTTTCATCAAGAAAGAAGCGTAATTTATCCCAGTAGGCTTCATTCCATTGTTCAATGTCATAGCGACCTGGCTCGACTTCGACTGCAGCATAAGTATCTCCTTCATTTCTGTCGCTCATGGTATTGCGAACATAATTTCCGCCGACCGACTCTATCAGGTCAAGCTGCTCTATGAGTCTGTCACCTGTCCATTGCCACAGATTATCCCGATCGCTGGCACCTACCAGCATGATTGGCTCTCCCTGGTATTCCCAGTACCATGGGTTATTCCTGTATGGTCTTATATCGCCTTCACCGGCATAAGCATTTGGAATAGCAGCACCACACAGTAATATTCCTGCCAGTGCGATAAATATGATTTTTTTTCTCATCTTCATATATATTTGGATTTAAAGTTGGATTACTGTTTTTAATCTGATCACAGGGCTGACCGGACAGCCGCCTCAACTGTTAAGGGGAAACAAGAAAATCTTTTCCCCACTTTTCCCTCAATTCTTCAGACATGTTTTCCACTAAACCCTGGTATTCATCCTTCTCCGCAAGGTTATTCAGTTCCATAGGATCATTCTGGTGGTCGAAAAGCATTCGTGCATATGCTGTCCCCTCATCGTCAGTCCATTCAGTATAGAAAATGCTGCCTTCGATAAGACACACAGCGTTTAAATATTTTGCCACAGCATAATCTTTTTGCATTTGTCCTCCATCAAGTACAGGTACCAGACTTTCACCTTCCATATGTACCGGTTTATCAATACCTGCCAGATCACAAAGGGTTGGGTAAATATCTATGAATTCAGTGATGGCATCAGTTGCAGTACCCCGGGTTTTGCCGGGAACCTTTATCACCAGTGGTGATCTCAAAGCCTTTTCAAATGTTGAATGTTTGCACCAGAGCATTTGCTCACCCAAAAAATAACCATGATCACCCCATAGCACAACTATTGTATTATCGGCAAGTCCGAGGTCGTCAAGCTCAGTGAGAACTCGTCCTATCTGTGCATCGACATAACTCACGGTGGCATAGTAACCGTGTATCAGCTTCCTTGCCATATCGTCACTCAAGGGACCACTCTCCGGTACAGTGGCATATGACCGTAACTCTCCAAAGTTGTGAAATGCACCCGGTGGAGTGGTTTCAGGCTGAATATAATTTGGAGGCAGTGTTATACTATCGTAATCATACATTTCCCAGTATTTTACGGGTGCGTTAAACGGCAGGTGCGGTTTCATAAAACCGAGTGCAAGGAAGAAGGGTTTATCTGATTCGCTGAGCTTTTTCAAATCTTCAATTCCCTTATTTGCAATCCGCCCATCCCAGTAAGCATCATCTTCCACATCAGCTATCTCATAAGGCTTACCCCTTTTTCCTGGCAGTAAATTAAGTTCAATATTCTCCTGAGTTTGGTAATCTCTTATATTCCCATCGGGCCTCCATATTTCGTTCCATGAAAGGCTGTCATCCATTTTATGATGAAAGACCTTTCCGTTGGAAATTGTGTTATAACCATTATTTTTGAAATGCATGGGAAGAGATACTGCATCCGGCATATCTTCATCCTTACTTGTATTATAATCGATGAACCTGTGGCGGGTTGGCCTGGCACCGGTTAACAAACTCGCTCTTGAAGCTCCACAAACAGGAACATTGCAATATGCCCTTTTAAACACAATTGATTCTTCGGCTAAATCATTCAAATATGGTGATTTAATATGGCTTTCGCCATAAAAGCTCAGCTCCGGCCGAAGATCATCAATTGCAATAAATAATACATTAGGTGCTTTCCTGGACTCTTCCTCCTGCTTTTTTGAACAGGAGATAGAAGCAGCACTGATCATTACACTTAGAGAAACTGAAAAAACCTTCATAAGAGTTAGATTTAAGAGGAGCATGTCAGGCTCTTCACTGGTCACTTTATAATTAATTCAACTGTCTATAGTACCCGTCTGTGTCAATTATTCAACTTTCAATATTACCCGTCTGTATCTTGTCATCGGAAATTCAGCATTGTCCCTTACCTCGAATATGATATGTATTGTCTCACCGGCGGCTCCCACCGGAATATCAACCTCCGCAACAGGCTCATTGTCACCGGAAATTGTCACTTCACCCTCCCATGAACCGGCCTCATTATATACCCACCAACTGAATTCCAGCTCATCTCCATCGGGATCCCAGGTGGGTGATGCATCGAGTGTGACTTGCCCTCCGGCATTAACCACCAGGTCTTCATCGTGGTTCAGAAGAACAACCGGGCCATGGTTGGCCTCATCGTAACTTGATGCGACCGTCCATTGCATCCTGGCAGCAAAATCATCTGATACAGGCACAATAAAACGCCAGAGCGGTTTTGTATTATCTCCGTCGTCTACAGCGTCTGTCCAGAAGTTGCCGGGGCCATGTTTAGCAAACCGGCCTCCCCAACCTCCCCATGAAGGACTTTCAGTACTGCGCATACCGGTGTTCATAACATGAAAAAATGCCGGGGAGTCACCCTCTTCCATCATTTCCCTGTCATAAATATCTCCCAGGGGCCCGACGCTGAGCACTTTTTCTTCAAGCCATCCGGCTGTATATATCTCATGGTCCTCCATCGGGTTTTTCCTGTCCCATGCATAGGCAATTACCCGCCAGAATTGCTGAGCGTTAAGTATATAATTTACTTCTGGAATCTCTTCATGCATCCACCGTTTCAGATTGTCCTGCTCGGCAATGGCGTAAACCATTGCCTTAGCGGCAGCCTCTTCATATCTGTCCGGGTAAGATACTTTTATCCGGTAAAACGCCTGGGCAATATTGTTGAGTCCGCCCCATGCCTGCAGCCACACCGGTCTCGGATCATTATCGAGCAGCACTTCGACGATACGGTCTGATCCGGGTGTGTCCATATTTTCGCCGACAGCCTCCCTGCCAACTTTATCCATCTGACCTGTATAGACCAGTGATTTAAGCCTTTCGGCGGAAGGGTACTCCGGGTGATGTACCAGGAGGTTATCGCGGACTCTAGCATACTGGTCAATAAAATCATGCATCCAGGAGGTACCATTCCCTTTTAGATGCCATTTCGAATTAGTGTAGATCAGCCCTTCTATATCAAAATCGGTGGTATAAAGCAGGAATCTTACAAAGGAACACTTATCGTCACTCTCTCCGTCGGTGGTTACAATTATCCTGGGCCGTTTACGTGCATCCTCCAGCTTCAGCGAATAGATGATTTGCGCCATCTCTTCGGGGCTCTTTTTCAGTACCAGGTAAGAGTGATTGGTCGGTTTTTCGGTTTCCACCCAGACATTCCCTCCGGTATCATCGGCCACACAGTAGCCGTTTTCGACCTTGTCCCAGTACTTTCCAACGCCGCCACGTACTGCATAAAGCACTGCTGTCTGATCATAGGAGGCATTAGGAGTGATCCTTCCTTCCCGGTAACGGTCTTTCATCCAGGATGCGTATTTGCTGAAGTGCATGTAGCCGACATAAAGTGGATGGCCCGGGTCCAGTTCATGGAAACGGGGACCTGTATGGATAATCAACCCGATCTCAAAGCCTGAAAAAACTATTGGAACGGTAATGTTTTCAAGAACGTAGCGAGTTACTCCCGGCATATTGCCGTTGAAGTTCCATTCGTCATCACCCTTTGGGAACTTGCCGCCCATTATGATAAATTTCTCAACTTTTTTCTCTACCAGCTCTTTGCCGCTGAGGCCTGAAAACTCATCGGGCCCCGACATCAGCAGGTCCCTTATATTAGCCAATGGCCCCACTGTAACGATCCTGACACTATTGTCTTCCTGTTTTGACAGTATCTCCCGGTAGAGATCAACAGCAAGCGGCACATCCTGATTAGTCAGCCTGTGCGGCAATGCATCGGCAACCGGCTTGTTGTAATTCCAGTCGGTGAAATGCGCAGAGTGCGACCTCACTCCGAGCGGGATGTCAGGATTTCCATAATAGCGGTTCACTGCATCCAGTGCAGGTATTACATATTGTTCTGTAGTCCACGCCATGACTGCAAGCAATTCACATTCGCCCCTGTTATGAAGGTTATGAAGCATGACCAGTGCTCCGAGGTCATCGGAGTCACCCCCATGATCAGTGTCGAAAATTACCTTAACCTGCGAAAAAGATATAGATGAAAACAGCATGCCTGCAAGCATTGTTGTCAATAACTTCTTTTTCATATTTTGTGGCATCATATCGGTTAAATATATGTTCATGGTTTGTTAATGGGCTTCTTTTTTTAACATTTCCTTCGGTCCCGTGAATTTCAGCACAGTGAATGCACTGGCGGGGACTTCCTTTTTGTGGACGAGGAACAACAATTATAAGGTTGTCCTATCTACAAATCTTAATACCGGCTAAAACTGGTAACCGGTGATCTCGTCAAGCAGAGGAGCAGAAGGCTGGGCTCCCATGCGTGTGACGGAGATTGCCGCAGCCCGCTGGGCAAAATCGATCGCCTGCCGGACTTTTTTTCCCCCCGAAAGGGCCGCCGCAAGGGCACCGTTAAAAATATCACCCGCTGCGGTTGTATCGACAGCCTTGACCTTGCAGCCACGTATATTCCCCTGGAAATCGCCGTTCAGCATGTAAACGCCCTTGCTACCCAGGGTTATTATTACCGTTTCGACACCCATATCGTAAAGTTCTTTAGCCATTTCGGGGATGGTATCATCGTTTACTTCACTGGTGCCCGTTAGAAGAGCCGCTTCGGTTTCATTCGGGGTTATTATCGAGATCTGCTTGAGCAGGTCCTTGGAGAGTTTTGCCCCCGGAGCAGGGTTGAGGATCAGAGGAATATTTAATTCACCTGCGAGGGCGGCTACCGTCTTAACTGTTTCCATTGGGATCTCAAGCTGTACAAGAACAGCCCCGGCACCGGCAAATGCATCCCGTGCCTTCGTAATATCTTCGGGAAGCAGGTGGCTGTTTGCACCTGGCGCAACAGCTATGCTGTTCTCACCGTCGGCTGCAACATTAATAAGCGCAACCCCTGAATGGATGCCGGGTTTGACCTTTATAAAAGTTGTGTCGATACTGTCTTTCTTATAGTTTTCGATTGATTCAGTGCCAAAGGTATCATCCGATACACATGCTATAAATACTACTTCACCGCCGGCCCGGGCAGCTCCCACTGCCTGGTTTGCCCCCTTGCCTCCCTGTATTGTCAGCAGTTCCGAACCCATTACCGTTTCGCCGGGGGCCGGTATATGAGGTACTTTGACTACCATATCGGTATTTGAGCTTCCTACCACAACTATTTTTTTCCTCATATCATTTGATTTTTTAGAATTTGTTAGTTTTTAATAGTGACTACCATGGCTCAAATTTAATAATGCAGCAAATGTTCTTCAAAACGATACGGAACCCATTCCAATGACCCGACGCGGCTCGGGGTATTTGTTTTTAGCAAGGTTCTCCGCAACCTTTTTACTTAATTATCCTTTTTATCCCGGTTAATTCCGGATTTTTAGTCATTTACAGCCCTGTGAATTCTGCCTTGCACAGCAGGTATTTACCAGACATTTTTTTTCCAGGAACACTCCGATACCTTTCTCTTCCTGTCCAGCCCTGTCCACTATAAAGATCCCTATTGTTTTTCTGGTCACAACCATCCTGATCCGGACGTTTCGCCTAATCTGGCATATCAATATAGTCTTGCAGCAATTATCAGTGCAAGTCCGATCGCAAAAAACAGGAACATCGCAGTTAAAAGTCCGTTAACGCCTTTGGCACCTTTAAACTCTTTCCAGATGAAAACACCCCAGAGTGCCGCTACCATTGTAGCGCCCTGTCCGAGCCCATAAGAGATAGCAAAACCTGCCTGTTCGGCAGCAATTATATTAACTGTAAAACCAAAGCTCCATATAGCTCCACCCAGTATTCCAATCAGATGCAGCCTGGTGTCGCCCGACTTGATATAATCCCTGTAGGTAACCCTTTCCCCGGCAAGGGGCTTGTACATGAAGATAGAATTCCACAGGAAATTGGAAACCAGTAATCCCACAGCAAAAACAACCGATGCCGTATAAGGAGTAAGCCTTCCTGCCTCCGGATTAACAAAGTCGGTGACCATGGAGGCGGCCACAAAACGATAGAAAAAACCCATGAGCAGTCCCGCGAGAAGTGAAACGACAATCCCCTTTGTCGGCGATTCGGTCTGTCCCGGGAGTTTCCTGTATGCCATTGCATCAAGTACGATAGCTGCAATTACAAAAGCAACACCGATAAAAAGAATCAGGGGGTTGCCCAGCGGAGTGGCAATATAATTGACAATCACCCCCAGGGCCAGGGCCAGTCCGATACCAATAGGAAACGCCACTGCCATCCCTGCGATTGCAATGGCAGCCACGAGCAACAAATTGGCAATATTAAAAACAACACCGCCCAGGAAAGCCGATCCAAGCGCCGAGAAGTCAGCCTGCGAAAGGTCGGCCGAAAAACTGCGCCCTTCGGTGCCTGTACTTCCTGCCGTGAATGCCAGGAGCAGGGAGAGAAGAAGAACTCCTACAGCATAATCCCAGTAAAATAACTGAAAGGGCCATTTTTTTGTGGCAAGTTTCTGGGTATTTGCCCATGAACCCCAGCATAGCATCGTAATGAATGCAAGAAAGATTGCCCACGCATAAGAGTGAATTACTACCATAATATCAGGTTTAGGTTGAAGGTTTTGGTTTGGAACAAACGATTGTGCATAAAAACATATATTAATGTTGAATTTTCTTAACCGACTTGCGGATGATAAGCCTGGGTCTGATTAATATCTTCTCAGTATCCATTGGATCTTTCCGGCCGGTGATCATATCCAGCAACAGATTAACTGCCCTTCCCGCAATTTCCTCCTTCAATTGCTCAACTGTTGTCATTGGACTTGCCAGGAGGCCTGAGTATGGCTGATCATCAAAAGATACAAGTGAAATATCATTGGGTATTGTCAATCCATTTTCAGCAATTGCCCTCATTGCTCCCAGGGAGATAAGATTGCTCAGGGCAAAAATGGCGGTAGGGGGCATTTTTCGCTCCAGGAGTAGTCTGGTTTGCCGGTATCCGTTCTCTTCGCCGAAATCGTCACCAACAATCAGATGCTCTTCGACAGGGATATTGTTTTCTATCATTGCGTTTTTATAACCTGAAACCCTGTCGTTATTTGTTGAAATTCCCTTTATTCCCTGTATACATGCAATTGATCTGTGGCCCATAGCTATTATATGGCTGGTTGCCTCGAATGCGCCGTAATAGTTATCAGTTGATATATAAGGTATGTTTGTATCGGGAAGGTAACGGTCAATAATTACAACAGGTATCCCATTTTTGCTGAATTCGCTTAAATGGTTACTGTCAGTACCTATGGGAGCAATAATGATCCCGTCAACTCTTCTTCCTGCCAGCAGATTTAGTAGTTCCCTTTCGGTGGAAACATCATCAAGGCTGTCGCACAGAAATATCGAATAGCCATTTTTCCTTGATTCAATCTCGATTGTTTTGGCAACAGAGGAAAAGAAATAGTTTGCAATATCAGGAATAATCAGGCCTAATGTCTCCGTTTTCTCGAGCCTTAATCCGCGGGCAATCCTGTTGGGATAGTAATTATACTTGGTGGCGGCCTTCAGGATTAGCTGGGAGGTTTGTTTACTGATACGGAATTGCTCACTCTTCCCGTTCAGAACCCGGGAAACCGTGCTTGCCGAAAATCCTGTCAAAGCGGCAAGTTCGCTGATATTTTTTACATTTTCGCTGATTTTGCGGGCAGTTTTAAAATTGTAAAAAAACAAATATCCAAAATTATTTAATATGGAACAAACGATTGTGCAAATAAAAAACACCTAATCACATGCAAAATAAATTAGGAGGCGATACACCAATTGATTTGGCGCATGGAATCTTTGATTATATCGACTTGGATAGTTACCGTTTACAATTAGAAGCAACAACAAATATTGCAATGGAGTAAGGCGAAGATTTAAAGCCAATTCCAATAGATATGCGTGACGGTACAATTCAAGAAAATATATTTCAACCATCCGAAGCTTTATTACATTGGCTTCGGTTTTTTTATTTAAATTTTTTAATCAGTTTATCAATCTCATCGTGTGGCAGACTTGCATTTATAAGTTTTAGTTTTTCTAATAATTCAACTCCCTTTGCCTTGATTATAATGTCTTTTTCAACAAGTTCATTTATAACCCAAATGCTGCCATGTACTTCAATTTTTAAATCCTCTGCTTCGTTTCGCAGCTTTTTGTCGCCTGTAAGCAACGGACATTTTAATTGATACGATTTCCAAAGAACTGTTTTGTCAGATATTCCTTTGAAAAATCTTTTGGTTGCGAAATTGAGTATTTCTTCAACTTCATCAGCTGTGAGTTTAAAAACAATCAGCTTCTTGGCTCTAATAAACGATTCAATTTGTACTTTTTGGTCTGATTCCAAAATTTCCCTAACCACAAAATCAGTTGTACTGATGTCGTATTCCAGTGCAAAAAACTCCGGTAAAGCACAGATACTGATGATGTCGAAAAAAACGTTTGTATCTGTTATTATCAACTTCATACCAAAGGTTGCATTTGTTCTCTGAATCGCCATACCGAAGTACCTGCAAAATAAGCAGCTTCATTCACTGAAATAAGTTCTTTACCGAGTGCCAGATATATTAAGCGTTCAAAACGAATTGGTTTTTCCTTGCTCATATATCTACCAGGTTCTTTTCCGGGTTCATGCAATTTTCGTTGCCTGTAACCCATGTTTAACTTTTTATAAACGTAGTCATTAATTATACCCAATTGCAATGCCCTGGAGAATATGGCTGAAAATGAAATACCCCAACGCTCTTTTATAAAGACCAGCTCATTTTGGTAGAAATGGAAGCGTTCCTTGTGCAAATCTTTACGTGCCATATCTTCGGGATACAATATTGCACAGGCAAATGAATGACAAAGTTTTTCTTCAACCTTTGGTTCTATTCCTTCCGGAAAAGTAAGGGCATGGTGAGCCAATTCGTGAAGTGCAGTAAATCGTTTTCTTACAATATCATCGTCTTTCGATGATTTTCGTAAAACAACAACCCGTTGATTACCAGTATCAGCTTTTAATCCATCAAACGGATTAGGAGCTTCAATTTCAACAACTTTATAGCCTTTGTCTTCAAGCATATCTACAACATCCGGAATTGGGTCATAACCTAAGTTCCATTCATTCCTCAATGTTTTAGCTGCTTCTTCAGCCTCTTTTGAATTGGATACAATGTGTGGATATTCAAAGTATGAAGCAGGTTCTTTTAAATTCAGAATGTTTTCAAGCTCAAAATATCGCTCAAAAGCTTCTTTTGCTTTTTCTTCAACAGCCTCTTGCTCGGTTTTCGATAATTTTGAACTATATTTCCTAAAGTCAACATTAGTTAACTCCACAGCAACAGAAGGCTCGGAAAAAAAGAAATCAACCGGAACATTCAAAATATTCGATAATGAAATGAGTAAATCGCTGTCAGGTTTCATTTTGCCCTGCTCATACTTATTCAGCGATTGTTTAGTAACTACATTACCCAACCTGTCGGCTAAGTTTTGTAGCGACAATCCAGCCATTTTACGGGCTGAAATAAGTCTGTTAGCAAAATTGTTTTCCATAGTAAATGTTTGTTTGTGGTGACAAATATACAGTATAAATATGAATTGTCAACCTTATTATGTGTTTTTATTTCAAATTGTAAACCCCTAAAAATATTTTCTCCTAATGTTCCCACTTTATCACCGAACACCAGTTTGGCTCAGCGCAAAAATTGCGGTAGGTGGTACAGAACAAACGATTGTGCAAATAAAAAACGCTTTTGTTAATATTTCTATTAGTATTTTATTTTTACTTTTACCTTCGGTTTATGCGGAATCTATTTCAATGGGACCTTTAGTTTATTCAGAATCTGTTATAATGGGATCAGTGGCGGAAGAATGATTCAGGTGTCTTTCCAACCGGTTAGCATGGAGTTTCAGGCCAGTCAAAACGTGCTCTCCTGATTGGAGATATGGTTAATAAGGTTTCGGTTTCTTGAGTTACCGTGCCGGTCTCTGTAAAGTCAGGTAGGGGATAAGGGAGTCAGTTTTGCCAGTCTCTATAATTCCAGGTGAAGTTAAATACCAGTTTTGTCCAGATTTTGTAATGCCGGGTGAAGGTTAAGAATCAGTTAATTCCGGTCTATGTAATGTCGGAATGTTAGATGCGAATTATGAATCTGATTTGCTAGTTTCTGTAATTAAAGGAATGGATTAAAGAATAAGTATAGCCATTCAATGTCCCTGCAATTGCTAATCCCCGAAAGGGAAAACCTGCTAAAAATATACAAATGTTGCCAAATCAAAGAAGAGAAAAAATACTCGAGCTTATAAAGGAAGACGGACATGCCAAGGTTATTGATCTGAGCAGGATTTTCAAGGTTACCGAGGTCACCATTCGTCAGGATCTGGAGAAACTTGAGCGGGAGGGGTTTATTAAAAGAGAGCACGGCGGGGCGTTTCTGAAGAATGTCGAATCGCATGTAAGGAGCATAACACTCCGTAACCAGGAGAACCTGTCTGAGAAAGCCAGCATTGCCCGTAAGGCTGTTGAGCTGATAACCGATGGAGATACGATTATCCTTGATTCCGGATCAACAACCACCGAAATAGCCAGGCTGATCAGCGGATACAAAAACCTCACCGTAATAACCAATGCACTCAATATAGCATTGATGCTCGGCGGCGATCCAGGAATAAACCTTGTTGTGACGGGAGGTGAATTCAAGGCACCAACGCTATCGCTGACAGGGCAGAAGGCAGCAGATTTTTTCAACAACCTCCATGCCGATAAACTTTTTCTGGCAACAGCCGGCATAACCCTCAAATCGGGGTTGACCTATCCCAGCATCAGCGATATTGTTGTTAAGCGAGCAATGATCGAATCGGCCGATGTTGTTTATCTCGTTGCCGATTCAGACAAGATAGGCAGGAATGCATTTGCAAGTCTCGGATCGCTGTCACTCATCAACTACCTGATAACCGATTCCAAAATTACCGCAAAGGACAGGGCCATGATGAAAGAGCATGAGATAGACCTGATAATTTCCAATTAATAAGGACACAAAAAGTAAGAAAAATGAGTAAAGCATTAGTAATAATAGACATTCAAAATGATACACCAAAGAATTACAAAGAAGTAATTGACAATATAAATAAAGCCATTGATTGGGCAATCAATAATAAGATTCATGTTGTTTATATAAGGCATGAAAATTTATCAGCCGGTACAAGTAACTTTAAACCCGATACAGTCGGGTCTGAATTAGCTACAGACTTGAAAATATTATCAAAAAATGTTTTTACAAAAAACAAAGGAAATGCATTAACCAGTGAGGAATTTACAGACTTTATTAGTAAAAATAAAATAGGTGAGTTCTACATTGTAGGAGGAGATGCTACTATTTGCGTTAAATCAACATGTTTTAATTTACGTAAGGCAAATCACGAAGTTACTGTCTTATCCGATGGCATTACCAGTTGGAGTAAAAAGAAAATTCCAGAAATGATGCAATATTATGAAAGTAAAGGCTGTAAAATAATTAGTTTGAATGACTTATTGTGACAACAGAAAATATATCATTCAGCTCATAATAGCTGCTCTCAGGAATTAGACAAATATACCCTTAATAGAACTGCAAACCCTTACGGCACATAGTGTGCCGAGAAGCAGTGAAGCGATATCAAAAAAAACGTTAGTTCTGTTTAATAATGTAGATGTAAGTACTACAATCGAAAGAAAAGAATACATCAGCTTGCAATGTGGGTTAAAAAACCACAAGCCTTGCATGCTGCGATCTGGCTTTTGATTACACATTAACAATGTAATTGCCTTTGGGTAGTATTGATGTATCGATGAGCAGCTCAACCAATATCACCGCAAAGGACAGGGCCATGATTACAATGGGGGTGGAATTCCCTATCCTGATGGAACTGGATCGTTTTCCGAAAGTGGATGTATTATTCGAATAAATGAAGATGGAACTGGTTACGAAAAAATCATTGTGGGTCAAGACGGAGTTGGCACTCAACCTCATTCACTAATAATCCGTGAGAATAAATTGTTTGGTTTATTTGCTTTTTCCGGAAGCGACTCTTCAAAGGGTGGTCATTTTTTCCAAAGCAACCTTGATGGTTCATCATACATTTCGCTGGGTGCATTAGATAACAGAGCATATTCCAAGATGTTGTCTACCGACAACTTGATATACGGAGTCAGTAGTTATGAGGTGTTTCGGAAAAGTTAGGGGCAAGCTTAAAGAATATGTTCACAGAAAGACATATCTTTTGGTGAATATGTTCATTAATAGTTATTATCTTTGCAAGAAAAATAATGTACTTAAGATATCTTAGTGACAGAATAAAGAATCGAATCGATTCAGGTAAAGCGATTGTT
>CAYQXY010000015.1:0-99728 GCA_964421595.1 uncultured Bacteroidales bacterium | reverse complement strand
CCCAAACTGGAAATCCGGGCCGAACAAATTCCATTGTATATAACTTTCTCCTTTCTGTACGGGTAATCCATTGGTTGTAAGAAAATACCTGGTTGTAAACATATCCGGCCCGATAAAAGTACCACTCCTGAACTCCTCCGCTCCAAGTTCCCTGATCTCTTTTATTTCGTGTTTGGGGATTGCAATATCTCCAAGGTTTTCAGTTCTTATTATGACTTCCCTAACATCCTGAGAGATTATTTCACCGATGAATTGCGAGTTGTCATTTTTAATAATCATATGTTTTTTCTGCTGGCTTTCAATAGCCTCATCATTAGGATTCTGGGCTGTTGCAACGGCTTGTGTGAATAGCATAAGCATTACCACGAAGAGCGGTATAAATGTATTTGTTGTCATGAGTTAAAGTGATTAAATTGATTTAGCCGCTTTTAAATATAATTTATATAATAGTCCCCAATTACTTGAGTGTTGTAGTCATCATGGTTCAATTCGCTGAAGTAAAATTTTAACACCCTAACTCGTAAAAAATTAATAATAAAGGTAATATAATTAATTTTAATTGGATTAAATTAACGAAAAAAAATAGCCCTGACCTGTATTAATTTTTAGTACCTGGAATCTATTAAAGTTATACTAACAGGTCATTAATTATTATCCAGCCAGTGATTTAATACTGGTCAGAAAAACACCTGGGTGGTAAAAATCAAATCATTCAAACCCACCTCTTCGATTTGATATATATGAGGGATGCCATTAGCCTCCAGATATTCATGAGTACGTCGGCTTACATGTATAAGATTGTCCTTGTCGCCACAGGATATAAAAATGAGTTTAAGCTTTTCCTTAATTTCATTAGGATTTGTAACCAATGCTTGGGGACTTCTGGTGTTAGGTGCGGAAGAGATATTAATTCTGATCGTTATTATAAAGCACCTTAAAGATGTCCCTCATGATAATTTAATTGATACCGTTATCTGAAGTATACTTTTTAGTTACATTTACCCCATGCATATAGTGTTCATATATCCTTCGATGGCCGAAAAGGAAACGTACAGGGCGAAGGTACGCAGGGGAGTAATAAAAACCTGGAGCATGGAGCCCCTGACCATTGCCGCTCTTAAAGGTGTAACTCCTGACTGTCACCAGACCACCTTCTTCGACGACCGGATTGAAGATATTGATTTCGATATTGAGTGCGAACTGGTTGCCATTACCTGCGAGACTTTTACGGCTAAAAGGGCTTATGAGATTTCCGGAATCTTTCGCAGAAAAGGAAAAACGGTTGTATTAGGGGGATTTCATCCCAGCCTTTGCCCCGATGAGGCCATGGAGTATTGTGATGCAATCCTAGTGGGAGAGGGGGAATATATGTGGCCGGTGATGATAATGGACTTTGAAGGATCGGTTTTGAAAAGGATTTACCGGCAGACGGAAAGGGTTGACCCAAAGGACATCAGGACAGACAAAAGTATATTCCGCGGCAAGTCTTATTTTCCGTTTTCGGTTGTTGAAACTGGCCGGGGATGTTGCTATAAGTGTGAGTTTTGTGCAGTGACCGAATTTTTCGGTAATTGTTATTTACGGCGTCCCATCGGGAATATAATTGAGGAGATAAGGCTGTCAGGAAAAAAACGGGTAATGTTTGCCGACGATAATATTACCGCGCATATCCCTTCGGCCAGGGCATTGTTCGAGGCACTCATACCCCTGAAGATCCAGTGGGTTTGCCAGGCAAGTGTTATCATTGGCCAGGATACTTCATTACTCCGGTTGATGAAAGAGAGCGGATGCATTGGGGGATTGATCGGATTTGAATCGCTCAACAAAGGGAACCTCGTGCATATGCAGAAACATCAAAATCTTGCTATGCATGCGCAGGAAGAGATAGTGAATGAGATATACCGTCATGGACTGAAAATATATGCCTCGTTTGTGATTGGCTACGATGAAGATGATTCAGCCACGGTTTCTGAAACTTTGAAATACGCGATAGATAAAGGTTTTTTTATTGCAAATTTTTACCAGCTTACCCCATTCCCTGGTACGGGGCTGTTTGAAAGGTTGAAAGCTGAAAACCGTCTATTGAATGAAAAATGGTGGCTCGATGAAAACTTCAGGTATGGTGATGTGGTGTTCCGCCCGGCAAAAATTTCTGCACAGGAGATGACAATATTATGCCACAAGGCCAAGGAGAAATTTTACAGTGTTGGATCCATCCTGAAACGGGGTTTCAAATTCAGGATAAACAGGAACAGGCTGTCGCATTTTGTGCTTTTCTTTATAGTAAATTTGCTTACCCGCAAGGAAATGATCAAACGTAAAAACAGAAAACTTGGAAGAGCCTAAAATCAAACCCAAAATACTGCTTGCCCTTCCCGATGGGCGCATACATAAACTAAAACTTTTTGGCGATCACCATATATCTTTCCGGGAGGCCCCACTGACGCTCACCACCCTGGCGGCATTGGTACCTCCGGAAATCAATGCCACACTGACCGTCGTTGATGAAAGTGTGCAGAAGATACCTATGGACCAGTCGTTCGACCTTGTGGCGCTGAGTTGTCTGACGGGCACTTCACCCCGGGCTTATGAACTGGCAGCTCATTTTAAGGCAAAAGGATCAACCGTGGTGCTGGGTGGCGTGCATGTAAGCCTGCTGCCTGATGAGGCTCTTCAGCATGCCGATGCCATAGTAAGTGGTTATGGAGAAGAAAGGTGGCCTGAGCTGTTGCGCGATTTTGTCGTTGGCAGGCTGCAGAAGCGCTACCATGGTAACGAGATTTCACTTGATAATTACAGCCTGCCCCATACCCAGTATTTGAAAAAGCATGCCTATATGAACCCTCATGTGGTTTTCGCTTCCCGCGGATGCAAGGGTACATGCGATTTTTGCTCTGTACCGGCTGCCGGTATGAAGTGGAACACCAGGCCTGTTGGCGATGTGATTGATCAGATCAGAAACATTCCTGCCGGCAGATTTGCTTTTAACGATGTGAGTCTGCTCGAGGACAGGGACTATGCGAAAGAATTATTCACCGCGCTGATACCCCTGAAAAAGAGCTGGGGTGGATTGTGTACCAGCCGCATTGCCGATGATGATGAGATGCTTGACCTTATGGCAAGGAGCGGTTGCATCTTTCTTCTTATCGGACTGGAATCAATCAACAGGGCAACCCTGAAAACAATGAATAAAGGCTTCAACAAGCCCGATCATTACAGAAACCTTGTTTCTAAGCTTCATTCAAAAAATATTGTAGTGATGGGCTGCTTTATTTTCGGATCTGATGACGATACATTGTCTGTATTTAATGACACTGTAGAGATGATTAATGAGCTCCGGATTGATGTTCCACGTTATGCAATATATACTCCTTTCCCGGGTACTGAGGCCTTTAGCAGACTTTCAGGGGAGGGACGTCTACTGCACACACGGTGGGAGCATTATGACACTCAGCATGTTGTTTTTCAGCCCAAACACATGACTCCTGCACAACTGGACGAAGGATTCCGCCAGGCATATAACAAAACTTACGCCGTGAAATCTATTTTTCGGCGTACCACTGCCCTGATGACCCGTTTCCCCTTCTCATTTATGGGAAATCTTGCATACCGCATCTATCTAAGACGCCTTGAAAATGAGCAGAACAGAATTTATTATACCTGATAATTCCAAATGTCATGAAGGTAACCTTCATTCAACCTGCTGTAGGGAAAAAATCCGGCACATCTTATGCCAAAACATGGTGCATGGAACCCCTGTCTATTGCCGTCTTGTCGGCCATCACGCCCTCATGGGTGGAAAAGTCGTTTTTCGACGATCGCATTGAACCTGTTTTATATGATGAGTTCACCGACCTTGTGGCAATCACTACTGAAACTTATACTGCAAAGCGGGCTTATGAAATAGCCAGGCAATACCGGGAAAGGAATATTCCCGTCGTAATGGGAGGATTTCATGCTACTCTTGCCACCGAAGAGGTGAAGCAATATGCCGATGCTGTGGTAGTGGGTGAGGCTGAAACCAGCTGGCCTAAACTTTTGGACGATTTCAAAAACGGAACATTGCAAAGGGAATATCGCAACGAGGCCTACCCGGTTACCAGCGGAATATTGCCCGACCGTTCCATTTTCAGCAACAAACGGTATCTGAAAATCGGTCTGGTGGAGACTTCCAGGGGCTGTCTCTATCACTGCGAATTTTGCTCTATATATGGGTTTTTTAATAAATCATACCGTAACCGGCCCATCGACGAAATTGTGGCCGATATAAAGCAGTCGGGACGCAAGTTCTTCTTTTTTGTTGACGATAACCTGGCAATGGACCGGAAGCGTACGCTTGAACTTTGCAGGGCACTGATACCTCTGAAAATTAGCTGGTTCGGACAGGTAAGCATTCATATAAGCAAAGATAACGAGTTGCTTGGGGCACTCAGAGATTCTGGCTGTATTGGTGCTCTTATCGGGTTTGAATCATTCAATGAGGAGAACATAAAGCAGATGGGCAAAAATGTTAATCTGCAGTATGCCGATTACACATTGGCAATAAAGAAAATGAGGGCATACGGACTGATTATTTACGGCACTTTTGTTTTTGGTTATGAGTCCGACACTGAAAAGGATTTTGAGAGTGTTTTCAGGTTCGCCAGGCAAAACAGGTTGTTTATGAACGCCTTCAATCACCTTGTGCCGTTTCCGGGAACACCGCTTTACGAAAGACTCAAAGAGGAGAACAAGCTGATTCATGAAAAGTGGTGGCTGATGGATAACTATAAGTTTGGCGATGTGGTATTTCATCCGGGCGCCCTGAATGCAGAACAGCTTGCTAATCTTTGTTACAGGTACCGAAAAAAGTTCTTTACATGGTCGTCAATATTTTACCGTAGCCTTGATATTAATGCCAATTGCGGATCACTTAAAAAAGCTATGGTATTTTTCCTTTCCAATATCACTGCCCGAAAGGATGTGGAATTCAGGCAGGGATTGCCTGTAGGCAAAAATGGATAGAATATGGAATTCAGGCTTGCTACCGGGAAGGATGATCATGCCATTAGGGCGCTGCTGCTGCAAATACCCCTGAATGGTATGCTGCGTATACGCTACCTCAGGGAACCTTCATACATGCGGTCTGTGGAGATTCAGGGCATGCCCGCACAGACTCTTGTGGGCCTGGTAAACAACAAAATTGTGGCTGTGGGAAGCAGGAATATACAGAGGTTGTACATCGGTGGCAAATTAAGAACGGCAGGTTATATAAGCAACCTTCGATACCACCCTGGTGTACGGCATGGAATCAGTCTGCTGAAAGGCATAAGGCAGATGGAGGAACTGCCTGCCGGATTGCCGGTAGATTTTCACTATGCCACCCTGATCGAAAAGGACAGCTTTACAAGGAACATTCTCGCATCAAACAGGCCGCGTATGCCCGAAGTTATCGATATGGGTTTATTGAACACCTTCTCTGTCCCGATCAGGAAAACCGCAACAATTCTCAAGCCTGCCAGGAGATTTGAGATTCTAAGGGGAGATGTAACGCTGATGCCACAGATTTTGGCCTTCCTGAAAAAGGAAGGTGTCCGTAGTGATTTTTTTCCTGAGCTGGGTGATGGAATATATGCTCCGGGACTGCTTCAGCCTGAATCTTTTTTTGCAATTTTTGATAAAGGTGATGTGGCTGGTGTATGTTCCTTGCATGATATGAAGGGTTACAGGCAGTATATTTTGGAAGGCTATTCCCGGTTATTCGGAATGCTAAGGGCGCCTGTAAATTGTTATTATGCACTGAGGAGGTTGCATTCTGTTCCCCGAAAGGGTGAAAAAATTAAGATTGTTTTTGCCGGGTTTCCGGTTGTGAAGGATTATAATCCGGAAATTTTCTCCGCTTTGTTTTCACATGTTTACAACTCACTGTCAGGAAGCGAACAGCATTATCTGAGCATTGCACTCCATGAAAAGAATCCTTTGAACAGTAGCATCAGCAGTTTTCCTAATATTAATTATTCCAGCCGGCTGTGCATTGTTAAACTAAAGAATGATAAATTTGCGGCTGACAGGATTTCGGCCGACATGCTGCGACGTAATCAAGGTATCCCGTTTATTGATCTGCCGCGGCTATAACAAAATAAACCATCGGTATATGGAGAGCCATTCCAGCATAATAAGGCCTGCAGAGTTGACGGAAGCAGATAAAAACAATCTTTTTCAGCTGCACGTTCAATATTATGACCAGGTGGTTGAATCGGTTTTTATGAAAGACCTGTCGGAGAAGGACTGGATAATAATTATCAAAGACGGGCAGGGAGAGTTGCAGGGATTTTCAACGATTCAGCTTATCTGGCTGAAGATAGGGCAAAAGGATCACCTGTACCTGTTCAGTGGCGATACCATTATCAGGGAAGCAGCACGCAACTTCCATGGCCTGTCGGGTGCTTTCATCCATTTCATGTATGCCCTTATAGAGAATCATCACCATGTTCCCATCCACTGGTTCCTGATTACCAAAGGTTTCCGTACATACAGGTTCCTTCCCTTGTATTTCAGGGAGTATTACCCGGTTCGCAACAAGGTGGTTCCTGGTTATTACCAGGAAGTGCTAGATACGGTTGCTTTTTACAAGTTTGGTAACAATTACAACCCCGGGGCTCATCTGATTTGTTACGATCATGAAAAAGACCGGCTCAAACCCAAACATGCACTGGTTCCTGATGGCAGGCTCAGAAACCCTGAGATAGAATTTTTTCTGGCTAAAAACCCATTCTATCATAAAGGTGATGAGCTGACCTGTATTACCGATATCTCTATGAGCAATTTCAACCCCCTGGTGGAAAGGGTGAGGAAAGGTACTTTGGTGAATTTCAATTGGGAAAGATCATGAGACGATGTGTGAGCCTGCTTGCAAACTCACTTATTTTTCTTTCCACTTTGTGGGCTGGTATTGGTTTTTTCCTGAACCTGCGAAATTTCAGGAATATCCAGGGTAAAAAGTTCAGGTACCTTTATGAAAAAAACAGAGGGACTGTTTTTATGAAGGATTTCAGGGTAATGGGTTACATAAATCCGCTTGAGTTGCCGGTGACCGACTGGGGTGATTATGAGAGATACATTACGCAGATACTAAGCAATGAACAGAATGTGCTTACAAAGGAGAAGGTACTTATTCTTGAGCCCACCAGCGGCACTTCCTCACATACGAAATATATACCCTACACCCGCGGACTCGAAAAAGAGTTCAAAAGGGCCATTAAGCCCTGGTTGCTAGGCTTGTATTTAACCAGGCCTTCCCTGCTTCTCCTCAATCAATACTGGTCAATCAGTCCGCCAGCTCATACGGATAACGAATTAAGCCACTCAGTACCTGTTGGTTTTGAGCAGGACAGCCAATACCTGGGCGGCAGATTGAGCCGTGTAATGGACCAGATTATGACTGTTCCCGCAAAGGTTAAGGATATTACCGGTTATGAGGACTGGGCCAGGGCTACAATTTTTTTTCTTGTCGGGGACCGGCATCTTGGACTGATTTCGGTGTGGCACCCCTCTTTTTTAACTATCCTGCTTGAGAATATCAGGGCCAATTTTTCCGATATAGTATCAGACATTGAAAAGGGAATGATTACCTGCGGGGGAAGCGGAATTTTTGCTGAATCCAGACCCGGCGGTACCGCCTCTGAATACTTGCCTGAGCTCAACCCAAATCCCGGTCGCGCTAGCGAACTTCAACGGATTGACCCTTCCAAAGAGGACTTTTTTCTTCGTATTTGGCCCAGATTAAAGGTTATAAGTTGCTGGGCTGATGATCCTGAAGAAACCAGCCTGCTGGAATTGCGCAAAATATTCCCTTCTGTCTGGATACAACCCAAAGGACTTATTGCAACTGAGGGCATTATCTCCTTTCCTTTTGGCAAAACTTCCGGGTTGCCTGCCTACCGATCTCACCTTTTAGAATTTATTGATCTTAGAAATGGTGAGCTAAAGTTTTTGTGCGAACTTGAACTTCACCGGGAATACGAACCGGTTATAAGTACAAGTGGCGGTTTATACCGCTACAGGATGAATGATGTTGTTAAGGTCACAGGTTTTTATCGCAGGAAATTTCCCCTGTTGCAGTTTTTATACAAAAGAGATTATGTTTCAGACGTCAGGGGTGAAAAGGTCAGCTTACAACAGGTAAGGGAAATCGTGGAACAGGTTAAAATACAGTGGCCGGCGATCAGGTTTTTTATGATGAGCCCGGTTGTAAAAGGTAACAAGGCTTTTTACTGTTGCTATATCGATTACCCTGAAGACTCAGGGATACTGCCTGATGAATTGGCCGGACTTATTGATCATTCTTTAAGGAAAAACTTCCATTATAACAATGCAAGGCAAATAAAACAACTCTCAGGTCCGGAAGTTTTCCTTCTTGAAAAAGATCCTGTTGAAGACATAGTTAATCACATCGAATCTACGGGAATAAAACGGGGAGACATTAAGCTGTTACCATTAAGCAGGTATACCATCTGGCCACAAATCCTGAAGGGCCGGTTTATAAGTCAGTGTAACACTAAAGGGTAAAATAAAAACATAGAAATGTACTTCGCTCTTGTTATAACCGATAGAATAATACCATGCTCAATGCCGGGCCTACAGGAGTATCAATACCCAAATTAAATCCATCTTCATAAGCAGGCTTTTTGTCTTCAGAACCGGCCAGCCTGAAAAAAATTCCACCATCCAGAGCTATCCCGAATTTTCGGGAAATATTCAGGTCTCTGCCAATCCGTGTACTGAAATATAAGTCCCGGGAGATCATAGACGGAGATTCAAAGTAATAATAGCTTAATCCACCTCTGACAAACCATGGGAGCCTGTCAGTCAATTGAGTTGATCCTCCGAAGTGTCTCAAAATATCGGCAGTCAAAGCATAATTGCTCCTGTTGTTTTCAGGAACGAAACCTGCGCTCAACCCCATTTGTGTTTGGGTAAACTCGTACCTGGCCCCAATGTGCAGCAATTCAGGAGCGCCCGCTCCCATAAATACACTATAATTATTCTGACATAACACATGATTACCTGATAGTAGAAGCCCAGTCACTAAGGTGCTATAAACTAAATTCTTTACTTTTTTTTTCAAAGTTATTATTATAAGATTTAACACGTGGAAGCCAATCATTTCGTGCGGAGAAAAGAATTCATATAATCCGGTATAATCTTTAAGTTTGCATGAATTTCAGAAAGGAGCTGCTTCAGAGAATTAGTTTACATATCATAGACATCAACCCTGGTTGAAGTTGCGATGAGACAATTGAACATGACCAATCGTATCAGATCAGTCATCTCAATATCGTTTAACATTGTTTCAGACAGTAAGTATGGGTAAATTCTGTCCTTTTTTCTGAGAATAATAAAGTTCGGAGCATTTTGAAACACTGCCACCGGTTTGTTCTCAATAACTACCAGTGACCGGTAATTGCTTCCGCTGGTAATTAATAGAAAATTCTTTCCCCGTACAATGCCTGAAACAACAAAATCATAATTCATCTTGAGAGGCTCATACTTCTTGATTATTGAGTGGACCCATTTGCCATCTGAATTTATCATGGTAAGCCATCTCTGGCTTTCCTTATCGGCACCGGAAATTGTAGCCAGTGAAAATGCCCCGATTGTATCACTCTTTTCAATAATCAGTCCGTAAGCTCCATTATTCCAGTCAACATAAAGTCCTCTATCTGTGTCAACCGACCAGGAGCCATCATCGTTTTTGATACGCTCTCTCGATTTTACATAGGTTCCGGGAAAAAAAAGGTCAACTTGCCAGTTATTGTTTTTGTCGTTTGCAGATAACTCACATTGGGACATCCACAATGTTTCATCATTAGATTCAGTAATTATACCCGATAACAGTGTTAACGATCCCAGGGCAAGGTTGCCCCAGAAGTTTTTCTTTGGAGGTATAACTGATTTTGGAGTTTTGCTGTTAATGGAAATTTCTTTAAGGGCTTCATAGTTGAAGATATACACATCTTTATTGAACCGGCGGTTTTGCATTGGCAAGGAATCGAATTCCATCAGGATTTTCTGGCCTGAAAGGCTGGTTGTTAGAAATGACAATAAAACAACCAGGTAGAGTTTTACATTCAAACAATGCATAACCTTTTATTAAAATTGTCAGGCCGGAAGTTGTAGTGAAGCAGACCTTTCAGTTTTACAATACTTATGTGATTAGCCTCATCAATCCTTAATTTAGAAATAAACAGTTAACATATGTAGATACAAATATATCTAATTGCTTGCTGAAAAACAAACATTTAGTGAGGAGAAAAACAGTTAGTTGCTATTAATAATTTTAAGATTTTTTTATGGTGATTTACTTTGCCTTTTTCATAGTTATTCCTGGTAAACTTCCAGCCTCGACTACAAATTATCAGAAAAAGAAAATCAGGTAACAGTTAAGAGCCAGGGCTGGGACAGAGCCGATAATCGGTCATTTAAAGCATGACCATCGCACGAATCGCCAATACAATCCCCAGTAAGTGACTCATCTTGAAAAAATAGTAATAGAAGTGGATGGGGGTGGCTGGGTTAAATTACGGTCATTGTCTGGTAACTATTACACAGAAAACACCGATGTAAATAATTTAGCTGCCAGGGTTTATGTTTTTAATGTAAGTACAGAAGATGACTATACGCGATTCAGGATAATCAACGCCGATATCCGTTGGTCTCTTACTGACAGGGGTATCAAATTCAATCAGCCGGTTTTGCCTCCTGCGAGTGAATTACAGTTTCAGCTTTTTACCAGCCAGTTCCAGGGAATTGCAACTCAGACAGGGGCTGATTTTGTTGACTTTACTGTTAGGGGAGCAACAGTTGTCGATAGAATGCTTGAAGTGGAAACCAGGGTTTCAGAAATTGCAGGAGCCTGTAATTAGTACCTGGTAGAAAAGAAGTTCCTTATGTATGTCACTCAGTGATTTTCTCCAAGGGATAAATTAGTGTCCCAAATTCAAGAATATGCTGCTTTAGCTGTGGGCTATTTATTGATTCGAATCTTACTACATCAAATTTGTGGGGGAGGCTCAGATATTCATTCAGACGGATATTTAATTTGCAGACTTCCCCAGGTTCCAGGCCCCAGACGGCGAAATCAATATCTGAGCCCTGCTTGTAGTTCCCAATTGCCCTCGACCCGAATACAACAAGTCTGGTCAATTTCTTAAACCGGCTGGTTTCTTTTATAATTGCCGCGTTCTGCTCTTTTGTAAGACCATTGATCATAATTCCTTCTCCAGGTAATCAATTAATTTGGTTATCGCAGGGAAATACTTTGAGTGCATATTTTCCACTACTTCCCTGAATATCTCTTCCTGATATGTATGTGACATCAGGTTCCGGTTATCGAGCATATCCATCCATATTTCGCCGTCAGGGATTATCCCGGCAGAAAAAGCTTCCTTGATAACATCCCTGGGGAATTGCACATTCAATCCCTGACTTTCAAGATAATCTTTCAGGGTTTTCCATGATAATTCAAAGGTATATTCAAATCTTTGGATCATACCTTCCTTCTCCAGAACTGACAGTTCTGAAAACCGGTCATTAGCATTTTCAAGTTGCCGATAGGCCTTAATAAGATTGTTAAAACGCTGTTTCCACCTTATTTCTTTGTGGTTCATTGTTATATCTGATTGTTTCTTCTGGTTTTAACTTTTTGATATGTAAAGATATTGAAAATGGTTTTGTTCTGCAATATCTTTTGGTGGCCGGACAGAATAAGGGAAATTTGTGTAATATTATTGAGCCTGGAGGGTAGTTGGCCCGTGTACTATCAGCGTGCCATCATCTAGTACTTCCATGTGGTCGATAAACACCACCCGGTTTTTGCCAGTTTCTGAGGTATACCCGTGATATACGCAGAGCATTTCTTTTCCATCGGGCGACCACGTAACGGAATTATGCCCGGTTCCTGTTACTATACCTCCCCGTTCCACATTTTTTTCAAGAACCGGATTGTTTGCTGCCTTGGTAAATGGTCCCAACGGATTATCTGCTGTTGAGTATCCGACGGCATAATGGGGGCCGGCATAGAAATTGGCCGAATACATCATGTAATACACATCCTCCACTTTGAAAATAAAGGAACCTTCGGTCCATCGGCGGTTTACCTCACCTGACATCACCGATCGGCTCTCCCATTCTGCCTGTTCATCTTCCATTGTAACCGGTGGTCGAAGCAAAAGCTGGGGTTCGCCTATTACATCTGAAAAATCGGGTTTCAGTTCTATTCCATAAATCCAGCTTTCTTCAATTTCGTCGAATAAACCTTCGCTGCGTGCCCAGCCGGCCAGTTCGCTTTCCACCGGATGTTTGTAACAGGCCCTTGAGTAGTAAAGGTAAACCCGGCTGTCTTCAAAATGAAGGTTGGCATCTAAAATCGGATAACCGGGGTCGAATATGGGGCGATTGAACAGATCGGTATAAGGTCCGGTTGGCTGGTCGGAAACGGCCACTCCAATCCTGAAATTTTCGAGTTCATTGGTCGGATTGTTTCGCCAGTCTGCGCTGTAAAAGAGGTAAAACTTCCCTTCATGTTCATACAATTCGGGTGCCCAGAAACTGGAAACACACCATGATGCATCGGTGTTTCCCTGGTAAATGCGTCCTTCATCCTTCCATTCGGTTAAATCGGCCGATGAGTACATTTTAAATCCGTCGCTGACACCTCCCGTACCCACCATGTAATACATCCCGTCAGACGCTTTTAGAATATAGGGATCACCAAACTCAACAGGTAGTGGATTGTTAAATTGCAGTGCCTGTTCACTTTGTCCACAACTTAAAAGGATCATTACGGGGATTACTAAACTGAAAATTTGTTTTAATCTCATCTGAATTATTTGTAAGTTCTAATCTAACTATAAGTAAGCTACTATTGTTAATTACGTGGTCGCCACGGATGGATCATCATTGCATTAATCATTTCTAATTACATGCCCTGGTCATGGGTTTTGATTCTAATTTGTCAGGCTTTCCTGTTGTGCTTGTCTTAAATTTGTGCAAGTATAAACAATTTTAATTGCAGAAATTGAATTGAGAATACCCACCTCTTCATGAAATGCCGCGTTCCTATGAATTTTGCCAACTTGCGTGTATTGATTGAAATTCGTATTGCTACGCAATAATCGGGTGTAAAATACTTAATTTTCTTTTTGTATAAGTGTTACTTTAGGTTTATGTTTGTTTCAAATAATTCAATAAGAAATATTTATGAAAATGATAAACCGCCGAAGATTTATTCAAACTACCGGTGCTGTAACGGCCGGTGCACTGTTAAGTTCTTTCAGTACCCTGAATATTTCCGGACAAAGAAAAAGAATTGTCCTGGTGGGGACAGGTGTCAGGGGCCTGGGCATGTGGGGCACTGCAGTGAAGGCTGAGTATGATGATATTGTCGAATTTGCCGGTCTTTGTGACATAAATCCGGGCAGGGTGTCTTATGCAAAAGAATTAATGGGAGTGGACTGTCCTGTGTATACAGACTTTGACAAGATGCTCAAAGAGGTGAAGCCTGATATTTTGATAGTTGCAACAACTGATTCCACCCATGACGAATATATTATTAAGGGACTGGAACAAGGGCTGAGTGTAATCACAGAAAAGCCCATGACCACCGATGAAAAGAAATGCCAGGCGATTCTCGATGCTGAAAGAAGGACCGGAAACAAGGTTATAGTTACCTTCAATATGCGTTACTCGGCTTATGTGCGTAAGATATGGGAAATTCTCAGATCGGGTGAAATAGGTGAGATCAAGTCTGTGAACCTTAACTGGTACCTTGACACAGATCATGGGGCCAGTTACTTCAGGAGATGGCACGGACTTCGTGATATTGGCGGTACCCTGCTGGTTCATAAAGCAACTCATCATTTTGATGCACTGAATTACTGGGTTGATTCAGAACCTGAGGAGGTTTTTGCCTATGGTTCACTTGATTATTACGGACAAAAGAACAGCAGTATCAGTCATACGCATTGCAGAACATGTCCGCATAAAAAAGATTGCAACTTTTTCTGGGATATCACAAAGAGTCCTTCGTTAATGCGTCTCTATGCAGACAACGAGAAATATGACGGATACCTGCGTGATGGCTGTGTTTACAGGAAAGAGATAGATATATACGATACAATGGCGGTTCAGTACAAATATGCAAACGATGTAAAAGTCAGCTATTCCCTGACAGCATTCTCTCCCTATGAGGGTTACCGGCTGGGGATAAACGGAATAAAAGGCAGGCTTGATATCTGGCACCAGCAGTCTATGCCCACAGGAATTCCTCCTTATGATGAGATAACGGTTACAAATCTTTTCGGTAATGTAAAAACAATTAAGGTTCCTCCTCAGTCAGGAGGACATGGTGGTTCCGATCCACAACTCAAGGACAGGATTTTCAGGTATCCGGAATCAACAGACAGGTACAGGCAATCGGCAGGTTCGCGTGACGGCACAATGTCGGCACTAATTGGAATTGCTGCCCGAAAGAGTATTGAGAACGGGAAGATTATCAGGATAGAAGACCTGACAGAATTAAAGCCGGTTGCAAAGAAAGCATAGAGCCAATGATACTCATGAGCATGTGGAAGGGTGAAATCATTGTCCCCTGATCGCGGTAATGTGCTGGAGGGGCTTTGCCCGAAAAACATGTGTGATTTAAAAAATTCGCAGTGCGAAGCAAAAATCTGGCTTAAAGCCACCTCTTTCGGTGGAATAGTCCGATTTTCGCTAATTTTTTAATTGTGTGTCAAGTTATTTTAAACTCAATAATATATTGTCTATGAAATTGACTAAAATGATACCCTGTCTGATGTTTTTTTTCACCTGTTTTTTGATACAAGCACAGCAAAGTATTGAAGGATTGCTCTATCTGGATAACTCTCCCGTGAGGGTCGAGTTTGCTGAAGGGAAGATTACAAGGATTGTCAGACTTGAGAGATCAACTGCGGAAAGTGAAAGGATTTATATTGCACCAGGGTTGATAGATAACCAGGTAAACGGTTATATGGGTGTCTCCTTTGTTGATACCGGTAGTGAGCTTGATGAGGCAGGAATACACAAAATTACATCTGCGTTCTGGAAGGAAGGTGTTACTACATATATGCCAACGCTCACCACAAATGACCATAAAATATTTCTGAAGAATTTTGCCTTGCTCAACAATGTAAAAAGTGAAGGATATACCAGAGGGTCCATTGCCGGATTTCATCTGGAGGGGCCATATATTTCTCCCGAAGACGGACACAGGGGGGCACATCCTCTAAGCCATGTGCGTAAACCGGACTGGGAGGAGTTCAGTGAACTTTATGAAGCATCCGGAGGGAATATTCTTCAGGTAACTCTTGCACCGGAGATTGATGGTGCAATGGATTTCATTTCAAAATGCAGGGAAACAGGTTTGAAAGTTGGCCTGGGCCATCATAATGGCACCTCCGGTCAGATCGCTGAAGCTATAGACCGTGGTGCGGGTATTGCGACACATCTTGGAAACGGGCTTGCAAATACAATTAATCGTCACAGGAACCCTCTATGGCCCCAGCTTTCGGATGACAGAATGATGATAAGCATTATTTGCGACGGATTTCATCTTCTTCCTGAACAGATCAGGGTATTCTACCGGGCAAAGGGGAAAGACAAAATTATCATTACTTCAGATGTAAGTCACTATGGAGGGATGGATCCGGGACTGTATCTTAACAGCATCGGCGACACAATTCAGCTTACGCGGGAAGGAGCTGTAATCTATCCTGCCCAGAATGTCCTGAGTGGCTCAGCTGCCCCCCTTTCAAAAGGGGTCGGGCATGTAATGAAAGTAACCGGTTGTGACCTTGCCACGGCCATCCAGATGACAAGCACCAATCCTGCCCGGTTTTATGGCCTGGCTGACCGGGGTGAGATTAAACCGGGACTAAGGGCTGACCTGATTCTTTTCAAACTGGAAAATTTTGAAATGGAGGTGCTTAAAACAGTTGTTGCCGGCGAAATAGTTTATGATATAATGAAATGAATCTCCCACAAACCAGGGCACATAAAAAAGTAACGAATAAAGCATTGGTGATTCATCCGTGATATCCACTTGATGTGGATATGTTTCTTACTATCAAAACGATAAATATATTATTTAACTGTATTGCAAAATCACAAGTGCCCGTTAAATATTATAAATCCGACTTCACAAGTATATTTATCTGAATATCAATAATAAAATTTGTTAGTTTAGGTCAGAACTCAGATTTTCAAACGATATCAAAACGCAACTAATAATGGCAGAAAAATCAGATATTGAATAAATTATTTAATCTTTTTGAAAGTTAACTGGACACTAATGTTGCAAAAAAAGAAGACTAAAAACAGAATCCTGATAGCCCTTAGCGCCGTTGGGCCGGGCTTATTCCTGATCGGCTACAATATCGGCACGGGCAGCATCACCACTATGGCCAAGGCAGGAGCCGAATATGGGATGACTTTGTTCTGGGCACTCATCCTGTCATGCCTTTTTACATGGATCTTGATGGTCGCATACGGGCAGATGACACTTACCTCGGGGAATACCGCGCTTTACAATATTAAAAGCAGCATTAAGGGAGGGAAGATACTCGCTATTTACATAATCATAGCACTGATTATCGGAGAGCTGCTTGCCCTGATGGGAATAATGGGAATAGTTGCAGAACTGGTGCAGGAAGGTATACGTCTCATATCTGGCACCCGAGGCCTGGTTGTTGATACTTTCTGGATAATACTGGTCTTTGCAGTTCTTCTGTATTTTCTTTTATGGTATGGCAGGTACAAGATGTTTGAGAAGGTGCTTACCGTATTTGTAATTCTGATGGCTTTATGTTTTATTGCCGTATTTGTAATGGTACGTCCTTCAATATCAGCGATCTTTGAGGGTATGGTGCCCGGAATACCCGAAACCACAGGGGCGTTCCGGCTTATAGCTGCTATGGCGGGCACAACATGTTCTGCCGCGGTTTTCATAATGCGAAGCACTGTGGTGGCTGAAAAGGGGTGGACAATTAAAGATCTGAAGAAGGAAAAAAAGGATGCATTTACCTCGGCAGCAATGATGCTTTTTCTGAGTGGTATCATCATGGCTGTGTCTGCAGGTACCCTTCATATTATGGGTCTCAAACTGGATACAACAGTTGAAATGATAAGGCTTTTTGAACCACTTGGTGGTCAGGCTGCTGCATTTTTGCTGATTCTGGGTATTACCGGAGCAGGCTTATCTACAATATTTCCTATTGTGCTGATTGCTCCGTGGCTGATATCTGATTTTACCGGGCGGCCGCGTGATATCAGGTCTCCCTTATACAGGGTTCTGATTCTCGCGGGTCTGTTTTTTGCTTTCGGAACGATTTTTATCAATCAGACTCCTCCCATTATTATGGTTTTTTCACAGGCGTTCCAGGCAGCTATACTTCCTGCAGTTGCAATACCTGTCTTCATATTGCTGAACAACAGGAATGTTATGAATTCAAATTTACCTTCAATGAGAATGAATGCCGGACTGATTGCGGTGATCATTTTTTCATTGATAACAACCTATTTTGCCATTCTGGGCTTTATTTAACCGGCTATTAAAAAATTAAGGTCCGCAATGCGAACCTTAATTTGCTTTAATTTGTTAAATCCGTGACCTGTTAATCATCCATACTGTCTTCAAAAGCTTCTATGATATTTTCCAGCTTTTCCCATAACATATCTGCAAGGTCGTTGTTGCCATCGGGATCGCCAGGATAGATTTCGATAGTGCCATTTTCATTACCATCTGCTGCATTGGACAGATCGATGCCGCCTTTCGCAGGATCAAAAAGTGAAGCAATATCGAAAGATACAGTAAGAAGGGCTAAACTTGCTTCTTCCATGCTAAAGACCTCCTCAAACTCTATTTCTACTTCAATTTCTTCATCTGTCCAGAAAATGAAGGGTGTTCCGTTTATGGTACCTTTAATTAAAAGTGATTTGCCAAACATTTCCGATATTGAATTCTCACTTTCCCTGAATTTAAATTCAATTTCGTCATAGGCTGCAACGGGCAGCTCAACATTCTTTACAATAGTAGTTTCAAGAGCGTTACCGTCGGTCAACAAATCTATTTCAAAGGGCCCGTCAAGTTCGTAATCAGTGGCAACCGAATCTGTAGCAAACAGTGGATCGTTGTCGTTGAATTCAATTTCTATTTCTTCAATGTTTATTTTGAAGCTTTCAATTACTACGCTTTCGGCTGCAGTGCTTTTCAGTCCTGCAGTGCTGACAGGTGCCTCATAGGTAGATTTAAACTTAATGAATGTTCCGTTTTTTACTTCATCCTTGTTGCATGATGACATTATAGCCAGTGAGAATAAAAATAATCCGGCTGTCTTAAACATGTTTGATAATTTGATAGATGTTTTCATAATGTGAAATTTTAATGAGATATTTTTTTCTGTCTGCTTATAAGACGGGAAGTTTTTTAAAGGTTGGAAATACAGGTTGTATATTTTTGCGATCCCGGCAGTCAAACTCGCTGAAAGGTGCAGTCAGTCTGGCTTATTCTTAAGCAATTTTTCTTTCGTTATTTGATATTGCAAACCTGCATTTTTTAGTTTTAGAAGTTTTTCCCCGAAAGGGAAGCATGAATTGCTACTTTAATTTTGTTACGAATGAAATCGCAATTAAAAAAGTTCGCAATGAGGTTCTTACGATAAAATTTATTAATGCCATTTTTTTGTGCTAAATATGTGTAGATTTACACATAAATAGCACAAAATGCGTGTAAGATATGGAAATTGAAAGAGATATAATAAACTCGTTGCATACCTGGAAAGTGAAAGATAATAGGAAACCTTTAGTTTTAAAAGATGCCCGTCAAGTAGGGAATTATTGAGATCGGAGGGTAGTTGGACCGTTACGCAGTTTAACGCTATGTTGATAACTGATGCGGCTTCTATTCTTTTTTGGCGTAAGTTGTTAATAATAAAAGATCTGACTGTATTAACAAAATGTTGATAACCTCTGTTGCTTTCTTGTGAATACAGAGATGCGAAAATATTTGGAGGTAAATGATTTAACTTTGTATATTTGATATATCAAGTAAGGGATAAAAGACTTGTTCTTTGAGATGTTAAGCTGAAAATAATAAAACCTTACGGTTCGAATATTTCAGTCAGGTCAAACGAAGAAATTCTTTCGGGAAAATCTTCAGGCCGCATAACAGGAACGGTGACCAGCGTGAACTTCGGCCATAAAAAGCCGATCGGAACAAGGTCAGGACCTTCGGAACAGATCCTCCGGGATTTGTTAACAGAGGTCAGTCATAATAACAGTAGCTTGACACTTCAGCGGTTCGCCGCGAAAAGTGAGCCGGGAATTTTTTCGACAGAAAAAGTTCCCGGTTTTGTTTTTGTATATTCTGGCCGGCAATCTTTGATGCCGAAAGCGAAGGGCACTCATTTCTTTGTATGAATCGTTCCGGGGCAATCCATTTAAGCCTTTTAACAAATAGTCATCATGACAGATCGGTAGGAAAGAGTGTGGAAATTGTAAATCAAGCCCGGGGGAGAACTTTGTTAAGGAAGTATTTGAAGCTCATTTATTTTTTCATTTATAATTTCTACCATCTTATGATACACCACATCCATGTCGTATTTTTTTGCTTCATTCGATACATTGGTGCACATTTGCCGGTACAACTCTTTATTGTTAATTAATTCAAGAACTGCATCAGCCACTGCTGTTGAATCCATATCCAAAACAAAGCCGGTTTTTTTGTTTTCTACAAACATTGAATGAGTCTGGACTTTGTTACATATAACAGGAAGCCCTGCTGCAAAATATTCGAATATTTTTTGAGGAGGTGCTAACTGAAAGCCTGGTACATCAGCTTCCCAAAAACTCAGGGCTACATTAGAATAATGTAATATACCCGGAATAATTGATACATCAACAATTCCATAATTAATGATATTATTTTGCAATTGATATTTTTCCTGGTAATCAGATATTCTGTTACTGAAATTACTATCCGCACCGGCAATAACCAGCATTACATTACTATTGTGTTTTGCAATTTTTTTAATGGTATCCATCATTAACTGAAATCCTCTGTTTTCAGTAACCCATCCGGTGTAGGACATTATAAACCACCCTTTATTTCTAAGATCCGAAAGCTTTTTGTGTTTATCATTGATTAACGGATTCTGGAATTTGCTTAATTCGATGGCATGAGGTGTAAGCTCAAGATTTTCTAACCCCTCGTTTTTGAAATAGTCCATTAAAAAGGAAGAAACCACAAAGTTTTGCGATGATTTTTTAAAGCCCTTTAAGAAATACCGATGTTTGATCTGTTGTATTTGTGATTTAAAAAATTCTATTATTGGAGAATTATCGCTTACATTCCGTTTACCATATTGATGTATGTATTGAAAAACAGGTTTTCGAATCCAAATAGCAACCGGTGCATCGAGAAAAATAAAAACACCATCAGCTGGAATTGAATTTATCTTTTTAGCAAGATATTTCCAGTATCTATACTCGTTAAAAAGCGGTACTTTGCCTTTTATTGAGCTCTTAATGGAAATAATTTTCTGATCAGGAAACATGTTTTGAATAGACTCGGCCTGGTTGGTGAGAATTGTTGAATCAAATTTAGCAGCCAGATATTTTGCCATATTCAGTCTGGAAGCATTACCTAAGGTTTGATACGATTTCCCAAGTCTAAATAGTAGAGTTAATTTATAGCTCATTTATGATTCTTTTTGTTGATAATGCATCTTTATATATTAGTAAATAAATAATTTCATGGTGATTATAATTATCTATATACTCACATGCAGGCAGGTTTAAAAATACAAATTACAAAAATTACACATACTCTGCATCAGAATTAAATTATATAAGTGATATACACAGAGCATATCTTCACCATTGGGCAGAAAAGTGTTCCACACTGAGTATTCGATTGAAATGACATTTTGTTCAATAGCATGTTCAAAAAAGGAATAAAGTCAACTCTACCTCTAAAGTCATTTAAATGCTATTTGCCCAGTCAGTTACACTTGATATTATTGGCTTTTACAGGCTTAAATATAATCAGCCCCACGATTCTCATGTTTTGAAAAGCCTGGTTTTTTTCGATGATGTTGATCTGGCTGACTGGCCTGAATTACTTATTAATCCTGATTTAAAATGGGAAGACATTAAGAAGGATATTGAAGAAAGTGTCTTGGTTTATATCAAAGCTTTTAATAAGTAGTTTGAACTGACCAGATCAGGATCAGGCGAGGCGCTTACAATTAATTAAAAATGTAAACGATCTTATGCTACAAAATCAGAGTAGAGTATAAACGATGTCATGCTGCGAAAGTGTAAACGATGTTATGAATTTATCAGTTATTGCATAAAACCGAACGATACGAAGGGTAGTATCTTGTAGAGGGACGAATGCCAGTATTCCCAGGTGTGGCCGCCATCACGTACGCGGAATTGCAACGGGATGCGAGCATTTTTCATTTCCCTGACAAATTCCAGGTTAGCATTAAGCAGAAAATCATCATCACCACAATCGACGAACCATCTTACAGTTCCAAGTTGCTCCCTTGTTTCCCTGGTTGATGAAGAAACAAATTTTACTGCATCGTTCTCCCTTACGGTGCGGTTGAGTTCAGCTATCTTCTGATTGTCTTCCTGGATTCCGCCGCCCTGACCAAGGGTCATCAGTGCGCTTATTGCATAAACCGAAGAAAACATTTGCGGGTATTTTTGCCCGTAAACTGTGGCTCCTCCACCTCCCATAGATAGTCCGGCAATAGCCCTGTTATTCTTTCCTTCCCTGACCCTGTAGGTTGATTCGATATAGGGGATGAACTCCTGAAAGAAGTATGTTTCGTATGGCCAGCCATTCATGTTAAAATATCCGTTCCACTCTGTCCCCGCGTCCGGCATGACGATGATCATTTCAACTGCCTGTTCGGTATCAATTATCTGGTTGGCTACATCCTGAATATGGCCTCTTTCAAGCCAGTCTTTGCTATTTCCCCATAGACCATGAAGCAGATAGAGGACCGGATAATGCCTGGATGGATCAGATTCATAGCTTTTGGGAAGGTATATGGAGTAGTTTCTTTCCACATTTAGTATCTGGCTGCTCATGCTTTTCATGTGCGCTATTCCCTGAGGAGGGCGTCCCGGAAACTGGGCGTTTGTTGTGGCTGCCATAATTATTGTTATCAAGCCGGTGAGAATTGTTCTTTTTATCATGATTGGTATAGGATGTATGACTAAGGTTACAAGCAGTTAATTGAAGGATAATGTTTTTATCTGGCACGCAAATTAAAAATTTTGCCATTAAGAAATACCCAATACGAAAAAATAAAACCTTAAAAAATGTTATTTAATTGAGTATTTGGTTATAGGTGGTGTTTGTTTTCGTAAAATTGTTGTTGCCATTTTAAGAGGGCATTTATGATTCCAGATATTATGAAGAAAGTATTTATTTTGTTTGTTGTTTCAGTTTTGCTGCTTTTTGGCGGCTGCAGGAATTCTGTCGATCTTGATCGTGCCGATATTACACTCCATCAGATCATTTCTCATTATGATGCCGGCTTTAATTCGCTATTTAATGAAACTTTTCCTTACAGGGAGGATGGCAGGGTGACTTACCTTGCCGGTGCTGATACCTTGCAGGGAAGGAGGGTTGCTTATCTCTGGCCGACATCGGGTTTGTTTACTGCGGTGAACATGCTCCTGCAAGGTTCAGGTGATAAGAAATATGAAGCTATGCTCGATACATTGATAATTCCGGGTCTCCAGAATTATTTCGACACCTCCCGGCAGCCGGCTTGTTACCAGTCGTATATTATTCAGGCAAACAGGAGCGACAGGTTTTATGATGATAATGTATGGATAGCTCTCGACTATCTTGAGGCTTACAGGCTGACTGGAAATAGTGAATATCTCGAGCGGTCGAAATTGCTATGGGAGTTTATCATCAGTGGCTGGGATGATAAGGCCGGGGGCGGAATCTACTGGAATGAACAAAGAAAGCTTTCCAAGAATACCTGCTCGAACGCTCCTGCCGCTGTGCTTGCATTCAAGCTTTTCGAAACTACGGACGACCATGAGTTTTTTGAACGGGGACAGGAGATTTACTTCTGGACAAAAGAGACTCTTCAGGATAAAACTGATTACCTGTATTTTGATAACATTGATCTCGACGGAAAGGTCGACAAGAGAAAGTATGCCTATAATTCAGGACAGATGATGCAGGCAGCGGCAATGCTTTACAAGATAACAGGCGAGAAGTCTTTTCTTGAAGAAGCGGAAAAGATAGGTGTATCGGGAATATTTTATTTTACCGAAGATTTTCAAACTGCGGACGGGAAGTCGTTCCGGTTGTTTAAAAGGACTGATAACTGGTTTATTACAGTTATGATGCGTGGTTATACCGAGCTTTATAACATTACCAACGATCCTGAATTTTTGCTTATCTTCAAAGATAATATGGACCATCTATGGGAGAATGTAAGAGATGAGAATGGTTTGTTTAGCAAAGACTGGTCCGGCAAAGTTGACGATCAGTACAAGTGGCTGCTCGATCAGGCCAGCCTGGTTGAAATGTGGGCCTCACTGGCCGCGAGCCTTTAGGCCGGTATGAGTTTTAATATTTCGGTTATCTGGGTAATAAATGTTCTTGTTTAAAATAAGGCTTATGATTAAATTTACGCTTAATAAAATAATTGAATAACTAAAATTCAAAATAATGAGAAGAAAATATCTAGTTTTTATGACAGTGATTATAGCTGTTGTGGCTAACTCCTGCATGACCGGCATGCAAACTCCTAATGAACTGACCAGAGCACAGGAACGTGAAGGATGGATGCTGATGTTTGATGGTGAAACAACCGATGGATGGAGAGGTTATAACAGCGACAGTTTTCCGGAAACCGGATGGACAGTTGATGATGGCACTCTGTTTTTCTCGGGTAGAGGTGGAGATATCATATATGACCAGAAGTTTGGGAATTTCCATTTTAAGCTTGAGTGGCGAATTTCTGTAAATGGTAATTCCGGTATTTTCTACCTTGCAGAGGAGAGGCCTGGTGCACCTATATGGCATACCGGACTTGAATATCAGCTTCTTGATAATGAGGGGCATCCCGATGCAAAACAGGGTGTAGACGGAAACAGGATGTCGGCTTCTCTTTATGATATCTTACCTGCTGTTCCACAAAACGCCAATACTCCTGGGGAATGGAATACTGCCGAGATAATAGTAAATAATGGCCGGGTAACTCATCGCCAGAACGGAGTAGATGTAGTAGAATTTGAAATCGGCACTGCTGAATGGGATGAGATGGTGGAGAAAAGTAAGTTTAATGCTGAACTTTTTGGAAAGGCAAAGGAAGGATACATTGGGCTACAGGATCATAGTGATGATATCTGGTTCAGGAATATTATGATCAGGGAATTGTAAATATCCCTGCCCTCAAACGGATTGAAAAGAGAGTTTAAGCCTCCTGTCTTGTAATTGTTTTATTGCAGGCAGGGGGTTTTCTTTTTTAACTTTTACAGGCTTAAGTTCTTAGTCAAATAATACAATTTTTACACCGTTGGCGCTGTAAATTTTGTTACCATAATAACACCATAAATTAAAATTGGGACGAACCCGGCTTACTGCCCGTTTATGACTAACGTTTGTTTTTACATGATGAACGGATTAATTTAATAGGTAAACGGCAAAAAACACATGATAAAGAGTTGTTAATGAGATGATTAAAAGGTGATGCATATCACCTTTTTAGGTGAAGCAGGTCATCTTTTTTTTGGTAACGATAGCTTACTTTTAATCGTACAATTCAATGTTTACTGGAAAGGCACCGGAAAATAGACAAAAAGTAAATAATATGAGATACCCCGGGAACCTGTATTTAGCAGCCCAAAAAGGAAAAATCTGGATTTAAAGAAATCGCAAAGGAGATGGTTAGGTGCTAACTACATGGAGGAGGTTCCCCGGGGAATCTCTTTTTTTTTTTGGATAATTCCCATTTTTGCCTTCAGGATCACTCTTAATCCTGAATTCTCCACTCAACAACTGTTAAAGAATTAAATTTGCCCGTTGTCCACATACTGGTTGATTTTGCTTAATATGCCGTTCGGAATTATTCAACTTTATTAGTTAGGGATAATAATTTGATCCAACCTTTGAAGAATAGTCAGCAACATAAGAGTTACAAGTTCTTTCTGGCGGACTTTACTAAGGTATCCTGTCAGGGATGATAATGGCAAGTTCATCAGTAAAAAACTGATGGGATAATTTGTTAATGCCCCCGGGTCTCCAATATTTTCATCCTTTTCCTGCTATTCCGGGCTACCTGAAATCTTCATTCCTATTGAAATATTGCAGCTTCACCTGCTAATTTCTTTCATTCACCAATAAATAGTAAAATTTTTTAGATTTTTTATTGAAGCCAATTCAAAAATTCAATAACTTACCTAATAATTAAGGCTATACAAAAATTACATTTCATTCAATTTAAATAATTCTGATAGGTTCCCGGTAACAGAATCATTATGTTACTGAGGATGCGAAGCAGTAACAACACAAACTCTCGGGCATTCATATTTCGAAACTTACTATCAATTTAAAAGCAGGCTGACTATTCTTTTATTGAGTATTTCACGAAAATGATTTCAGAAACAGCTGGAAGAAATCTTGTGTGACTGAGCACGCCAGGCATTATCTATATAATATACTGTTCAGTAAATAAATCTAATCGATAAATATTTTACGAATGCTACCAGAAACCAGTTTTACTAAATTAAGGCTGCTCATAATTACAGCTTTTGTCTCATTTATCGTATTATCCTCCTGCACTCCTCAAAGCAGGCTGTCTTATATGCAAACCAAACATTCACTGGGTGATGAATTGAATGTTAATATTGGCGAATACATGCTCAAGCCCGGAGATATACTTCATGTCAGGATCATGTCTTCAGATCAGGAAGCAGATGCAATCTTCAACCTTGAAGATAACACCAGAACTGTAGCCCGGAATGTTGCAGTTGGTGATCCTCAAATGTTTTTATATGGCTATTCAATTAATGCCAGGGGAGAAATACAACTTCCTGTCATTGGAACCATTAAAGTGTCCGGACTTTCGATTGACAGCGCCCACAGTCTTATTCAGGAAAGAGCCGCAGAATATATAATTGATGCAACAGTGGCTGTCAAGATTGTTAATTTCTCAGTTACGGTGCTTGGTGAAGTTAGAGCTCCCGGTACTTTTTATGTTTACGATCATGAATTCACGGTTTTGGGTGCACTTGGGGCTGCGGGTGACCTTACCGATTACGGCAATCGCAATATCCATCTGGTTCGTCGTACTGATGATGGACTCAGCTTTCACAGACTTGATATTACCGACCGCCGGTCAGTAACATCAGAATTGTATTACCTTCAGCCAAATGACATAATATATGTAGAACCATTGCTGGCAAAGCGTTTTGGCTTCGCAACATTTCCTTTCGGGGTGTTCTTCTCAGCTATAACGACAACACTTTTATTAATTAGTTATTTTAAATAAACTATGCAACCGACACCTAAGATGAACCAAGGACCTGCACGGGAGGACAAAGTAGACCTTGTTAAGTTGTTGACTAAATTACGCCCATACTGGTACATTTTTGTGATTGCCACGCTAATTGGACTTACCGGGGCATACTTATTTAACACTACTAAAACCCGTGTTTATCAAATCAAATCTTCAATCCTGATCCAGGAAGAAAATACCATTAAACCTGTAATGCTTAATATGAACATGCATGGTAATCAAAGCACAGTTAATAACTCAATTGCTGTTTTAGAATCATATTCCCTGATAGATACTGTGGTTTCAGATATGGAGGCAGGAGTAAGCTATTTTGAAAAAGCCCGGTTGTTTGAACCATTTCCCAGAACTGAGATTTACCTGAATGCACCTTTCAGGGTGAATTTTGACAAAGACCACTCTCAGCCATATTATGAGGAATTTACATTAAATATTATAGATGAGGATTGGTTTTCCCTTGCTGGAATTAAAGGATTGGAAGGGTTGACTGAAGAAAAACAGTATTTTTTCGGACAAAAAATTGAGGGCAGGGGGTTTTCGTTTATCATTAACAGGGTTAAGCCATATAGCGAGGAGATTCATAGTAAGCGAACGTATCAGTTTGTTATTATGAATCCGGCAGAACTTGCAACAATTTATCGTGGCTCTTTGCTTATAGAACCACTTTACCCCGAATCGTCAGTTTTTGATATATCTTTTCAAGCTTCAAACAGGCAAAGAGGACTTGATTTTGCTGACAGGCTCACCTATGAATTTATTCGAAGGAACCTGAATGAGAAAAACCATGCCGCGCAGAACACAATTCGTTTTATTGAAAGCCAGATAGCTCTTACCGCTGGTGAACTTAATGCCTCAGAAAGCAGGTTGCAGAACTTCAGGGAAAAAGAGCAGCTAATGGATATAAGTGTAATGGCAACTCAACTGGTTAATGAATTACAGATTCTTGATAAGGAGAGGAGCGTGGAAGAGGTAAAGATCAGTTATTATAATTTTCTTCAGGAATATGTAAGTGATAAACGTGATTTCAGTGAGGTTTTTGGTCCATCGGCTCTTGGAATTGATGATCCCATGCTGAATAATCTGCTTGTTGAGCTAAGTAATTTACATTCAGAAAGAGGCAGATTACTTCTAAATACAACTGAGCGGAGCCCTTCAGTGCAGGCAATTGATCAGAATATCCGGCAGGCTAAAGCTACTCTTGAGGAGAATATAAGAAATATAAGAGCAGCCTCCGGAATTCTCATGGCAGATCTTAACAACCGAATATCACGGCTTGAGCGACGTATCAGTCAGCTACCCGGCACCGAACGGGAACTTGTGGGATTACAGCGTATGTTCAATATAACCGATGCTACATATAATTTTCTTCTGGAAAAACAGGCCGAAGCCGGCATTGCTCTTGCTTCGAACATGGCGGATCACAAAATTATTGATTCTGCCAGGTATATCGGCACAACCTCACCGAAAACGACACTGAACTATGCACTGGGACTGGTACTGGGAATTTTTCTTCCTTTACTATTTCTGAGCTTACGGGATATGTTGAACACACGTATTTTAAGTAAGGAGCAAATAACTGCTGCCCTGAATTTTCCGATTATAGGAGTTGTTCCCAGTTACAAATCTCAGCTAAAGAATGGAGAAATTGAAGTGGTTATATTCGATCAACCTTATTCCCCTGTAACCGAATCTTTCAGAAATATCAGGTCCAACCTTCATTTCTTTTCTCCAAAAAAACAGGATAATATAATTGTAGTCACTTCAACCCGATCAGGCGAAGGAAAAACTTTTACTGCTGTTAACCTGGCAGCTGTGCTTGCATTGTCTAAAAAGCGGACCTTATATATTGATGCTGATATTCGTAAAGTCCAGACCAATCATTTTACCAAAGATATGCTGGAGTTCGGTTTGTCAAATTACCTCATTGGCCGAGCCGGACTGGAAGAGGTAATTAATGTGAGTAGCTGGAGTGATCACATGTTCATTATGAATAGCGGAATCGTCTCTCCTAATCCTGCCGAACTCATAGAAAGTGAGGCAATGACCCGCCTGCTGAAAGAGGAGTTACAAGAATTTGAATACATAATTGTTGACACTTCCCCGGTTGGAATGGTTGCTGATGCGAAAGCATTAATGAAACAGGCAGATCTAAACCTTTTTATTATACGTCATAATTTCAGCCAGAATACAGATCTGGATTATATTCAGGACTTCAGCAGTAAGGCTGAAATTAAAAATTTGGTGATTGCCATAAATGATATAAAACAGTCAAATAAAAGCTATGGACACGGATATGGTTTTGGTTATGGAGGAGAATATGGTAAAATAAATGGAAAAAAGAAGAAGAGTTTTATTAAAAGTAGCTTCGCAGATTCATTATAAGTTATGACTACTACCATAAAAAAGATACTCAGACTGCTACACGCAGGTGATAAAATTAAACTAGTGCTCCTTTTAATGATGATGCTGCTTGCAGCTTTATTGGAAGTTGTCGGAATAGGAATGATCCCTGTTTTTATTTCCATAATTGCCGTACCCGATACGGTACTGGAAATAGAGTGGCTTATGCCCATTTGGGAAATGTTTGGAATTGAGAACAGTGGAGATTTACTGGTTTATGGATCCATATTTTTAATAGTCGTATTTATACTGAAGAACACATATATACTATTCTACAATTATATTCAAACTCGTTTTATTTTTCTGCGCTTAACATCAATAGCCAGTAATCTTTTTAAGCTTTACATGTATGCCCCTTATGAATTTCATTTAAAGCGCAATTCCGCTGAGTTACTTCGGAATATTACAAATGAAACAATGCACCTTGTTAATGGTGTTTTATACAACTTATTGAAAATAGCTAAAGATCTGGTGCTGATAACAGCAATCTTTGGAATGCTGTTATGGCTGGAGCCGGTTATCAGCATTGTTGTATTTCTGCTTTTGGGAGGAGGTGGTGCACTTTTTATTATGGTGATAAGAGAAAGAATTCGAAAGTACGGCCAATTGGCACAAAAAGAGCGGGCGAATATGATCCGTTCAGTCAATGAAGGTTTGGGCGGCTTTAAGGATGCCAGAGTACTAGGCCGGGAGAAATGGTTTTATAAAAGGTTTTTTACCAATATCAAAAGTTTTAGCAAGGCACAAATATTTAGTGATATAGCATCCCTCGCCAATAAACCTGTTACTGAAACAATAGCTATATCCGGGTTGCTATTTATAGCATTGCTCCTTTATTGGCAGGGTCGGGGAATTGAATCAGTAATTCCGGTAATGACCTTATTTGGAGCAGCTACACTGCGGCTAATGCCAGCCATCCAGGAAATGATGAAGGCTTTCACCACACTTAAATATTTTATTTTTTCTATAGATCCGATATATAATGATACAATGGAACTTAAAGGTGAGGCCAGGAATTATCACAACAGGTCAAATAAAAACGCTCAAGACCCCGGACTTTTAATTAAAGGATCAAAATTGAATTTTAAAAATGAGATCCAATTTGATGAAGCAAGCTACAGATATCCACAATCAGATGTAGAAGCTGTTAAAAACCTGACTATTTCAATTCCCAAAGGTTATGCAGTCGGATTTGTCGGCCCTTCAGGCGCCGGTAAAACCACTTTGGTCGATATGCTACTCGGACTTTTAGAGCCGCAACATGGAAGAATTACCGTGGACAATATTAATATCCACAATGATATTTCAGCTTGGAAAGAAAATATAGGATACATCCCTCAATTTATTTTTCTTGCTGACAACACCATAAGACGCAACATTGCTTTTGGGTTACCTGATCATGAAATAGAAGAAGAAAAACTGCAAAATGCCATTAAAGCTGCTCAGCTTGATGAACTTGTAAATTCCCTGCCGGAGGGCATTGATACCATAATAGGTGAAAGAGGCACCAGGCTCTCGGGTGGACAGCGACAAAGGATCGGTATAGCCAGGGCGTTATATAATGATCCCAGGGTTTTGATAATGGACGAGGCTACCTCTGCACTTGATAACATCACAGAAAGGTATGTTATAAATGCCATCGAACGACTTAAAGGAGAGCGTACAATTGTTATGATTGCGCACCGGTTAACTACCGTCGAAAAATGTGATCACCTGTACTTTATGCAAAATGGGCAAATTACTGATTCAGGTACTTATGATCAATTAATTGCAAGAAATGCTGAATTTAAAAACATGGCAACTCCCATTATTTAATATCCTGCAATAAGATTATACACCTCAGATATTTGTAATATTAAATAACCAGAAATGAAAAAAATAGATAATAGTCCGTTAGTAACGATTGGTATTCCTGTTTACAATGGAGGGAAGTACATTGTAGAGACTCTGGTAAGTATCCAGAAACAGACATATACAAATTTTGAGTGCCATATCGTCAATAATGCAAGTACTGACGCAACAGAAGATCTGGTTTCAGATTTTATTAAAGATGATCCGCGTTTTACAATACATTCCTATGCAGAATTCATGGATATTGGCACAAACTGGAACAGGACGGTGCAATATATTAAAGAGGAGACGAAATATTTTCAAATAGTCGCAGCTGATGATTTACTTTATCCTGATGCATTAGAATCACACATTATGCTTATGGAAAAATATCCCGGTGCAGGAATTGCATCAGCATACAGACTATATGGTAAATCTGTAAAAGGCTATGGTCTTGATTATTTTGAAGGTAATTACAGAGATGGAAAGGAGATGTTGGTGAAACATTTAAAAAATGAAATCAGCATTACCGGTTCTGTTACACAGAATTTTTACAAAGTGGAATATTTAAAGAAACTCTCTTTTTATCCTGAAATTTATATTGATGATGATATACATTTTGATACCCGACTTGCTTATGAAGTTTTATTTATTTCTGATCTGGTTTTCTCTTTTAAGATATTAAGTTTGACGCGAACCCATCCTGAGTCTGTAACATCAACAGTAACCAGAAAATTGTATACTCCAATTCTTGGACGAGAGAACAGGTTATACAGGTTCAGGGAGCACTTCCCTGAATTGAATAAACATTACTCTATCATCAGAAGAAGATATGCATATTTTTTAATTATGAATTATTTGACATTGAATATAAAAAATATCAAATGGCACAAAAAAAACCTGAAACGAAAAATTACATTTTCTGAGTTTATAGCAGGTGTTTTATGGGAAAATATATTTACACGTTCAGTATCACGTATTAATAGACGGTATATATCTCTCTGATATTCAAACATCATGAAACGTGAATTGTTGAAAAGTGGAAAATCTAAAATTTAGAAGACAATTTTTATTTTCGGCAAAGAAATGTCACCAATTAGAAAATTGGCATCAGGAAGTATTGGGAAAATACATTCTTTATGTTCATAGTGATAGTGAAATTTCGAGGGTAGATAAAACTAATAATAGATTTATTGTTGTTGGGTATTTAATTGATCCAAAAGCTCCAACAAAAACTACACTTGATATTTTAACCAGCATTTCAAACCTTCCTTCAGGTGATACATATAGTCTTCCCTCAGTTGATAAGATATCAGAGTATTTATATAGCCTGACAGGGCGATTTGTATTAATGATTAAGAATAAGGATGATCTGTTGTTTTTTAATGACCCTTGCGGTCTCAAAACCCTTTATTATACAAAATATAATAACGAAATTTATGCCGCATCACAACCTCTGTTAATTGAACTTGTAGTCCCCATAAGGAAAAGCATTAATCATCAGCAATATTACAATTCAGCATATAGTAAAAATATTCTTGAACATTATATTCCAACCGGTACCACATTGTATGATAATGTTTTTCATCTTGCTCCTAATCATTATTTTGAATCAGCAACATTTAAACAGGTAAGATACTGGCCTGTCAGAACATTGAAAAGAAGGGAACTTAATGAAGGGATTGAGGATTTTACTACTCTTCTGAGGCAGACCATGATTGCTGTTAATAAAAGATACCGGCTATCCTTCCCTTTAACCGCAGGAATTGATTCCCGGACCATTTTAAGTGCCTGCAAGGGGTTTACCAAAGATTTGTATTTTTTTACTTTACAGTATCGAAACTTAACTGAAAAATCCTATGATATAAAGATACCTCCTAAGTTGTCATCACGTTTGGGGTTTGATCATGTAGTAATTGATTGCCGCAAACCAATGAATAAGGATTTTGAAAAGTTCTATATTAATAATACTGATATTCATCATTTGAATGACTGGGGAAGTATATGCTACGGTATGTATGATAGTTATCCTTCAGGATTACTTGCTGTGAAGGGGAATTGTTCTGAAATAGGAAGACGTGTGTATTATAAACATGGTAAGCATCCCGATATATCTAACTGTGAAGATGTTTTCAAGCTATTGAAAGAAGAAGCTGGTTGGGAAGATATACCTTTTATCAGAGATAGATTATGTGAATGGTTTTATGAGGTAGATGATGAGAAAGTCAGATTTAACTATTTGCTTCTAGATCTGTTTTATTGGGAGCATCGAATGGGAGGATGGCTGGCTCAAAGTTACCTTGAAAAGGATATTGTGCATGACTCGTTCACACCTTTCAATAACAGGGAATTGTTGGATATTGTTTTAAGTGTTGACCTTAAGTACCGTTGTAAACCGGGATATATTTTTTTCAGGAAATCCATAAGAGCAATGTGGAAAGAGGTATTAAAAGAACCACTTGATCCTCGAAAATATCCTAATATAATTGGCAGGCAAAGAAAAGAAATTGGTCGTCTTCTGGGAAGAACCAGTTTTTACAGTTTTTTAAGGAATCTTTATAGAGGAAACAAGAAAATTTATACTTCAATCGAGTAATTACCCTATACAGAATTGAATTAGCAGTGATATTCACTAAAAGTCTTACCGATAAATTGGAAATTTATCCAGAGTGGATATTTTAAGATGCCTGGTTTAATAAATTATCATTCACGTATTTACAATAAATATTCAAATTATAATGGATGAACGAATATTCTTGCCAGATGTTTATGAACTTAAATCGAACGTCCTGAGGTGGTTGAATACATTGAGAATTGGCAATAGTGGATTTGAATATAAGTTTAGCCCGGGTACCAGTAGTTCATTATTTACCACTTGCTTTGCATTATATATCCTTGACCTCTTTAAGGAGACAGATAACCTTTCACTTGAAGAAAAAAAAGAATGGACAAATTATATCAACTCCTTTCAGAGTGAATCAGATGGTTTGTTTTATCCTAATCCTCAATATCATCCAGATAAAGAAAGGGATGTTTTTCAAGCTTCTTGTTTTTGTTTAAGTGCGTTAAGTATTCTTGAATCAAAGCCAAAATATAGAATTTCTATTGTGGATCAATGGAGAACAAGAGATAATGTTGAACAATATCTTAAAGAAAGAGGTTGTCATCTTGGTAAAAGTGGATCAGGGAATAAGGCAATGTTCCAGGCAATTTTGCTGACACACGAATATGAAAGAGATAAAGATCATGTTTTGCTGGAAAGTATTAATTCATGGTTTGATTTTCATGACAGATTTCAAAATAGTTCCGGATTCTGGGGAAAGGGAAGACAAGGACGGTTATACAAAGGGTTGCAAAATGCATTGCATCAGTTTGTTATTTACGAATATTGGAACCGGAATTACCCTCGTATAGAACAAGTAGCTCAAACTGCTTTGAAATTGAATGATCAGGAAGGTTTTTTTTCGCACTTACCCGGCGGTGATTCATGCAAAGAATACGATTCTTTACATTTATTGTTGTATTTCTATAAAGATAGCTTAAAACTTATTGAACCAGTTCTTGAAAAAGCAATTGGTGCATTAATAACAAGATGGAATGAAGATGGTGGATTTTGTGAGAACCCAACCAGACCATTTAAATCTAATTACACGCAATTAATGGCCTTTATATTTAACGCTCAGAATAATGAAATCAGGATAACCCGTGGAATAAATGTTTTAAAGGAAATTATTAAGCCAAAAAAACATAACACCAGGAAATGGATAAAGGAATCTCAGCCTTGGAGCGAAAGCACTTTATGGGATACATGGTTTCGTTGTTTATCGATCGCAGAAATATCATGCTTTATTGATAGTAATTATTATAAAAGGTACAGATTTCATAAGCATATTGGACTTGGATTTAATCATTACAAACAATACAACTCCTTTCTCAATTTAAGTAAGTATTCATTTCCTGAAAGAAATTAACAATGAAATTAACTTACATATTCAACAGAGAAATCACTTCGGAGAAAGCCAGTGTAGTGCAAGCTGTTAATATGTGTGATGCATTTGCATCACAGGGAATTGATGTTGAGATGGCTCTTCCCGTTGAAAAAGAGAAATCCGGTTTATCTCATGAATATTTATCCGGGAGATTTGGAATTAAAAATGAATTAAATTTATCGTTTTACTCTAAAATAATGTTCTTTAATCGCTTAGGTATACTAGGATCTTATTTTGGGGTGAAAAAGTTCCTTAAAGAAAATGAAGCTGATATTTACTTTACAAGATGTCCAATGATTTTTGTACAGCTGGCAAGTAAAAAACTACCAGTCATATATGAAGCACATAACTCCAAAATTCACAACAAAATAAAATTGTTTGATATTTATTGGACCAGGAAAGTAGTTGAGGCATCCCAAATGGATAGTTGCATGTTGTTTATCACAATCAGTAAAGCACTTTCAAATTACTGGGAAACAAGAGGTGTCCCTTTTAGAAAATTACTTCCCTTACACGATGGATTCAGCAGCCGCACGTACAAAAAAAATACCAGTAAAATTCAAGCCAGATCAAAGTTAAATATTCCACAGGGAAATAGAATTGTGACGTATACAGGTAGCCTATATCCTAATAGGGAAATAGAAAATATGTTAAGATTAGCAGAAAAATTTCCTAATGAATTTTTCTATGTTGTAGGTGGTCCCAGTGCAAATGCAGATTATTATCGAACTCTTGCAAAAGAAAAAAAATTAACGAACATTACCTTTACAGGACCAATTGAACATAGTAAGGTTCCACTTTATTTATATGCCTCTGATGTTCTATTAGCATTATGGTCCAAAAAAGTTCCCACAATAAATTATTGTTCGCCTTTAAAAGTATTTGAATATATGGCAGCCGGCAGAATAATTATTGCACATGGGTTTCCAACCATAAAAGAGGTAATACGAAATAACGAAAATGGATTACTTGTTGAACCCGGCGATTTTCAGGATCTCGTTGAGAAATTAAAAATTGCTTTAAATTATCGTGGGGACAACAATATTGAAAGAGAAGCAAGAGAAGAGGCTTTTAAAAAATATTCATGGAATGAAAGAGCAGGAAAAATAATTGAAGCCTTAAATAGGCAAACGATTGAATATTAAATATTGATTGCAAGTTAATGAATATTAGTTTATTAATACGTGCAATTCTAGGCCTTGCCTTTTTTCAAGGAGTCTTTTACTATTTCGAATTCCCCTCCACTTATTTTCGGGCATTTCTGGATTTATTTATACTCATACTTTTTATGACTTTTGTTCATTTTCTTCTGTCAAGGAAAGATAAATCGTTCGAAAGCCCAGGTATGTTATGGTTTATTATATTTTCTATTGCGATTATAATTTCCGCATTAATGAATAGTTCAGATTTCTATCTGTCCTTTAAAATGTATAACCGGTTATTATTGTCTTATTTATTCTTTCTATCTATTCTTAATATTAATTTATCAACGATAGCCATTCAAAAAATAAATAAGTTCATTGTCATAATGGTTTTATTGCAAATACCTGCTGCTGTATACAAGTATTTGAAATATGGGGTCAGGGAAGATGGAATTATCGGAACTTTTAGTACTCAAGCAGGTGCACTTTCAACCATTGTTCCATTATTTATTATTGGCTACTTAATTGCATTATATTATTGTTACAAAAGGAACCCATTATACCTACTTTTAATACCGTGCTTTATGTTTTTTGCCTGGGGGGGAGGTAAAAGGGCTTTTTTTATTTTTTTGCCAACTCTATTATTTTTAGGCTATTTTATTTATAACACTACTCTTCTAAAAATCAATATATTAAAAATGATCCCCACATTAATGGGGTTATTAATTGTTATTGGGATAACATTGTATTTAGGTGGAAGACTAAATCCTGTCTTTAATCCAGAAAAGGAGCGATGGGGAAGTTTTGACTTAGAATATATGTTAACACAGACTATGGCAATTCAAGATAAGCAATTTTCAAGTGGAAGTAGCATTGGAAGAATTTCATCTTTCAAATCTGCTTATGAAAGAATAATAAATGGAAGTGATTTATCGAGAAAACTTTTAGGTGATGGACCAGACCGACTGGAAGCCGGGAATGATCAAAGGGAAAAATATGGGATAACATATGGAATTAGTGGTGCTACTTTTTATTTAATATCTTCAGGGCTAATTGGCACACTGTCTTTTTTCTCCTTGTTCCTTATTATTGGAGTAAAAGCATATAAGAGTATTAATGGATTACAAGATCCTTTTTACATTGCTATTGCCTTTGGCACAATTTTGGCAACTATTGTATTTTGTTTTGACTTTCTATTCTATAGCGTAGTGTTCTTTACTGGATATATACCCTCACTACTCTTCTTTTATTTAGCTGCAATACTGTTCAAACAACACAAAAATAAGGAATCCACCAGCCCTGAAGGCATGATGAATACATTTTAGTCCTTCTGCGAGCACAATTTAATTTTCTTTAAAAATTTATCAATGAAAATGCGTTACTGATATGAATATTAACCTAAAAAGTTTCCTAAAAGTTTAGTAATTGATTGACTGGTAAAGTATCAAAATGGCCATAACTCAGAAAAATATTTTATTGATTTCGCCAATCAGTATTAAAGGCGGGAAGGCAGCATTTACCAGGAATTTAATAGAAGTATATCAGCAAAATTGCATCAAATTTTACCATATTGATCTTGTCAGGCACAGGAGTAGTAACTATTATATGAGGGTTATAGAGCATTTTTACAATTTTTTTGCCTATAAAATTAAAGTTATTAAGACATTGATTATAAAACCGATTGATATAGTTCAAATACATACGTCTTCTTATTTTGATTTCTATGATTTATCTCTGGTTATTATTATTTCTAAATTATTCAGGAAGAAGGTAATTCTAAGACATGGGGGAGGAGGATTCCCAACCTTTTATCGAAAGGCAAACTGGATTAAGCGTAAGTATTTTAAATGGGCACTTTCTTTGCCTGATAAGCTCATTGTCCTTTCCGATTATTGGCATGCATATTTTAAAGATATTGGCATAAAAGAACCCAATATTTTTCTAATGCCGAATTTTGTCGATGAAGAGCGGTATTCTATCAGGGATAAAATATATGATAAACCCACATTAAACATATTATTTATGCCTGCGAAATCTTTAATTGGTAAAGGTTTCTTTGACTTTAAAAATAGTATTATAGAATTAGCGTTCCAAAATCCAAATGTGATATTTCATATTGTGGGGCCTGAAGTGGATAAACATATTCAGGGTGAAAATATCCATACATATAAAATGATTTTTGGGGGGAAAAAAACCGAGCTTTTCGATTTATGCCAAATTTACTTCCTACCCACACATGCAGAAGGATTTCCCAACTCAATGATAGAAGCTATGGCTGCACAAATGGCTGTTATTACAACGAATATACCTGAAATAAAATGCCTTGTTAATGATAACTATGATTGCTTGCTTATTGATACTGCTTCGGAACTGCAATTTAAAGAGAAGTTTCTTTATCTACTAAATAACAGGACTAAGCTGATGGAAATAGGAAAGAATGCAAGAGAGTTGGTTGTAAAAAATTATTCTTTAAAGCTAATGTCAGTTTATCTTAAAAAATTATATGCTTAAATACTATTTTACCTATTAATAATTTTATTTTAAGAAGTGTAAAATACTCTCAAATAAGTATTTTGAATCATCAAATTATGGAAATCGCATGTCATACGGCAATAATACTTTAAAACAGATTTATGATCATGCGCCTTATAGTCTGAAGGTCTTATTAACTTCATTATATGGTTTGCAGCAAAGAACTAAGTACTATGGCAGGTGTTATTTTAAACAAATGCAATTCCTTGAAGAAACTCAGTATTGGAGCCAAGAAAAATTATTAGCCTACCAAAATAAAAGACTGAATGAATTTGTGGCTGAGATTTATTATAGAGTGCCAATTTATAAAAATAATCCGGAATATTTGAAGCTTTCAAAGGATAACCTTGATATTCAGCATTTGCCAATATTGACCAAGAAGTTTGTTAAACAAAATGTAAAAGAATTTTACAATATCGATGATAAAAAAATAATATGGGGAAAGACCAGCGGAACTACTGGCTCACCCATGATTTTCCCAATAACCAGGGATGCGATGCAGAAAGTCTATGCATTTCGTAATATGCATTATAGTTGGAATGGATTATGTTTACATAACCGCGAAAAGATTGCAATGATCAGCGGTCATCCTGTTTCATGGCATAGAAGGTCAAAACCGCCTTACTGGTCATTTGATATGGTTAATAATCATTTATATTTTTCTTCCTACCATTTATCCGAATCAAACCTAAAATACTATATCGAGAAACTTGAAGAATTTGATCCACTTCTGCTTCATGGGTATCCTTCTTCTATATACCTACTTGCTCTTGCATATGAGAAGTTTGGAACTAAGAAATTAGCCCTAAAAGGAATATATACTTCTTCAGAGACACTTCTGGATTTTCAGCGTCACAAGATTCAAAATGCCTTCCAGGTTAAAGTTTTCAATTTTTACGGGACTTCAGAAATGAACTGTAATATTGTTGAATGTGAAAAAGGTGAATTGCATTTAAAATCTGAGTATAGCTATGTTGAGATTTTAAATAATGACAATCAAGCTTGCAAACCAGGCGAAAGAGGAAGGATTATTTCAACTCATTTCAATAATACTGCTTTTCCTTTAATTCGTTACGATGTTGGTGATAATTTAGTAATATCCAATAATCAGGTTGCTAAATGTGGTCGTAGCGGCTTATTGATTGATTATATTGAAGGTCGAAATGAAGACTATGTTATTACACCTGAAGGCCGGATAATTGGGAGGTTGTCAATACTATTAAAGGATGCAATCAATGTAATAGAAGCTCAGATTGAACAACCATGTATTGAAGAGGTAGTGTTGAGAATTGTACGGAACAATTATTATTCTAAGAAAGATGAAGTGCAAATAAAACATGCTGCAAGAGCACGGTTAGGCAATTCAATAAAAATTTCATTTGATTATGTAGATGAAATACCCAGGGCATCAAATGGGAAGTTCCGATTTGTTATCTCTAAAATAGATCCTTTATTGTTAAAGACAATAGATCTTAATTAAATACTCCCTAATTGCCGGATTTAGCTCACGTATTAATTATCCTAAATATTGTAATAGTTAAAGCCTATACTTCAATCTTAAGATGGATAAGTTTGAATTAGCATACGAAAAGGTAATGGGTTATATAGCTGAAAATAATTTCACTAGTTATGATCCTTATGATGGCTTGAATACTCCCGTAGAATTTCTTAAAATAAGCAAGATAAGTAGGTTAGCTTTAATCTATTTGCAGAAATTCAGTCCCATAAATCTACGAAAGCTTTTATGGGTGCAAAAATCAAAACAATTAATGACCTTAGGTACAATTGCCAATGCAATGTTCCTCTTCAACAATTTAAGTAACCAGGAATTAGACTTTTTTGACAACCTTTTTGAAGAGTTAAAACAAAAAACATTAATTCATAAATATGGCTATCATTGCTGGGATTCTCGGGATTTCCCTATTCAGTGGTTAGGCAAACCTTATGCTGCCAATGATTTAGATGTGGTGGGGAATGAAATCTTAGGTTCTTTTTTAATTAATTATTATAGAATTAATGGTAATAAAGAGGTATTGTATTATATCTCAAGTCTTGCAGATTTATTATTAAATGAATTTTATAGCGAAAGACAGGGATTTTATTTTTTTCGCTATAGGATTACCGACCCGGATGAAAGTTTCACACTCAATGCCTCCTTAAAAGCCATGGCATTTTTAATTAAAGCTTCTGAAATTTTAAATAATGATTCCTTTCATGAGCCTATTAATAGGGTATTGAATACAGTATTGGAACTTCAAAAAGACGATGGTAGATGGAATTATACTTACTGGATAGATAAAAATATCGAAAAAAAACAAATAGATTTTCATCAGGGATTTATTTTAGATGATATTTTATTATTTATGCAAAAATATGGGTCTAAAGAATCCATTATGAACAGTTATGTAAAAGGTCTTGAGTTTTATTATCAAAAACAATTCCTTCCAACTGGTCAAGGCATTTATCGGTATCCAAGAATATGGCCCACCGATATCCACAGCCAGGCCCAGGGTATAATTACGTTTACACATGCTGCCAAAGCCGGCATGGGTAGTCATTACTTCGAATTTGCAAATTTAATTGCTGATTGGACTATTAAAAACATGCAGGATAAAGACGGGCATTTCTATTTCCTGAAATATCCCTGGATTACAAATAGAATCCCCTACATTAGATGGAGTGACGCAAATATGGCATATGCATTGTCAGTTTTTCTAGCCGGAAGGTAAATTGCCTGCTATAGCTCATTTAAATATATATCTTCATACTTTTACTGTATGCAATTCATTTGCCGAATCTTTTCAGAAGTTTCAGTTGATTTTATGCTTATATCGAACCCCTTTAACCTTTTCAATATAATAATAACCTAACATCATTAGTGTTGCATTGGTTTCTTACAAATAGATTTAATGACTCATAATCAGTTGATTAAAAATTATAATAATCACAATAATTTAAAATCCAAAAATTTCATCAACTCTTGAAAGCATTAATTCTATTGGCTTATATAGTGCTTTAATTTTGATAACGCAACACTAATGACCTAACATATATGTTTGGAAGTCTTTTGATGTTAGTCCCCCTCCAATACCACCCAAAAACACGATTCAAACAAGCAGCTGCATTTAGTTTGTATTCCTCAATTTAGGTAAACTAAGATTAACAAAAATGATAAGAGGAGAAAACTCAATAAATGTATTGAATTGTCCTTGTACTGTTGCTGACAAGGATAGTTATCAAAACATTATCTGGGAGCTGCTAAATAACAAAGAGAATCTTATAACAATAGCGATAAATGCCAGAAAGATTGTTCTATATAACAAAAACCCCGATTTTAGAAGAGTATTCGAAGAAAATAATATATTACCAGTACCTGATGGAATTGGTGCCACCGTTCCAATGCGAATCTTCAACAAAAAGAAAACTAAAAAAATTGATTTTCCCGGATTCATTTTGGATTTTTGCAATATTAACAGAATTGCATGTTATTTTCTAGGTACTACTGAAATACGTAATAAAAAAGCTGTAGAAGAAATCAGAAAAACTTATCCGGGAATTAAAATAACCGGCCGTCATTCAGGTTTCAATATTAATGAAGATGAGCTAGTAAATAAATTGCTTAATTGCAAAACAAAAGTTTTATTTGTAGCAATGGGATCTCCCTTGCAGGAACTATTCTGTTCCAAATTAGCGAAAAGGTGTAAGGGAATTCTCTTTGTTGGGGTTGGAGGACGATTCGATATTCTTGCAAAAGAAGTGAAAAGAGCACCTAAGCTGCTAATTATATTAGGATTAGAGTGGACATATCGTTTTTTTAGTGAGCCAAGAAGGATTAAGCAGCAAAGAAAAGATATGTTAATGTATCTTTCCTTATTTTTCAGACGGCTTATATTTTGAATTAGCTGAAAATTGCAAATATTTCCTCCATCAACTTAATCCCTGGAAAAAACCTCCGGGGTTATTTTATTTCCATAGGTTACTTAGTTATTACCAATCTTTGAGTATAAAAAGGTATTTTTTTTGAGATCAATTCGATAATATAAATACCTGAATTAAGAAAACCAGGTATTTGAATATCTGAAATGTTTGACATCAAAATCCCCTGATAAACAGTTCTTCCACTTAAGTCGAGTATGTTAAACCTGTCAGGCTTAACTGTAGAGTTCTCAGCAGAAATCCTAAAAAAAGCCTTGGCTGGGTTCGGATAAATTTGAATTTTTCTTTCTTCTTCATTTATAAAATCAGAACTTGTAATAAGAGTACTAAATTTTGCTTTAATTATCATATTCTGTTCGATTACTATAGAAGTGTGTTTGTCAGTTGATAACAGATCTCCTACCCATTCCTGGAACTCCCAATGTCCATCAGGGTGTGCTTCCAGATTAATCATGGTTCCTGAGACATACGTTTCCTGTTCCGGGAATATTTTAACTTCTCCCTCTCCCTCATAAATAATCGTCAATGTATAGGTCTCTTCAGTAAAAATAGCTTTAATACTTTTATCTTCAGTCATTTTTATCTCCAAAGGATTTTCATATCCAGATACATCTCCTGCCCAATTTGAAAATATCCATCCTGAATGGGGAACTGCTTCAATGGTTATTGTTGTCTCGCTCTCGATAGCTTTTGAATTTTCTTCTTTCCCATTTGATAATACTATTCCATTCCCTTCATTTTCAAGGCTCAGGGTATAAAGTTGGACAGGTTCCGGACTTTTACTATTGGCAATAGCATAAGGCCCGATATTTGGTTTGTCACCCCATTCAGTACCGGCCATATCTTTTACAGATAATGGAGTAAGACCTGCACCTACTGCCGGCGAGTTTTCCTTAAGTCTGAAATCTCCGTTTTCAGGATCAATAAATAAAGGATCAACTGCAAGGTTACCAGATGTTATATGATTCTGTAAATTTTTTGAGCCTGAACTTACTGAATTAAAGGTAGAAACATCAATATAGCTTTTATAAATATTAATTGCTTTGTTTGCATCTCGATCTGTATAGAAAATATTATTCCTGAAAATATTATCAAGAACGGTTACTGGTGTAAAATATCCGATGTATAACTGGTTATCTACTCTGTGATCCTCTCCTCTTCCGTTCTTATAGAAAATGTTATTTATTACTTCGTTCTCCCTTTGATCTTCATGGGTGTCATATCCCGGATAAAAAATTCCCGCCTGCCCACAAAATGCAAATACATTATTATAAATCTTTTGTTTATAGCCTGTCCTACTACTATATCCATCTAATGAAATTGCATTAGCAGAAACCAACGGGTTGTTACCCCTTCCTTTAACGATATTCCAAACATTATTATACACTTTTGTATAGGCTCCTAATATTTGGCTTTGTACAGATTGTTTATATGTATAATTATTATAAAACTCATTTGGGTTATTGGGATTCATCAGGCTAAGTGTGTTTTTATGTGTTTCAATAGTAACAGATCTGCCATACGAACCATCCATATTCGTGAAATAGTTATCATATATTTTATTGCCCTCACATGGATAACCATTTCGTGACTCTATAACTACATGAACATGCCCCCATGCCCTGAAATAATTATTGTGTATCTGCCAATTTGAAACACCCTCGTAGAAGCCAAGTCCTTGCTTTGTATTTGATCCCCACCTTGGACTACTTTGCGTAACAGGATTACGGTCACCTGAATCAAAAGTACAATGCCTAATGATGCCATTTAAAGAATGCTTACTTCCGTCTCTCCTTATTCTTATTCCATGCTCTCCATTTCCCCATCCCCAATCACAATGCTCGATAACCCAATGAGAGCATCCATCTAAAATTGTACTTAACCATCCTGTAACTTCAAGATTATTTAATGTTATGTAATCTTTGGAGTATGTACGCATGAAACCGCTTGAATTTGACTGTTTTATTGAACTAAAAACAGATGCTGGATTTCCTTCACTATATAAGTAAAACAAACCACCCCATTTTTCCCACGGATTACTTGCCGTTACATCGTCAACATTTTTACCTCTTGTCCTGTTAGCAGGTTGGTTATTAAGCCATACCTGAACAGCATTTGAGCTAGAACTGCCTAAATCAATACGCCATACATTTGTTTTGACCTGTGTCCAATTTTTCGAATTAGTCCAACCGGGTAGTTCTGCAATTCCATTAAATACCGGTTTATCACCTGTTCCATAGACACTATATGTTATCTGACCTGACGGACTTCCGGAGGATGTAATTTTCAGGTTCTCATTCCAGACTCCATTCCGCTCAAAAAGTATACTGTCGCCGGGCTTGTAAGTCCGGGAGTTTACCTTGTTTACTGTCTTCCATGCTGTTGAGGGGGTCAGGCCGTCTGAGCTATCGCTTCCACTATTGCTAACATAATAATTAGTTCCTGAAGCTACCGTATTGAAGGTTATCAGTACCAGGAAAAGAATTTCGCGCATTACAACAAATATTAAGATAAGACTAATTAGTGTCCGCAAATATATTACTTTCGTCACACTAATTTGAACGTTCGTCAAGGAATTATATACGTACGTCAATATTTGTTGTTTCATTTTTTACAAAAATATTACGGAAATTTTATTATTTTATTTAGATTACGTAGCTAAATAAGGTACTTTGTGGGGTGCCCACTTTTTAGCCGGATCAGATATAAATTTATGTAAAAAAATTCATTCCGTAGAAAACTGCAGAGGGGTATTGTTTATCCAATGGATAAATAATCCATAAAATTAAAGATGTTGATCAAATTTTTACGAAAGGTTTACGCCACGTAAAGTGGTTGACACGGGAGGTTGCCAATGCTAATTCATAGCTTTTCTATGCCCTGGCAGGATCAGGATTCAGTCGTTTAACTCGCTTACTTTTGCAAGTCTATGTACCTTTTTTGCCGGTTTCATGAAATAATGTGATTCCATCGTAGGTTTTTGCAATTTTCTTTCTCTTAGTCTAAGCTTTAATCTGGCCTGCCATCTCTTGAGAATATGTGCAGTCGGAATTATCATAAAAGCCAGGCCCCAGATAGATAACAGGTAGAGGTGAATTTCGAGACTGTAAAGAAACAGTGCAACACCGATAATTCCGAGATGGGTGATAGTCAGAAATCTGCATATATTCCTGTGCCCAAATCCCATCTCAAGTAATCTATGGTGTATATGACTGCGATCCGGAAAGAAAGGTGATTTCTTTTTCATCAGCCTTACTATTATGACCCTGATGGTGTCGGCCATTGGAATTATCAGGAGTGACAGAGCGAAAACAGTCGGTTTTTCAAATGCAAACACTGATGATTTGGAGTTAAGCTCAATCAATCTGAAGGCCATAACGGCCATTATCAGGCCCACTATGAGCGATCCGGTGTCCCCCATGAAAATTTTGGCAGGAGATCTGTTGTAATACAGAAAACCTATCAATGCTCCTGTTAAGGAGGCAGCAAGAATTGATTCACCGGCATGGTTATTTACAAAGAACCAGATGCAAAAAAAGATGGCCCCGATCAGTGCCATGGTTGCAGCAAGACCATCGACTCCGTCTATCAGGTTGAACGCATTAATTATAAGTACGAAGGCAAATATTGTAAACACAATTGCAAAAAATTCAGGCAATAAACCAAAACCTAACAGACCATCGAGGAAATCCAGTCTTACTTTGCCGCCTATCACTATAATCGCAGATGCCAATATCTGGGCAACTAATTTTTTCCACGGGTTCATTTCGAGAATATCATCATTAACTCCAACAGTAAAGAGAAGGACAGATCCTGCGATGAGATAAGGATAGAAAACGGGAATGCTTTCCCCGATCCAAAGGGAGAAGGAAATAATAATTCCAATAAATATTGCAATTCCTCCCAGTGCAGGAACCGGCTGTTTATGAAATTTCCTTTTATCATCAGGGACATCAACCAGTTTCTTTCTGTATGCAAGGGAAATGATAATAGGAATATCGAATGCAGTAATAACAGCACTGGTAGCTAAGGCGAGAAGAATACTTAATGAAAGCAATGGCACTTCCATGAATATCCAAACTTAGGAGAATTAGTAAAGAGAAACTGCTGGTTAAAGACTGAGAGACTAACTGAAATATTGAACAGTTTTAATACCTTTCTGGTTTGCCCCGGAGATTTAATGCAGGATGGGGGATCCCTGTGCTTTCATAAATAAATATACAAAAAATCCATTAAACAACATCCATGACTTTGTATTTTAATGTAGCTGGAAAATGGCGGGCCGATTCAGGTTTATCTTATGATCTGGTGGAATGCTTTGCAAGCACCGTAAATTCATAGACTCAGGGTTTATTGAAGATTTTCTGTTCGGGCAGTTTTTTTTGCAGGATATCTCTTTAACCGTTGAATTCCTGCACTCACATTGTTAATAAGGCATTTCATCACCTACAAAACATTATTAATCAAATTTTTACCTTTAAAACGGTTTAGCTCACCCTGGAGGCATATGGCTCCGAAGTGTAAATGTCCCAATTCCCAATAGCATTCATTCTGATGTTAGACAAATTTGCGGAATTTATCCACCGCCAGTGTTTGAATTTTTCTGCATGAAAGGTCCATGTTTCGGCTAATCTATAAGTAAAAAAGTGTAGTGGTCGTACCAGATGATATGGTAAGAAAGTAATGAAAAAATTCATTCATGAAATCAGTCTATAACTTTGACATTCATGATCATAGTTGTGCTATAGAAATGAAAATTTTTTAAAAACCTTCTGCCTTATTGCAAGTTTTTTTTTATCTTGCATATACTTTTAGACTTCCAATACAAATTCTCTGGTATTATTCTCAGTTCTCCTTAATCATATTTCAGGTAAACTTCTCAGGCTGTCTTATATTCCGGGTAATTTCTCAGAATCAGGGATTATATAAAGGTTTATGTAGAATCTATTTGGGTTATCTTACCATTTACGGATCATGAAAATCCTTACTTTCGATATCGAAGATTGGTTTCATATTCTGGATAACGACTCGACCAGGTCCTCAAGGCAATGGAACAGTTTTGAGAGCCGTATACATATGAATATGGAAAGAATTTTTGATATTCTTAGAAGAACCCAGACCAAGGCCACCTTTTTTTGTCTGGGCTGGATTGCCAAAACATACCCTGGAGTAATAAGGGATATTGCCAATAGAGGATTCGATGTTGCCTCACACTCCCACCTGCATCAGCTGATTTACCAACAAAAACCACATGAATTTGCAAGAGATCTGGAATATTCCCTTAAAATTTTAGAAGATATCACAGGGAAGAAAGTAAATTATTTCCGTGCACCTGGTTTTTCTATAAGAGAGACTAATAAATGGGCGTTTGAGATTATTGCCTCCATGGGTATACTGGTAGATTGTTCTGTATTTCCGGCTCCAAGGGCACATGGGGGATATACGGCATACAATAAGCCAGTTCCTTCTATAATCAAGTACAATGGTATTGAGTTAAAGGAATTGCCAATCAATTACATAAGTGTTTTCGGTAAACCGGTTATATTCACAGGCGGCGGATATTTCCGGTTTTTTCCATATTATTTGATTAGTAACTGGACAAAGCAATCCGACTACCTTATGAGTTATCTGCATCCTCGCGATTTTGATCCTGATCAACCTGTAATAAAAGAATTAACATTGACCCGCAAATTCAAATCTTACACTGGTTTAAAAGGAGCAGCTGCCAAACTGGAGCTATGGTTAACTGAATTTGAATTTACAGATGTAGCAACTGCAACCAACAATATTAACTGGAGCAAGGTTCCTATTGTTAATATCTGAGATATTGGAATTTGTAAGCCTTATCTTCAGGTTAATATCAAACATCAAATAAAGTTTGAGAATTCCGAATGTTTTGCAGTTATACCATTATGCGGGTAATTGTTCAGCTGTGTAAATCTTTTATCAATTCCACTATCCTTTTCCTGTCTGGTTTGCCTGTCGGGGTTTCGGGGAAGGCACGGAGGCTGATTATCCTTTTAGGCGCTGAATACTTATCTGTTTGAGTCGATATCCTGTCAAGCAATTCTCTGGATTCTGAAATCCCAATAGTTTCTGTTTCAATAACAAGGACCGGGATCTCACCAAACTTATCATCGGGGAATGGTACGATAACCAGGCGCTCAGGCCTTATACCCGATATGATCTTCTCGATACTTTCGGGAATTATCTTGATTCCGCCGCTGTTGATAACATTATCCCACCGTCCAAGCCATCTGAAATGCTGCTCATCTTTGATTTCAATAATGTCATTGGTCGTGAGAATCTGGTCATTTAACTCCGGTGCATCTATTACAAGGCAATTTCTTTCATCTGCAGAGATACTGATATCTTCCAAAACCGTAAACCAATTAGTGCTTCCGGGTCCGTTTATCCTGCGCAGGGCTATATGGGAAGATGTTTCTGTCATTCCATAGGTTGCATAAATTTCAGCCGGCATATTCATGATCCTTCTTTCAAGTGAAGTGCTTATCTCTCCTCCGCCAACAATCAATGTTTTAACATTCTTCCCTTTCCAGGCGTTTTCAATTGAGTTATACAGCTGGTGCGGGGTTACAGCAGCAAAATCAACTTCACTGCCGGTATCCTGTAAGGGAATTGATTCCGGCGGAATGGTGAGAAGGTCGCATCGGCTTACAATTGCTCTTACTATCATCATCCGGCCGGCAATATATTTGGCAGGCAGGCAGAGCAAGGCTTTGGACGTTTCATTCAGGTTAAACCGGTTGCAGGTGGCAGTTGCCGAATTAACCATCCACTGCTTCTTCAGTTTTATTGGTTTTGGTGCACCTGTTGACCCCGAGGTCTGTATTTCAATATGATCTGACTCATCAAGCCAGCTTAGAATAAATACGAATATATCTTTTTGCCATTGCGGCAATCGCAGGTCTTCAGTTTTTTGCCGGCAGAGCCTCAGCAGTTCATTTCTGCTGTAATTCAAACCGTCAAGTGTAATATAGGTAGATGCCAGTTTCATTCTTTGATAAAATATTATAACACTTTCGATTTTCTTCAATAAATTATCTCATACTAATTTCCCTTTCGGGGATTTTGCCACTGAGGGCTATATGTAGCTTAAAATGCATAATCCCTGATACCGGCGTGATAAAGCTGCTTTCCAATACGATAGTATATATTCAACAAACATGCATTGCTTAATCACCAGAATTTTACTCTGTATGGCCGGGAATCAGTTAACCGGTGAAAGTATTTTATAAAATATCTCCGGTATCCCACTCTGCCAGAGGATAATAATGAAGAAATTGTCCTTTTACCGATAATGGCGAACTGATATTGTTCCTGAATACCTGTCCGGTACCCAGTCCCTGAGCCATCTTGCTCTGCAGAGTATATGTCCATTGTGCAATTGCATTTAACCCGATGTTTGATTCAAGGGCAGAGGTTATCCACCATCCTGTTCCCGTTTTTTCTGCAACGGAGATCCACTTCATGGATTTTTCAAAACCGCCAAGAAGGGAGGGCTTAAGGATGATGTAGCGTGGATTGATTTCTGCAAGCATCCTTTCTCCATCCAGGTCCGGGTCTATGCCGATAAGTTCTTCATCGAGTGCAACAGGTACAGGTGAGCTGGCACACAATCCGGCCATTGCTTTCCATTGGCCGGGCTTAATTGGCTGTTCGGCCGAATGAATTCCGAACTCTGATAATATATTGAGATTTTCAAGTGCTTCTCCGGGAAGGAAAGCTCCATTGGCATCGACGCGTATTTCGAGTTGTTGCGGATTGTATTGTTTTCTCAGGTCTTTAATCAGCTCAATTTCTGTATTGAAGTCCAGAGCTCCTATCTTCAGCTTTAAGCATGTAAACCCGGCCATGATCTTAGTATCAATTTGCCGTTTCATCTCTTTTATAGTGCCCATCCATATCAATCCGTTGACAGGTATGCCTTTTTCGCCGGCCGTGAACCCGGAGGGGAACAGTAATTTTTTTCCTCCGGTTTCCATGTCTTTCAGTGCCGTTTCCAGCCCAAACCTTATTGAGGGGAAGTTGTTGTAATTATTTAGTGATGGCAGTTGCTGATTATTGTTTATTTGCCAGACAAGATGCAGGAGTTTATTATCGTATTTGTTGTCAAATTCAGGATTTAAGCCCGGTATGACTGAAAATTCGCCAATGCCCCTTATTCCTGTCGATTTGTTTTCTATGCTCAGGAACCATGATGGTTTTTCATATAGAACCCCACGGGAGGTTTTGCCTGGTGTGATAAAACGAAATACCAATTTTGTAAGAGCCGCATTGAACATACATAATCTCTTTAATTACAAAATTTCTCCCAGTCCGAAAGAAAGTGCAAAGAGCAGAGTGATTATTGCAAGTTTTCTTAGTTCCGGGTAAAGCTCGGTTGGACTGGGGTTTTTAAAGACTATCATGATATTATTTACCATCATCGGGATTATAAACACAAAAAGAAACTGGAACCCTGAATGGAAGTTGAATAATATATACAACAGCCCTGTTACCATGGAACCGGAAACAAGAAGCAGGTGATAGATCCTTGCTTTACTGCTTCCCAGGAGTACAACCATGGTCCTTTTATTGGCTTTTTTATCGCTCTCATAATCACGCAGGTTGTTGAGATTAAGTACTCCCACACTTAGCAATCCAACTGATGCAGCAGGAAGAACAAGCCACAGGTTAATATTTGCAGTGTGAAGATAATAGGTACCCAATACTCCTGTAAGTCCAAAAAACAGGAAGACAAAGACATCGCCCAATCCCTTATAGCCGTAAGGATTTTTACCCATGGTATAGGTAATGGCGGCGGCAATGGCGCCAAAGCCAAGCAGAATAAAGAAAAGTTTTGCCATCTGCCCTTCACCCTGAGTACCTGTAAAGATAAGGGCCAGCCCGGAGATCAGCGATAATAAAACTGTTAGCAAAACAGCCCTTTTCATCAGCTGCGGAGAGATAATCCCACTCTGGACGAGACGTCGCGGACCAATCCTTTCGGAATTGTCGGCGCCTGTTTTGAAGTCGCCATAATCATTCGCCAGGTTTGAGAGTATCTGCAGAAGTAGTGTCGTTATTACTGCAAGTAAGAATATGTCCCACCTGAAACTGTTTTCAGAGAGAGCAAAGAAACTGCCCAGTACCGGACTGGCTATTGCCAGGGGAAGGGTTCTGAGTCTTATTGCTTCTGTCCAGGCGGAAAATCGGTTCATTCTGATATTTTGTTTGTTATTGATTTTATTTAAATCTATTAATTCCCTCATCAATGCCGGGTGCTCAAAAAAACTCGAAAGTAGGTTTGGTGCATATAAATTTTGAGTATATGCCTAACAATAAACCTTTCAGCTAATTTCATGCCAAATGTCCTGATTCAATTCATCCTGGTAAACATATCACTCAGTATTTGCCTTAAACCAGTTGAACATAATGATGCTGCTAATAGTAACTTATAATGCTCTCCGGTGGCCGGCCTGTTATTCATTCATATATACTTTTAATTCCGGCCCTCTATGTCACTGTGTTGCTATTGTAATAATTGCTTAAAAGCTTAAGTCCGCAGGCCAATAGGTTACCTTAACTTCATTTTTCCCATCCTGATGAAACAGGTCAACTGTCCTTGGGCAAACTGATGAATCGCTATATTCGGCCTGTTCCTCCTTCTCCGGTCAGGGAAATTTCGGATATTTTTTGAAATCCGGATCCCGCTTTTCAAGGAAGGCATTTTTGCCTTCCTGAGCTTCCTCTGTTAGATAGTAAAGCAGTGTGGCGTTTCCTGCAAATTCCTGCAATCCTGCCTGTCCGTCCAGTTCGGCGTTAAGCCCCATCTTTAACATTCTTAGTGCCAGCGGACTCCGTTTCATTATTTTACGGCACCACTCAATGGTCACATCTTCAAGCTCTTCAAATTTAACTACTTTATTTACCATTCCCATATCCAGGGCTTCCCGGGCCGAATACTGATCGCACAGGAACCATATCTCCCTGGCTTTTTTTTGACCTACATGCCTGGCAAGGTAAGAGGCTCCGAACCCTGCATCAAAACTTCCTACCTTCGGACCGGTCTGTCCGAATATCGCATTTTCCGAAGCGATGGTAAGATCGCACACTACATGCAGTACATGGCCTCCGCCTATTGCATAACCATTTACCATAGCAATGACCGGTTTTGGCAATGACCTGATCTGTTTCTGAAGATCCAGCACATTGAGCCTGGGCACCCCGTCCTTGCCCACATATCCACCAATCGCCTTTACATTCTGATCTCCTCCGCTGCAGAAGGCTTTGTCGCCTTCCCCGGTAAGGACAACTACATATATATCCTGGTTCTCGCGGCTTATCGTCATGGCATCGCACATCTCCCTTACAGTATCAGGTGTAAAGGCGTTCCTGTACCTGGGCCTGTTGATGGTGATCTTTCCTATTCCTTCGAAGAATTCAAATTTGATCTCTTCGTACTCTTTGATGGTTTTCCACTTTCGTTTATTGCTCATTTTGTCTGATATATTGAAAATACTGTTTGAATACTTCGGCCGATATTGTACCTGATGTTTTTATTTCCAAAACAACCGCGCGCTCCTTTGGTTTAAAAAAGTGCTGAAGAACATCTTCAAGCTCCCCGTTGTTGCATGCTAAAAAGTGTTCCAGTCCGTGAGCCTCAGTAAGGGCCTTGATACTGACATTATGGGGTGTTTCAAAAAAGTGTTCAATGCCTCTTATCTCATCACTTGTCTGGATTATCTTAAAGATGTTACCTCCATCATTATTGAAAACTATGATTCTCAGATTTTTCGGCAGATTGTTATTCCAGAGCCCGTTGGAATCGTAAATAAAACCGACATCTCCCGAAAGAAGCACCGTGAGCTGGTCATTGACAGTTGCCGCACCGGCTGCAGTCGATATGCATCCGTCAATTCCCGACACTCCCCTGTTGGAATTGTAAAGTATATCGGGGCGGCTGCCAAATAGCTGGGCATAACGCACCGGGGTGCTGTTTGCCAGGTGAAGGTTACATGCGGCCAGATGGTTAAAAATGGTATTATATGCCACCAGGTCTGAAAATACGGCTTTCTGTATAAATTTCTGGTGCAGTTTCCTGCAGTTGACCGTCTTTTCTCTTACCAGGTGCATATAGTCCGCTTCATTTTTGATTGTTCCCCCGACATGGGAGAAAAATTCAAGCGGACTCATACGGATGTTGCCGGTAAGGTTCTGGTAGGTGTCAGTAAACAGATCGTTCTCGTCTACGTGCCAGTGGGCTGCCGGTTTGTGTTCCCGAAGGTAATTCTTCAGCCCTTTTGATAATACTGCTCCTCCAATGGTAATCAGCAATTCGGGAGTAAAATTTTCCTTGTCTGTTTCAGACAAGCCGGCAAGAAATGGCTCTGCTCTATCAACGAATTCTTTATGGGAAAGGTTTGAAAGATTTTCTGCCATTACTGCAATCTCATCATTTTCTGCCATGCGGCCCAGCAACAGGTTCAGCTCCGGATTTTTTCCCATGAACCCGCAAACTAAAAGTTTTTTTGAATACCTGCCCCATTTTTCCACTATCGATTGCAGCTGGCTTGTGTCAGCTGTGATCCTGCTGCCGGTCACTGCAACAGATGGGAGCTCGGTTTTTACCCCGGGTTGTGGCAGGTATAATGGTTCTCTAAGCGGGACATTAATATGGACCGGCCCCTTGCCGTTTAACATTGTATGATTTATTGCCTCAGATAATATCCGCCTTGAATGCCACCTGTCTTCCATGGTGCCTGAATCAACCGGCATATTATAGCTTTTCCTGATAAATGAGCTGTATATGTTTTGCTGCATTATTGACTGTCCGTCGTTCTGGTCGATCCATTCGGGGGGTCGGTCGGCTGTCAGGGCAAGAAGCGGGATATTCTGATAGAATGCTTCTGCAAGTGCGGGTGCATAATTTAGTGCGGCTGTTCCTGATGTGCAGATAAGAACTACTGTTTTTTGCAGATGCCCCGCCATGCCCAGTGCAAAATATGCTGCGCTGCGTTCATCGGCTATGCTGATGCAACGGAAGGCCGGACTTTTGGCAAAGGCAATTATTAAAGGTGCATTGCGTGATCCGGGCGAAATTACTGCATTGGTAATACCATGCTGCAGGCAGATTTGTACTATCTCATTCATGCTTTGTGGGGCCACATTGGAGAAATTACCGGGTTATTCTTTTAAGGATATTAACAAGGGTCATCTTCTTATCTTCGGTTTCTTCCCATTCTTTGAGAGGATCTGATCCTGAGGTGATACCTGCACCAATGAAAAATTTCAAACTATGACTTTCTATCTTCATGCATCTGAGATTTACGAAAAGTTCCATTTCATCTTTTATAGTATCTACAGGGCCGAGAAAACCTGAATAATACTCGCGGTCATGTTCTTCTGTTTTTTTCAGAAAGGAGAGTGCTTTATCTTTTGGCAGGCCGCAAACCGATGGGGTGGGATGCAACTCTTCAATAAATTCAAACAATCTGCCGTCAAGCGCATCCAGTGATAAAGAAAATCCTGATTTTAAATGAACCAGGTTGCCCGCCTTCATCGATTCAAGGTCGGTTTTTCGATATCCTGTTATATTGAACTTCTTCAAAACCTCTTCTATATAACCCGTGACTATATCCTGCTCTCTGATCTCCTTCTCATCCCAGGTAACCTGCACACCTTCGCCGGGATATTTCCTTGTGCCTGCCAGTGAAACGGTGGTTACAATGTTCCCTGTAACCGATACCAGACTCTCGGGTGTTGCCCCGCACCACATGCCGGCGTCGGGTATATAAAGCAGGTAAACAAATGCATCAGGGTAGGTCAGATGCAGTATATTCAGAAACTGTGAGGGATTGAAATCTTCCGGTTTAGGATCTGTACTCAGACGGGACAGTACGACTTTATCAAGGTTTCCGTTGCTGATTGCCTGTTTGATATTGTTTACCTTGTCCACATAACCGGTGCGGGAAATCTCCTTACTGCCGGCTTCCCTGGTCTCGCGGCGACTTTCCCGGGCCGCTCCCTTGGTATTTCCGGGATAACTGTGCAGCGATCCTTCGTAATTGCAACCTGTGAAAGTGATATCGGGAACAATTAGCCTGACAGGAAAGGCATTTGAAATACCGAAGGGTGCAAATACAAATCCTTTTTTTCTTTTAACTGACTGGAAACTGCCTAACCGCGCCGGCAGGTCATGAAGTTGTATTCCGGTCGTTATTTCCCGGCTTCCCGGGGTTCTATATGATACAAAAGAGAAGTTCTTTTCTACACATAGATTATGTATTCTTTGAAGTGATCCTGTTTCTGTTAAAGTTCCTTCCATCCTGATTAATAAATTACACTTCTTTTTCGATTATCATATTTGTCTGCCTGCACAATGACACTGCCCGGCCGTTCTCATCGGCAATGGTGATATCCCATACATGGGTAACTGAACCTTTATGGACAAGTGTTGCATGAGCATAAACCCATCCGCGCGATATCCTCGAAACATGATTGCCGGACATTTGCATGCCCACTACTGTGAACTTTTCCTTGTCGACCATTAAATATGAACCTGCGCTTCCAACTGTTTCGGCAAGTGCAAAAGAAGCTCCTCCATGGAGTATTCCGGCAGGCTGGAAAGTCCTGTGATCAACCGGCATTTTTGCTTTTATAAACCCTTCTCCTGAATCAGTAAACTCAATTCCAAGATTGCTGACCAGGGTGTTGGCACAAATGTGATTTAGTTCTTCAGTTCCGCTCATCTGACTTGCATGGTTTTGTTAATCATACCGCGTACTTTCCGGTTATTTCAACACTGCAATTGAGAGTGTAATTATAATTAAAAATAAGATCATTTTTAAATAGTATGATTTATAAAAGCCGGATAGCTCAATGACTGGATTTGACAATCCGGATTTGTTTTAAATTTTACCCGGGAGTTTATCGCCCCTATTATTTGACCGGTCAATGATGGACTCTATCAGCGGAACACATTTGCCGCATTTTGTGCCATAACCAAAATCTTCTGAAAGGCCGGCAACATTATTGTATTGGTGAATTTCAATGAGGTCGTGCAGATCGTTATTAAATAAACCAAAGCACCTGCATATTTGTTCATCACTATTTCTCACAGCAGACATTTTAATGAATTAACTCATCGCAAACTGGGGCGCAATATCTTTTTCAGTGTTAAAACAAATAAAAGATCATTTAGTTATAATAATATAACCCACAGTTCATCAGAAACCGGAAACAATAATTGAATATAAAGGAGTGAAGCCCGATCCGGTTCCGGATTGAGAAGTTCAGTTTAAGGCAAAAATACAGCTTGCCTAACTTATGAGTGAAAGAATAAACAGAGCAATGAAAATTGCTAAGCCTATTACATGGCGATTTAGTTTAAAGCTCATGATTTATGATTTACGCATTGTTAATAAGTGAAAAACACTGCTTGTAAGACTTTCATATACGGTGAATTGTGAAAAAATGTTTCTGTTGATAAGTTTTTTTATTTTTTTGTAACAATCAAATAATATGTGATGATCCTGATCATCTTTTTGAATGATTTGACTCATTACCTGAAATCAATATCCACTTACAAATAATTACCGGTAAGTAAGTTGTAAGTGTTTAGTACAGCTGCAATTGCTTTTCCGGGCATGGCCCGGTTATCTGACAAAATATCCTTTCGGGGTGCCACCTGGAATCCATTAATCGGTCCGGGTACACGTCCATAGGCGCGGTAGTTCTGACGGAGCTTTGCCCGAAAGGCATTTGCGCCAAAAAACCCGGTCCGTATCAAAAATACCATACAAAGATTCGCATCTCGAAGCTTCCGCTATGCCCGGTATGGTCATAAACGGCCCCCATCTTCCTGCTATGCGGAGTAATGATTGTGCAGGTAAAATGCTACCTAATATTTACTGGTATCCACGGCTGAATCCTCAATGCTGTATCAATTGTTGTAGTGTGCAATTTTTTAAGGTAAATTAAACCAGATAAAAATAAAAAACAGAAAATCAGGTAATAACAATGAAAAATTAAATAGATATTGGATAAAGACCCACATATAATCACGTAATGTCAGTGCTGGTCAGCGAAATACCAGGGTTTAGATATGTCTATAATTGGATGAAAATAGCATAAATATCATAAAAACAGCAATAAAGACTATTTGTTGTAAAGTAAAAGGTGATACAGATCATCGTTAAGTATGGCTTAACTCATCATTGATTTCCGAACATGGGTTTTTAAAGGCCGTATAAACATGTAAGGAGGAATGAATTATGAAAAATATACTGTTCATCTTAATCTTCACTGCAATTGCCCAGTTAAGTGTTCCACTTAAGGCAGGGGATAGCAGCGATTCCACCATCAGGATCATTGGCCTGAGCATGAATTATACAAATACTCAAAGTGGTTACGGTCCCGGCCTGGATTTGAAGATAAGCATTGAAAAGGACAACAGGCTGCTTGGAACAGGAATGTTCTTTCAGCCTAAGTCTTCGAGAGTTTCAGGAGGGGAGATATATTACAAGCATTATTTATCGTCACTGTACAGTAATAAAAATGATTCTGGTTTCGAGCAATTCCGTAGCCTCAGGTTTTTTGTTCAGTATGATTTTTTGTTTCGCAAAAATATAACCTTGGCGACCGGTACAACGTTAAAGTCTGTGACAGGTGAATCAATTCCACCGGGTGGAAGGGTTGCGACATTTGAACATTACCTTGGCATGGGCGCACAATTCAGATTTTCAGGGAATCTTTTTATAAATGCCGGGCTTGGCTATGGAATCATTCTTGGTTCAGTTGATGAAAAATTTCGTGAAGAGCCTGATTATACAATGGGTGGCAGAAAGAATGAACCCGGACTTGCAGCAAAGTTCGGAATGGGATACTTTCTCAAAAAATAGATTTCACGTAAAACGTTGAAATTAAGATTAAATAAGGGAGAAGATGTTTCTCCCTGGTGTTGCTAATTAAATTAAAGGATGCCTGGTGCAGAATACAGCCAATCTTGCAGGATAGATATTCGGTTCCAGCTAACTGATATTTTGAACTATATAATTAATGAATTCAGCTAAAAAAGAAAATACAGGCTTACTGACGGGACTCTCCATGTTGACTCTCAATTTTTTAGACTCGGTCAGAAAATTTCTAATGACACGGTCTATGGATGGTATCTGTAACAGTAATACAATGGAGGAGATCCATATTACAAACCAGCATATAAGGAACCATATCGAGAACTCACCCCTGGCAATGATAGAATGGGACAGCAATTTCAGGATCACAAAATGGAGTGACCAGGCAGAGAAACTATTCGGATGGAAAGCAGCCGAGTTGGCAGGCAAGGGTCCATGGGATTTTCGTTTTATTCATGAGGATGATATAGAGAGAATTAAATTATTTATGATCCCTATGATGAATGGAAAGGAGTTAAGAAACAACAATATAAACAAAAATTATACTAAAGACGGAGAAACAGTGCATTGTGCCTGGTATAATTCTGCCTTGCTGGACAGTAAGGGAAAGCTGATATCAGTTATGTCACTGGCAAATGATATTACCAGTCAGATAAATACTGAAAATCAGCTAAAGGAAAGTGAATTAAAGTACAGAACGCTAGTTGAAATTACCGGGGAGGCTTTATTCATTAACCAGGATGACAGAATAATTTATCTGAATCCTGCGGCCCTAAAGCTTTTCGGAGCCGGTAAAGCTGAAGAAATAATAGGACGGTCACCTTTTGACTTCTTTCAGGTTGAATACCATGAGCTGATCAGAGAGCGGATCAATAAACTTTATAATGGGATGGATGTTCCGGTGGTTGAATATAGGTTGATAGCGCGTGACGGCAGGATCAGTTATGTTGAGGTAACCACTACGTTATTCCAGTATAATGGAAGAAATGCCCTGCAGGTTGTGATGCGTGATATAACTGAGCGGAAAATTGCTGACTCTGATTCCAGGCAAAATCAGATGCTGGTGCAGATTGCAGGTGAACTTGCCAATCTTGGAGGCTACAAGGTTGATCTCATCACACAAACAATTACCTGGTCTGAACAGGTAGCAGTAATGCATGAGGTGTCGCCGGGATTTTCACCCACAATGGAGCAGGCTGTCAATTTTTATGTCCCTGAACATCATGAAGATGTTTTAGAAGCTATTGGCAGGTGTGCTGTCGAAGGCATTGTCATTGACCAGGAGTTGGAGATAATAACTGCCAGGGGTAATCGTAAATGGGTAAAAATAATAGGTGTGCCTGAACGGGATGATTCGGGTAAGATTGTGAGTATTATTGGAGGAATCCAGGACATTTCAGACAGGAAAGCTATTGAAGAGAACCTCACACGGGCACTGGAAAAAGCTGAACACAGCGATAATCTCAAAACTGCATTCCTTAATAATCTTTCTCATGAGATAAGAACTCCTCTAAATGCCATAGTAGGATTTTCTGCATTGATCTCAGAACCCGGACAGTCAGCTGAACAGTTCAACTACCTGGCGGGAATTATTCAGAACAGCAGCGACCAGCTCCTTTCAATAATCGACGATATTATTAACATTTCAATGATACAGACCGGCCAGATTGAGGTGCACGAACGTGAAACGGATGTAATACAGCTTGTTGATAAAGTTTTCCACAGATACAGTGCCGGGGCGGAGTTAAAGAATGTGGCAATAGTCAACAGCAATGAGCTGGATCCTGATAATTCGATGATATTGACTGATGGCAGTAAACTAACACATGTATTGTCTCATCTGATTGATAATGCAATAAAGTTCACAGACAGGGGAAGGATTGAGATAAGATCGTCTATAATAGATGATCAGCTGCAATTATGCGTGTCTGATACAGGGATCGGCATTGATACTTCACTAGGAGATAGGATATACGAGCGATTCTATCAATGTGAATCTGAAATTTCGAAAAAGCGGGGTGGCCTCGGTATGGGCCTGCCTATTTCAAGGGCTTTTATCGAATCAATGGGTGGTAAATTCTGGTATGAGTCCGCTATCGGCACAGGAACAAGTTTTTACCTGCGTGTACCATGGAAACCGGTGGTCAGGCAGGATAAACCTGAACTCAGGAGGAATTTTTCACATAATGTTAAAAAAAGAGTTCTTGTTGCTGAAGATGAGCTTAGTAATTTCAATCTTATCCAGGAGGTACTTGTTGGTATGGATGTCACTATTGTCCATGCATGGAATGGTAAGCAGGCAGTAGAACTTGTTAAGCAATACAGTGACATAGAGCTTGTATTAATGGATATAAAAATGCCACTTATGGGGGGCCATGAGGCTACAGGTATAATCAAGTCGCTCAAGCCGGATTTACCGATTATTGCCCTGACAGCGCATGCAATCCAGGGCGACAGGGAGCTGGCTTTAGATGCCGGGTGTGACGATTATCTCAGTAAACCATATTCAATAACCACCCTGATTAGTTTTGTGGAAAAATACCTGGGGATAAAGTCGGGCGTTGCTGTCTGATCGCAATGTACAATTACTTCCCAGGCATCCTGGGAAATAATCTCGCCTATATACTGTGAATTATCGTTTTTGATGATGATCCATGTTACGGCTGTTGTTGTCGTATCATGCTGCTCTTGTCCTGTTAAAGTTACTGAAGTCATCAGCAGCAGGACAAACAGGAATTTCTGGTAAAAAAGCTTTGATATCATGCTATTGGCAGTGATTAATTATAATGCAAGCTACAAAATATACCAATATGTTATACTCAGACTGAAGAACATCTTTCATAGCGATTTATTCATTTTGTATTAGTTGAATTGCTGAACATTAATATGAATTTTCGGTTATATAATTGTAAATTTGTTAAGGACCATTGATTAGAGAAATGAGATTACCTAAAGACAGGAAAAACGATTACTCTAAGGAAGCTATTGACTCAAGGATCAGGTTCCTGAGCTCAATGAACGGTTTCAGGGCAAAACACCTTCACAACAGTACTATTGATCCCCTGTTGACGAAAGGGAATATTGAGAACATAATAGGTTTCTCCCAGATACCAGTTGGAGCTATCGGTCCGCTAAAGGTAAACGGTTCCTATGCTAAAGGCGACTATTTTGTACCGCTCGGCACAACCGAAGGTGCACTGATTGCATCTTTCAACAGGGGATCAAGGGTTATAACACTGTCTGGCGGAGCTAATGTTGCTGTTATAAGGGACAGTATACAGAGGGCCCCTTTGTTTGAACTGGAAAACCTGTCCAGGGCACGTGAATTCATAGAGTGGGTTGATGAGAATTTTAAAACCCTGAAAAGGATTGCCGAAAATACGACTAAATACGGAAAACTTCTTGGCTACCAGACATTCGTCCAGGGGAAAATTGTTTATCTCAGACTGAATTTTTCTACCGGCGATGCTATGGGCATGAACATGATCTCCAGGGCAACCCAGGAACTGTGCTCATTTATCACATCAAATTTTCCTGTTATCAGTTTTTCCATCGAGAGTAATATGGCAGTCGATAAAAAACCCGCTCATATCAACAGTATTCTTGGAAGGGGAAAAACCGTTACTGCCGAAGTTTTGGTTAAGGGTGAATATATTTCGAAATTTATGCATACCACCGCAGAGGATATTGACAAGGCCCACCGGAAACAGATGATTGGTGGTTTGCTCGCCGGAACTCTGGGTTCAAACGGCCACCTGGTAAATGGAATTGCTGCCATGTTTCTGGCATGCGGACAGGATATTGCCAATATAATTGAATCCAGTGTTGGATATACATATTCCGAGGTTGTTGGTAAAGACCTGTATGTGTCCATTAATCTGCCATCGCTTATTGTCGGCACGGTTGGCGGAGGTGTATCGCTGCCTACCCAGAGGGAGTGCCTGGAGCTTATCGGGTGCTATGGTGCAGGCAAAAGCAAAAAGTTTGCCGAAATTGTTGCTGCTACAGCCCTTGCCGGGGAAATTTCACTGGCCGCTTCAATTGTAGCCGGCGATTTTATAACTGCACATGAGAAATACGGACGGAACAGGCCGGAGTAATCCAATGCAGCGTTCAGTATGGGAGCGAAGGCTGGTCTGCCACTGTTCCCCGGGAATTCTTATATCTGTTATCAATACGCCCTCGCCATACAACCCATACTAATTATTCATTTGAGTGTGAAACTCTTTCCGGCTGATAAACCAGCCAGACCTTTAGTTCATCTTAAAAACCCTCGTCCTTAGTTAAAGCCATTTTGCTATGCAAGTATTTTAATCTACTGTCGGGGCTTTGCCCGAAAGGCATGTGAACTAAAAAATTCGCGGTGCGCAGCAAAAATCGGACTTAAAGCCACCTCCAGCGGGTGGATAGTCCGATTTTAGCGAATTTTTTACTTAATGTGTTAATACAAGTGTCTTCCGGGCACGGGATTGTCCTGTCGGGGCTTTGCCATGAAAGATTGCGCTTATTCCCGTCTGTTCTTGTGCCTGGTATCTTGTACGGATGCTAATCCTGTTCCTGTGTGACTTTGATAAATCAGGGTAAAGCCTTGTTCAGTTGCCTTAATATAATATAAAACGAATCAATTTTAAGGTTCTTTTGTTCCGAATTTCCTAAATTTACGATACCTTACCACCCTTAAATTCCTAACTAACGTTATATGCTATTATGAGATCAGTAATTGTCAACTTATTTATAATTATTGCTTTTTTTGGGCTAGCCTCCTGTCAGGAGAGTTTAACCACGAATGAACCCGAACCCCCGGTAAAAACTGATATCAGCGAGTTTATCGGCCACTGGTCATTTGATATTGACGGTGGATTTGTCGGATGGCTGGGGGTTACCCGGGAAGATGGCTACCTTGATGCTGAATTGTTGTGGAAATGGGGCAGTGTAACACCTGTATCGAATGTATTCCTTGCCAACGGCAATACCCTGTACGTCACCCGTACCGGGAACCTGATGAGGAGTCCTGCAAGTGAAGGAGATGCCCCGCGCATACATGTGGCTACCAGCTGGATGGAAGCCAAAACCGATGGTGAAAATATTTCCGGTTATTTTCTCGAACCCAGGGCTGACGGAACCGGGGTTGATTCTACATGGTTTGAAGGCATAAAACTGCCTGACGTACCTCCAGCACCTGACTTGACTGCACTAAATTTTGGCGAGCCTCTAAATCTTTTTAACGGAACCGATCTTTCGGGCTGGAAGCTGACCAATGAGAGCCAGGTAAACGGATTCAAAGTGGTTGATGGTGTACTTTTCAATGATGTTGCCCGGAAGCCCGGTGAGCCACGGGTGAACTATGGCAATTTGCAAACAGTGGAGGAGTTCGGCGATTTTAATCTTAAACTGGAGGTGAATTTACCCGCCGGAAGCAACTCGGGCGTTTACCTGAGGGGCATGTATGAGATCCAGGTTGTCGATTCTTATGGCAGGGAATTAGATTCCCATAATATGGGCGGTCTGTACAGCAGGGTTGCTCCTTCAGTCAATGCCGAAAAACCTGCCGGTCAATGGCAGAGCATGGACATAACATTGGTTGACAGACATGTGACTGTTCTGCTGAATGATGTGAAAATACTTGACAATGTTCCGGTTTACGGACCAACCGGCGGTGCGCTGACATCAGATGTATTTGCACCCGGACCGATCTATCTTCAGGGCGACCATGGTGTGGTCTCCTATCGTAATATTGTACTAACTCCGATTATTAACCAATAATATAGTTTTATGGATACCAACAGACGTAATTTTATAAAAAAAACTGCAGCACTTGGACTTGGTCTTGGTGCCTTTCCTCTGATAATGAAAGCCGGGAGCTTTTCTGCGAATGATAAGATCGTAGTGGGACTTATTGGTTGCAAGGGTATGGGGTTCAGCAACCTGCAATCAATTCTCAAGATCCCGAATGTAGAATGTGGCGCACTTTGTGATGTTGACAGTAATGTCCTGAATGAAAGAGCGGCCGATACAGAAAAGTTAACCGGGAAGAAACCGAAACTATACAGTGACTTCAGAAAATTACTTGAGCAAAAAGATATTGATGCTGTAATTGTTGGTACACCCGACCACTGGCACTGCCTGCAAATGGTTTATGCCGCCGAAGCCGGCAAGGATGTTTACTGCGAAAAACCGCTTGGTAACTCCATTGAAGAGTGCAATGTAATGGTTAAGGCAGCCCGGCGGTACAAAAGTATTGTTCAGGTTGGGCAATGGCAGCGAAGTGATCCTCACTGGATGGACTCAGTAAAGTATCTTCATGAAGGTCATCTGGGCCGTATCAGGCTTGTCAAGGTCTGGTCATATGTTGGATGGAAAGGAGATATTCCTGTTGTGCCTGACAGTCCTGTTCCTCCGGGAGTTGATTATAATATGTGGCTCGGGCCTGCGCCCAATACTCCGTTCAATATGAACAGGTTCCATTTTACTTTCAGGTGGTTTTGGGATTATGCCGGGGGACTGATGACGGACTGGGGTGTGCATCTTCTGGATTATGGCCTGTTTGGCATGGATCAGTATGTGCCTAAATCAATCTCCTCTACAGGCGGAAAGTATGCTTTCCCGCATGATGCCATGGAAACTCCCGATACACAGGTTGCAACTTACGATTTTGGCGATTTTGGCCTGATATGGGATCATACAGTGGGGATTTATGGTGCTAACTATGGCCGTGGACATGGTGTTGCATTTATCGGCGAGCATGGAACCCTGGTTGTTGACCGCAGTGGATGGGAGGTAATTCCCGAGTCGAGAGGTTTTGGCATGAAGGAAGGCCTTGAGGCGGTTCCTGTTCAAAAGAGTACAGGACGGGGACTCGACCTTCATATGGAGAACTTTATCAACTGTATTAAAACAAGGGAAAAACCGAATTGCGATATTGAAATAGGCGCCCACATCGCACGTTTTGCGCACCTTGGAAATATCTCCTACAGGCTGGGACGCAAACTTGACTGGGACGGTGATAACCAGCGTTTCATCAATGATGCTGAAGCCGATGCTTTTGCAAAGGTTGAATACAGAGCTCCCTGGAAGATGCCTGTTGTTTAGAAAAAAGCTTGTTATGGTGTAAATTCAGAATCCACTCCTCAGGGGTGTTGGTAACCTCTTTGGATTTACCTGACCAGTCATGTACGGTCTAAGAGATTGGCCAGTTACAAATCGGGGCATAAAAGTACACCTTGTCTGATGGTGGCTAATCCGGTATTTGAATATTTCCCAAAAAGGAATATTGTTCTAATTAACTTAAAAATCCGCGTCCATTGCCAAAGCCAATGGGCGCGGTAAAGTTCTTTCGGGGCTCTGTCAGCAAGGCATGTGAAATCAGGAACTTCGCAAAGTGAAGCGGTCAGGGCCGGCGAAAACACTCCGGAGCTATTCCTGTGGTGCAAATGATGGATACAGTGTCATTCCTCCATCAACGAAAAGGGTGGTGCCATGGACGTAATCTGACTCATCGGATGCCAGCCAGACGGCAGCACGGGCTATATCCAGAGGATCTCCAATACGGTTATAGGGGATGAGTTTCAGCATTTTCTCCTCTTCTTCCGGGGTGTCCCAGGAGTCTTTGTTGATAGGAGTCCTGATGGCACCCGGAGCAATACTGTTAACCCTAATCTTGTAAGGTGCGACCTCCTGGGCAACGGATTTCATAAATTGTGTTATCCCGCCCTTCGATGCAGCGTAATTGGAATTACCTCCCCACGGTATGCGCTGGTGGACCGAGCTTATACATATGATCCTTCCGACCGATCTGGAGACGCTTTCATCAATCCCCCTCCTGTTGAATTCCTTTATGGCCTCCCGTGTGCAAAGGAAGGTGCCCTGTAAATTTACAGCGATCACCTTTTGCCACTGCTCCAGTGTCATCTCTTCGATAGTGGAATAGCTTTCTATTCCTGCATTGTTTACCAGGATGTGGACTGTCCCGTATGTTTCAATTGCTTTGCTGAACATTGCCTTAACGTCTTCCTCCTTGCTGACATCGGCCTTAAAGATTATTGCCTCTCCACCGAAATCCTTTATTTCGCTGGCTATCTCACGGGCATCTTCTTCATGGGTCAGGTGATTGACCAGGACCCGGGCTCCTTCCCTGGCCATCTGGATCACTGTTGCTTTTCCAAGGCCCGAACTTGAACCGGTAACAATTGCTACCTGTCCTTTTAACCGGTTATATGCAGGTATTTCCATAATAATTTTTTTTAAATTAATATACTGTAGGCTAATGCTAAGATACTAAATTAAATACTCATTACCGACTGTTTTCCAGGAATTTGACAGGAGCATAAAAAACCGCCACAGGTATTCTGTGGCGGCAGGGTTGGGGTTTTATGGTGGTTTGAATATTGTGCTGTTTTCCGGGTGTGACTATCGGAAAAGTAGTGGGGCAAGGTCTGAAAGGTAGATCCGCCACCTGTCCCAGGTATGTCCCCCGTCGGTCTCAACATAGATATGAGGAAAATCCTGTTCCTCAAGGAATGCAATAAGCTCGACGACTGACTTGTAGAGGAAGTCACCGGTTCCGCATGCTATCCAGTAAAGCTCAGGGTTGGATTTCCTGAGCTTCCCGAGACTGACAATCCTGTCTTCTCCTGTTTCCTTGCGGCCGAACTGTGTCAGATCGACCAGCCCCATGCTCATGACACCGTAGTAAGAGAATGTTTCCGGGCTGGTGAATGATAAGGTCATTGTCTGAATGCCTCCCATCGATAGTCCGGCAACTGCACGACGTGACTTTTGTGCATCGACCCTGTAATTCTTTTCGATAAATGGTATCACATCTTCTATCAGGCTCTTCTCGAATAGTCCGCTGCCCATGCCTGTGAAGTCCTGTGGTGCCTTACCGGCTATCTGTTCTGTTGGAGCAGCTGCCTGCCCGGGGTTGCCATTGGTCATAACCACTATCATAGGCAGGGCCTTCCCCTCGGCTATGAGGTTATCAATGATCTGCGGGGTCCTTCCAAGCGATGTCCATGCATCTTCATCTCCTCCTCCTCCGTGAAGAAGGTACAGCACTGGATATTTTTGAGTCGAATTTTTATACCCCGGGGGTGTATAAACATACATTCGCCTGTCTAACCCAAGAGTGGGCGAGGAGTACCACACCTTTTCAAGAGTCCCGTGAGGCACGTTATTATTTTTATAAAGGTGGCTTTCCTTGCCGGGAACCATAAGCGTGCTGAAAATATTTACTCCATCACGCACAGACAGTGGATTGCCCGGGTCAATTACCTTCACTCCGTTAACATTGAAATTGTAGGTATAGAATTCGGGTTTCAAAGGCTGGACGGTAATTGTCCACAAACCGGTGTCATTTCTTTCGAGGGTTTCCGTAGCTCCCCATCCATCCATCCAGTTGCCTGAAATTGTTACTGTTTCAGCTTTCGGGGCGAATAGCCGGAAAATAACAGAGTTATCTTCTTTTATCTCAGGCGATACGATCCTTGGCGGGCCGAACTGAGCCTGCGAAACTGTTGCTGAGCCAAGGGCAAGAAGTACCATAAGAATTGTTTTTTTCATAAAATTAAATTTTATTCCTGGTTTTGATTGGTTTTATCCTAATTGACCGAAAAGGTAAAGCTTATATGAATTAAATTACTTGCTTAATGTCAATTAATGCAGTGTTAAAATCATGCTATAACATATTTTAACTTTTTACCTTTTTTTCTACAGCAAAAATAAGGTAACCAAAAAAGTGCCGCGCATGCGGAAAAAGGCTAAAAATCACTGTTTTTTTCTAAAAACCGTTAACTCGCTACGATTTGCTTTACCTTTTTTTCTGCAGCAAAAAAAAGGTAACCAAAAAAGTGCCGCGCTTACAGTAAAAAGCCTGAAAATCAAACCTTTTTCCTAAAAACCTTGAACTCGCTGCGCTCGAACAGCAAGGTTTTCTTAACGAAAAAAGCTTTGACTTTCTTAACGGCTTTTTCCTTAGGAGGGGAGAATACCGTTTCAAACAGTTTCTGCATAAAACTTTATTTACCACAGATCTTTCCAACACTAAACTAACGGGTAACCAAAAAAGTGCCGCTCTTACAGTAAAAAGCCTGAAAATCAAACCTTTTTCCTTAGGCGGAAATTCACCCCTTGATGTAACTAAGCGGAATTATCTGAGTCTATTAGTTCCTTTTAAAAGCGAGCCTTTAATTGTATCGATATAACTCTTCAATGGAAACCCTCAGATCCCTTTCTGCTTCCAGCAGCCGGTCAATACTGCCATAATAGATGGTCAGCTCAAGAATATATTCTGCAAGGCTTATCTCACCCAGGTCAAGTGCCATTTTAAGCATTTCGGTATTGTCAAGGCGCAATAGCGATTGCCGGTAATCTTCAACGCTTTTCTGCAGTGCAACGGCTTTTTCAAAATGGGCCTGGAGCTGGTAATAAAACCGGAGTTTATTGTCAGTCTCAATTTCCTGCATTGCAAGGGTATTTGCCTGTGCCTGACTTACACGGTTCCTGTTTTCCCACAGAGGAATTGTCAGTCCCGCTGCAATACCACGGAAACCTTCTGCCCCGATAGTTTCACTCATATATCCGGCGTGCATTCGCGGCAACCCGAGTGCCGTACTAAGGCTTTCCTGTCTGCGACTTATTTCTGTCTCCATAGCCAGCCATTCAAGATCGGGGTTTGCCTGTTCAGCCTCACTGTACCACGATGAAAAATCACCAGGAACTGTCCGCGCCCGATATTCGCTTTTCGTTACATCAACATATTTACCTCCATTCAGGGCCGCAAGCTCTGAAAGAAGCATCTCCCGTTCTATGACTGAAAGCTCCATCTCCTTCTCCGCATTCAGAAGGTTGAGCTGTGCCTTGTTGTAGTCGGGCAGTCCGGCCTCACCCTGCTCAAGCCTGGCCTCAAAGGAGGCAGCCAGTTCCTCTGCATGATCAATACGCCTCATGTATTCAAGCTGCAGGGAATTATAGTACACAATATCAGTCAGGATTAGTCGTGCCCTGTAGAGTATGGCTTTCAGGTTCCTTTCATATTCAACCTCAAGCTGGTCATTGCGTGCACGTGATATCTGCCGGCGATGCCCATAAGCCGAAGGGAAATCAAAGGACTGGGTAACGGCTATATTGATCCGGTTCCCAAGCAGGGAAGGGTCTCCCCACAGGTAGTTGAACTGAGCCTCCGGATCGGGAAGAAATATCCCGGTCCTGTTTCCGAGCCTTCTGGCTTCAATTTCCTGACTCAGGGCTTTGAGTGTGGTGTTGTTATTCTCAATCTCTGCCAGAATTTCGTCTTCTGTCTGCGCCCATGCAGCAATACTTGCTGAAAGCAGCAAAGCCATTATAACTATTTTTATTTTAATCATGTAGTTCAGATTTTTTTTTCAGCATCATATAAACTATCGGCACAATATAAATATTCAAAAAAGTCGATGATAGCAGTCCCCCGAGAATCACCTTTGCCATCGGGCTCTGTATCTCATTTCCTGCCACGTTGCCACTCAGGGCCAGGGGTATAAGGGCCAGTCCCGCAGTGAGAGCCGTCATAAGTATGGGGTTGAGTCTGTCGACCGAACCGTCCATCACGCTTTCGCGGATACCGGAACCCCGTGTCTCCAGCCTTTTATAGCGGGAGATCAACAGTATGCCATTCCTTGTGGCAATGCCAAAGAGTGTTATAAATCCGATTATAGCCGGTATGCTCAGCACTCCCGAGGTTATCCATATGGCGAATACCCCACCTATCAGGGAAAGTGGCAGGTTGAGGAGCACAATTCCTGCAAGACTGAGATCTTTGAATTCCTGGTAAAGCAAAAGGAATATGACCATGATCGCCATCAACGTTGCAATCAGTAGTGTGACCGATGCCTCCCCAATGCTCTCAAACTGTCCCCCGTATTCGATCCTGTAACCAGGGGGCAGAGTAACCTGTCCTTCTATACGCTCCCTTATCTGTTCAACAGCAGTACTCAGTCCCCCTCCCGACACATTGGCCGATACCACCAGCTTGCGCTGAACATTCTCACGGCTTATGGTACTGGGGCCGCTGTGCGAAATAATATCGGCAACCTGTGACAGTGGAATCTTTTTTCCGTCTCCTGTATCAATAAGAGCATCTTTCAGTCCCTCGATGCTGTTGGTATAGTTTTCATTAAGCCTCAATGTCAGATCGAAGCTGCGCTGGTCTTCAAATATTTCGCCCATCTTCTCTCCGGCAAATGCCATTTCAACAAAACCGGTAAATTGAGCAACTGGTATGCCATACCAGGCCAGCCTTTCGCGGTTTGCCCTGATCTGCATCTGCGGAACTTCTCTCTGTTCCTCGGTCGTAATATCGACAAGGTTAGGTATGCCTGTGATGACTGCCTCTATCTGTTTACCCGTCATATAGAGAGTGCTCAGGTCGGGTCCGAAAATCTTGATTGCAATATTTGACCGTGTACCGCTTATCATGTGGTCAATCCTGTGCCCCAGTGGCTGGCCTATGCTTATTGCCACACCGGGTACAGAGGAGAGTTTTTCCCTTATATCTGCCATGAATTCTTCTTGAGGCCTTCCCTCCAGCTCGAAATTTATATCCAGCTCGGCGCTGTTGGATGTTTGTGAATGCTCATCAAGTTCGCCACGGCCTGTACGGCGGGCCGTTCCGGTGACTTCGGGAATGGTGAGCACGGCCTTTTCCAGCATATTGCCTATCTGATCAGTCTCGTCAAGGGATATGCCCGGCTGGCTGACAGAGCTGATAGTGAGGGCTCCTTCGTTGAATTCGGGAAGGAAGCTGCGGCCCATGTTGAGCAGTGTAAAAACCGCAAGGATGAACATGGCGGCGGAGACTGCAACGAACAGCTTTCTGTGTTGTAACGCCGAATCAAGGGTGCGCCGGTAGAATCGTGCGAGGTTACGGCTGAGCCATGGCTCCTTTTGTTGCCGGAGCAGTCGTTTCTCATCGGTAAGCAGGTAATAGCTCAGCACAGGTGTAAGCGTCATAGCCACCAGCAGGGAGGTGAAAAGAGAGACAATATACGCAATTCCCAGCGGTTGAAGCATGCGGCCCTCCATCCCCGAAAGGAAGAAAAGAGGAATGAAGGTTATGATGATTATCAGGGTGGCCTTGATGATTGAGGAGCGTATCTCTTTTGATGTGTCAAAAACGATAGTGAGCACGGGCGTGCGTTCATGCTCCGGGAGCCTGACATTCTGCCTGAGCCGTTTGTAGACATTTTCTACATCAATAATGGCATCGTCGACAAGCGATCCGATTGCTATGGCCATTCCCCCCAGGCTCATGGTGTTGATATTCAGGTTGAGGAGGTGCAGTACTATAACCGAGGCGAGCAATGAGATCGGTATGGCAACCAGAGAGATTATCGTGGTACGGAAGCTCATCAGGAAAAGAAACAGCACCACAGTTACGAATATACCCCCTTCAATCAATACATTGTGAACATTCGCGATGGCGGTCTCAATAAAGTCGGCCTGCCTGAAAATTTTACTGTCCATGACAATGCCGGCAGGCAGGGTCGCCTGCAACTGTGCCAGGTTTGATTCAATATTTTCGCTAAGTGTGAGGGTGTTTGCATTTGGCTGTTTTGATACTGAAAGGATGATTGCCGGTGTGGCATTCTGTGACCCGTAGCCGGTCTTCACTGCCGGACCAATGCGCACTTCTGCCACATCGCTGATGCGGACAGGCTGGCCACCGACGTTCCTGATAAGTGATGCACCCAGTTCGCTGAGGTCATTCGTGCGGGCTATGCCCCTTACTACATATTCGTTGCCGTATTGCCGGATCACGCTGCCCTGGGAATTCAGCGAAGCACCACGGCAGCTTTCGGCAAGCTCCTGCATGCTCACGCCATAGTGCATGAGACGTTGCGGATCGGCCAGCACCTGGTACTGCTTGAAATCGCCTCCTATTATTGTTACCTGGGCAACTCCCGGGGTAGCCATTAGCACCGGTTTGATATCCCATTCGGCAATAGTACGGAGGTCCATCATACTGATACTGTCTGACTGCAGTCCGATAAAAAGTATCTCACCCATGACCGAAGTCTGCGGTGCAAGTACCGGCTGGCCTATACCCGCCGGCATAAGCGGCGCCACGGTTACCATCTTTTCACTTACTATCTGCCGGGCTTTGTAAATATCGGTTCCCCAGTCGAACTCAACCCACACGAATGAAAATCCGAAGGATGATGCCGACCGCACCCGGCGGACATCGGTAGCACCGTTTACCGTTGTTTCTATCGGGAATGTTATCAGCCGCTCCACCTCTTCGGCTGCCATGCCGTGGGCGTCGGTCATCACCACCACAGTAGGAGCAGTGATGTCGGGGAAGACATCTATGTCCATCCGTGCCGCTGTGCGCAAACCTGCTACCATTATTGCCGCTGCAGCCACTACCACCAGCAGCCGGTTATTTAGTGAGAAATGTAATATTCTGTCGAGCATTTTATTTTACCTTTTGGTTCACTGTTTATTATTTTTTGGAAAACAATATCCGTTTTCAATTGTGTTCACTTAATTCTGTATAGTACCTTTATATATTACCTGCTATTACTCAACTTTAAGGCATCCAGAACGGGTGACGAGTGACACAAATGATCGGTTATCATAATTAATAAATCAGGTGTTTCCGGAGCCTCATTGTTTTAACTGGAAGAATAATAGTATTCCGGAAACCTGAAAACATCTTTCAAAGCATTGTGTTTCGCCGAAACCGGAGAACATTCTTTATAAGCAAGTATTTGTCCTCTATCGTCCGGAATGCAAACTGCCAAAGGGACCGCGGTCTGTCAATCCTAGTGCACATGGCCGGAATGCGGGTCTATATTACCTGCAGCCGTGGCTGCCTTGACCATTATGGCGCCCCGGGTGACTATCCTTTCACCTTCAGTTAGTCCGCCAACAATCTCTGTATAAAATCCATCACTGGAGCCGGCCTGAACCTGCCTCTTGAGAAAACTTTCGGGGTGGATCTGGACATATACAAAGAAGTTTCCCTGCTCCTCGATTAGAGAGGTTACAGGGACCACGATAGCCGATTCGCCGGTTCGGGTTTTCAGGTAGATATCAAGCAGGGTTCCCGGAATTAACCCCGGGTTGTTGCTGACCTGCAGATGCACCGGCAGAAGGTGGCTCCTGTCGCTTACGCTGCGCGCCATGGATATTACGCTTCCACCCATCTCTTCGAGTGTGTAGGCTTTGCCATCGCCGGTAATGATGCTGGCCGTCTGTATTGAGTTCAGAAGGTGGGAGTGCCGCTGCTGCAGTTCGGCCCTTATTATCATGTTACGGCTCCGGCTTACTGCTGCAAGGGGCTGGCCGGCTTCCACATACTGGCCGTTTGATATGTATATGCCGCTGAGATATCCCCCAAAAGGGCTGCTGACCTTCTGTCCGCTTTCAGAAAAGTTTGCCTGGAGTGTTTCGTAAACGGCCCGGGCATTATTGTATTCATTTGTTGCCTGCAGCAGCTCCTTTTCGCTTACTATCCTTTCGGCAGCAAGTTTGCTGATACGCTCATGGTCAGCCCGCGCCCTTTCATAATTGTTCCTGGCCTCACGGTATCTCAGCACGGTATTGCCTTCTGCCAGTGAGCCTCCCGCCACATCAAACAGGTGCTGACCGTTCTGAACTGTGATTCCCTCATAGAGCTCAATTCCGGTGAAGGTGACTATTCCATTGGCATGTGCCGTCAGCGTAATTTCATCTCCCTGTGCAGGCTGCACCACCCCGACTGTTTTAATTACCGGTCCGAATGGCTGCCTGACGGCCTGTCCCGTGGCAAATCCGATTATCCACGACTGCTCCTTGGTAAAGGTAACCGATCCGGGCACCTCCTGATGCATGTCTGCTGCCTCATGGGTTACCCTGTGTTCATCCCTGTATATGTTAAAATTGCCGGATTCTGCATTTTCAGTCCCCGAACCGGTACCAATCTCAAAAACCAGCCGGGCAACTCCTTCTTCTGTGGGTTGAAGATTGAAACGGTAGATGCCGGGCCGCAATGGCTTCTCAACTTCCTGGCTGACTAACGATTCTCCGCAAATAAGGCTGGTTGTCACCCTTGCTTCCGCCGGCGGTTTAAAATCATGCAGGCTGGTTACATGCACCAGGATTGTTGAATTCTTACCGGTGACAAATGGATCGGCCTCTGCGAAGATCTCCCAGGATTCTGTGTAAGAGGTAAACAGCATCGATACCTCTTCGTGTTCGTGATCATGGCCGTGACCAGCGGCTCCGGAACTGCCCGTTATCTCATTTCCATGGGTGTGGGGACTGCCGGATCCATCGGGTTCATTGTCGTGTGTATGGCATCCTGTAAAAAGTGCCCCGGCTATTATTAGTGATATATGTATATTTCTCATGACTGCTTATATTGATATATTCGGAGGTCATTATCTGTTAAATGATTTTTTTGACAGGCTACCTTGTCACTGATTTAAATGCTCGGCTCTCACCTTAAATGATATGTGATGCCGGACTTCAGTTTCCGGGGGAGATTGCTTAAAATTGTGTTGAACCTTTAATTGCCCCTGGTGGTATCTCGTGTCGCAAACCTGTAATAAGGAATCGCCTTCAGTCGCCCTTTCGGGGAATGAGGGATTATTTGTCCGGCGTAAGGTGCCTTGGGATATCAGCAGGCAGGGGGTGCCCGTAATCCGGGTATCAGGCTGTGATTATAACCTGAGTAAGTATCAATGTGTGGTTTTTGCCTGAAGGGCAAATTATACCAGCTTTCTGGTGGTTTATGGCCGGCCTGAAGTATTGCCTGTACCAGTTCTGAATGGTTGTGGTCATTTTCTGTGCAGGGACATTCGATAACCGGTTTCCGGCTCAGGGGGTCATATACAAGGACTTCAAAAAGCGCGCAGTCATCTGTATGGCAATGGCCGTCATGGGTATGATCATCTCCTCCACCTGTACGATGCAGACTGTGCCGGCACTGTGCTTCATTGTCATCAGGATGTCCGGTTTTACTAATATCGTTCTGCAGGTCATCTTCTTGAATTTCATCCGGGTACTGAACGGTGGAATTGCTCCTGATTTTTTCTGTGCAAATCTGATTATCGGCTACTTCCAGCTCTGTAGTCTGATGGTTGTGGCCCGTGTCAAATGATGCTGCCACTGTCCGGCTGTCATTTTCATTGCTGCTACCATGATAATGTACCTCTCCGTTTTCAACAGGCCCGTTTCCGGAATGAAGCGATGCCTGCTGGTTGTAACATGGTGAATTGATTATGCAGATATGGTCCTGGTGATGGGTATGGGGAATAAAGGAGTGGGCCAGTATGAATATGCCGGCAAGCAACAATAACAATATGGCAGCCCTTTTTTTCAGTTGACGTTTGTAAGGTATATGATACAAAGTTAAGACATTTTTAATTAATTCTTGAAACTCATGTCCTATGGTCGCGGTGATGTACTGGCGAAGGTTTTTTCAGGCATTTTCATATTTCCTGATAAAATCTATATCCTTTTTTATTTTGCCGACTATTATCTTCTGTTTTTCGCCCTGCGTCAATCCTTCTTCCCGGCTGCTGAAAAGCGGATACTCGACATGAAGGGTAAAGGGCACGTCTATCTGCAACTCCCTTATCGTCTTGAAGTACAGGTCAAAATCTACTATTCCTTCGCCGAGAGGCACATTAACTACATTTGCCTTCCCATTTTCAATGTGCCATGTAAAATCCTTGACGGCCAGTGAGCCGATATTTTTTCCAAGCAGGTGCATAATAAATCTCCACGAGTTGGGGCCGCCCACAGTGGCATGCCTTACATCAAACTGGCTGCTGATGGTTTCAACAGGGAAGTTCTTTATTATTTCCCATACGTCCCACCCGGGCGTTCCGACCATACCGCCGCTATGGTTCTGATAACCTGCCTGGATATTGAATTGCCTGTTCATATCAGACAGATCTTTAAGCTCTGTTTTAATATTGTTAAGGGTATTTATTATCCCGGCTTCAAGGTCATAGCGATAATACCCGAGCCTGTAATGTTTTATTCCAAGTGCCGAGGCTGTTTTCAGAACATCATGAGTTTCCTTGTCCTTTGCCGATGTAATACCGGTAACGATCATTCCCGTGGGCAGTTTGTGTTTTTTCCCCAATGAAACCAATTCAGGAAGGTCGTCGACGACCCTTGAGGGCTCAACCCTTCCGCCATTTCTCACAACCAGGTCGAGTCCGTCTGCCCCTGCCATGGCAAGACATTCCATCATAAACGAGGCTTCAAATCCGTCAAGGTCTTTGGTGAAAAAGTTAATGTCAAAACGGCCGGACGACTTTTTGCCGGAAGCAGTGCCGGCTAACCCGCTTTCTTTTGCATTTGCCGGGGAGGTATTATTATTTGGTCCTTCCGCTGAGGATTTTTTTGATGATAAATGTCCTGCCGCCATTACTCCAGCAAAAGGCATTAAAGCACCGGTCACTGCACCTGCTTTTATAAAACTTCGTCTTGAGAACATAGCTTCAGTAGTGTTTGATGAGGAAAAACTTGCTTCGATAAGATCTCACCAAATATAGCATATCATTGCCAATTGGCCATATATCAAAATCGACCTGACAGGTGCTGTTCATACAAAATGTAACGGAAACCAGAGTGGACGGATCACTCGCAAGCCCGGGCTCATAAAAAGCGTTGAATAATTCATGTGGTTATGAAAGCTGTGAATAATAAAGGAGAGCGCCGGAAGGCAGAACGGAGGAGAACTTCCTCCCGGCGTTTGCCTCTCCTTATTTTAGAGATTTATATGCGTATTTAAGAAGTCCTTGCTATGGAATAACTACTGTCAAAAATTTATAGAAGAATTGGTTGTCTTCCCGGGTTTAAACCCGGTTGTTTCTTAACTGGAAGTTTATTGTTCCAAGTTAACGAAATACGTTAAAAAATGTTATACTTTTTAAGAAGTTTTTGACGAATATTTATCCTCTACCCTATTAAATAAAGCCGCGAATTTAAAATATGTAACTTTTTCACTCCGGGTACCTGAAGATTCAATGATTTCATTGTTTATTACATACGGGCAGATCATTTTCAAATATTTTTTTCTGTCCGTTTCTTCTGATGTCTCATCGCCGGCTTGACAGAAGTATCCATTGAGAGACAAATTTGTTTCAACATAATTACATTTTGATTATATGCCGGTTTGTGTATGACAGAAATGCTTTATATTTACCGGCTTATGCGCATATACATAGATATAGCCCACCCTTCATATGCACATGCTTTGCGTTTGTTTATTTCAGAGATGAGGGGCAGGGGACATGAAATTCTTGTTTCGGCCAGGGATAAGGACATCACTCTTAAATTGCTTGATGCATGGAGAATAGGTTATATTAACAGGGGTAAGGGTGCCCGATCCTTATTGGGAAAGTATAGCTACCTCATCGGCGTAATATATAAATTGCTTCCGGTTGTAAGGAATTTCCGTCCCGACCTGGTGATGAGCTATTCCTCATATCATGCAGCGCTGACAGGGAAAATACTCGGTGTTCCTGTCATTACCTTTGAAGATACTGAGCTTGTTCCGCTGATGCACAGAGTGAACCGGATGCTTTCTGCACTTATGGTGACGCCGGCATGTTATGAAGCTGATCTTGGTCCCCGACATGTTCGGTATGAAGGTTATAAGGAGTTGGCCAGCCTTTATCCATCAAGATTTAAGCCCTTGCCACTGCCTGATTCAGTGAAAAAGCCCTATGTAATTCTCAGGTTTGTTTCATGGAAGGCATGGCATGACAAGGGGCATCCCGGGATAGGGGAAAAGATGAAACACATAATAGCTGAAAAGCTATCGGAGTTCGGAAGAGTTTATGTTTTATCGGAAGAACCTTTGTCTGGCGGACTTTCAAGATACGGGTATAACGGCGACTGTACCCTTGTTCATTCGTTGCTGGCCGGTGCTTCCCTGTATTTCGGCGAGAGTGCGTCTATGGCTGCCGAAGCAGCAATGCTTGGAGTTCCGGCGGTTTATATTGACAACGAGGGCAGGGGGTATACCCGGGAGCTTGAAAAGGTACACTCGCTTATATACAATTTCGGCGAGGATGAAGAAAGTGTAAACCATGCATTGAACAAGGCTGTAACCCTGCTCGGCGATCCTGATCTGGCTGAAAAATGGCAGATAAAAAGGATGAAAATGCTCAATGGCAAGATCGACCTTACTGCATGGATGGTTGAACTGGCTGAAGGATTTAATTTTTAGATCCGCCTTTTTTCTTCCGTTTTTCCATAGTAAGCGGAATTCCGAGATTTCGCCTGTACCACTCCGGGTCCTTAAGCCTGACTTTGACATAGTGCCTGTAATTGGCACTGAAAAGGCTTTTTAGCGGAATGTCGAAGTACAGTCTCCATATCCTCATTAACTGGAATATTTGCCGACCGAGGCCCGGATGATTAAGGGCTGTCCTGTGCCTCAAAAAATAGAGTTTCCCTCTATTTTGTAGGGAGTGGGGCAGCTTTTTTCTGATGCCGAACAAACTGTACATTACCCTCAGGTATCCGGCGGCCTTTCCCTGAAAGGGTCCTGTTTCTGAAAATATCCGGGCCGGATCTTCCCGGCGGGCCAGCAGGTACAGATCATAAAGGTCGCGGATCTGGGGTACGGCCCTCTGGTGGCCCCAGTGAACAAGTTGCGAGTGGATAAAATTAAGCTTTATATTATGGGCATCGGACAAAACCATGAGGTCGCTTTTTTCATGGGCCGGCCTTTTCCCGCTCCGGGCTTCCTCAAAATCAAAGAGTATGCGATACTGAATATTTACCGGAAGCAGGTGTATCTCCACCTGGGCCGGCATCCCTTTTTTATATAGAGGAGGGAAGTGTTTCATTGCGCTGTTGACGGCATGGCCGGAATTTGCATAGGTTTTATATCCTGAAGCTATAAGAAGCCTGTGGGCTTCTTTTGAATGTAGCGGACCGGCAAGGATATCAATATCAAGCATCATGCGTTCTCCATGATCGGTATAGAGTCTGTCAGCCAGATTTCCAACTCCCTTCATGAAAACCGGTATGATATTTCCGGTCCTGAGAATATTATTTATGTCATGGGCCTGTTCAAGAATTTTTGTGTTGCGTTCCAGATTAAGGCTGTGAATCGCTTCAAGATGACGTTCCAGTCCACCAGGGAGTTTCCCGAGAAGATTGGCATCTCTCAACCTGGTATAAATTGCCGGCAGCATATAGTGGTTGCTGGCAGTATTTACTAATTCATTCCAGTTTATCTTGTCCCATCCGGCAGGTTTGCCATTTCGACCATCGGCAGGGGTCGCCAGAATTTTTCCTATAAACCTGTATGTTGTGCTGATACTCAAATTATTTGGAGGTTTGCCAGATAATGCAAATATAATTTTTTTTGCAAGTATTAAACCTTAACATTACTTTTATGTTATATGGATTGTTAACCTGGTCATAAATTATGCGTAATTGTAAAACTCCCTAATAATGCACACGCAATAAAATTATTCCCTTGAAATATTTAATTCCTGTAATCATTTATATAAGCAAACAATTTTCCAATGAACACGAAAACTGCATTAATTTCGGGTATAACCGGACAGGATGGTTCTTATCTTACTGAACTGTTGCTTGAAAAGGGTTATACCGTGCATGGCATTATAAGGAGAGCGAGTTCTTTTAATACCTTCAGGATTGACCATATATACAATAATGACGATTTGCTGGGCAAGAGATTTTTCCTTCATCATGGCGATCTTACCGATTCAAGTAACCTGAATCGGCTTGTGGAAAAGATCCGTCCGGATGAGATATATAACCTCGGTGCCCAGAGTCATGTCCAGGTTTCATTTGAAGTTCCTGAATATACAGCCGAAGTTGATGGTATCGGCACTCTGCGTTTTCTGGATGCAATTAAGGAGACCGGTATAAATACCCGTTTTTATCAGGCTTCTACTTCTGAGTTGTATGGACTTGTACAGGAGGTTCCGCAGACTGAGAAGACTCCTTTTTATCCGAGAAGTCCTTATGCGGCTGCAAAGCTTTATGCTTACTGGATTGTAGTCAACTACCGGGAAGCGTATAATTTGTTTGCATGCAACGGTATTCTTTTTAACCATGAGAGCGAGAGAAGGGGGAAAACTTTTGTAACAAGAAAGATCAGTGTTGCTGTTGCCAACATAATGGCCGGCCGGCAGGATAAGTTGTACCTTGGTAACCTTGATTCCAAGAGGGACTGGGGCTATGCTCCCGAGTTTGTTGAGGGGATGTGGAGAATGCTGCAGGTTGATACCCCTGAGGACTTTGTTCTTGCTACTAATGAGACACACAAGATACGTGAATTTGTCGAGGAGGCTTTTAAAGTCCTTGGCGAGGAGATCGAATGGAGAGGAAGCGGCATAGATGAAAAAGGTATCCTTAAATCATCAGGCAAGGAGGTAGTCGCGATTGACAAGCGCTATTTCAGGCCTACCGAGGTGGAACTGCTGATTGGCGATTATACCAAAGCAAAGGAAAAACTTGGATGGGAGCCTAAGACTACATTTAAGGATCTTGTAAGGATAATGGTTGAGGCCGATTTTAAAAAAGCCAAAAAAAGGGCCGACGGGCCCTGCTGATGATGAAGCGGAGTGCTTCTTTACCCATCGATCACTAATTTTTAAACCTCTTATTCTATTTGCGTTTAAGGGTTATCGGGCTCTGGTCTGTTTGCTACAATGGATATTAATTTTTCCATTTAACTTACCTAAATGGCCAGAGTGATTTTAAGCAGGGTGAAGGTTGGATTGTTAGTGTAAGTGATATTCAGGTAAATTAATAACCCATGAGCCGGTTCACACAAGAAGAGATGAATAAAGCATGGGTGAACCATCCGCGTTAACCACCTGATATGGAGGTATTGCCTTCTTATAGCAGATATTATAACAACACTTAATTCGGATGAAATTGTAATAAGTTATCGTTTAATTAAATGATCATTATCAATGCAAAAGGATAGTAAGATATATATAGCCGGCCACAGGGGCATGGCTGGATCGGCAATTCACCGAAATCTGAGTGCGAAGGGGTATAATAATTTTATATTACGTACTTCCGGCGAACTAGATCTCTCAGTACAGCAGGATGTTGACAGGTTCTTTGAAAAAGAACGTCCGGATTACGTGATACTTGCCGCAGCGAAGGTTGGGGGTATAGTTGCGAATAACACTTACCGGGCCGAGTTCATTTATGAGAACCTGATGATCCAGAACAATGTCATTCATGCAGCCTGGAAGCATGGCGTAAAAAAACTTTTGTTTCTGGGCAGTTCGTGTATATATCCGAAAGAAGCTCCTCAGCCAATGAAAGAGGAATACCTGCTTACCGGTCCTCTGGAAATAACCAATGAACCTTACGCGATTGCCAAGATAGCCGGTATAAAAATGTGCGAAAATTATTTCAGGCAGTACGGCTGTAATTTCATATCTGTAATGCCCACCAACCTGTTTGGGCCAAATGATAATTATGACCTTGAAAAGTCTCATGTACTGCCGGCATTAATAAGGAAAATGCACCTGGGTAAATGTCTGGGAGAAGGGAATCTCGATGCCATTCGCGAAGATTTTGACAGGAACCCTGTCGGGGAAGTTAACGGGAGTAGCAGTGAAATGGCCATACTGGATGTTTTGTCTGAGTTTGGGATATCCCGGAATGCTCTGAGTGATGACGAAGGCACGAATAATGTTGATATTACCCTGTGGGGAACAGGTAAAGTTTACCGTGAATTTCTTCATGTTGATGATATGGCAGCTGCCTGTGTTTATATGATGGAGGAGGTTGATGCAGAGACCCTGTATAATGATCTTGGACAGACACATATTAATACCGGCACCGGTGAAGATATAACCATTAAAGATCTGGCAGAGGTTGTAAGGGAGGTTGTCGGATTTAAAGGCGTTATCAGATGGGACTCTTCAAAGCCTGACGGGACTATTAAAAAGCAGCTTGATGTCAGCCTGCTGCATAAGCTGGGATGGATGCACAATATAGCACTTAAAGACGGAATCACCGGTGTTTATCAGGTCTATCAGGGGAAAGTAAATGCATAGGTAGCATAGTCAAGCCAATATTTACCTTCAGGAATAATAAAACTATTGAGATGATCGATATCATCTGATTCCATGCCAGCCGGCAGCATATGAGCAGGAAGGTGTAAGACTTCTCAATTTGAGTAGGATTTATATTTAGTTGCGCTGTTCGTAAATAGATTGTGAGTTTGACAAGGCAGAAGTGCCGGCCCTGCACAATTGAGGTTCATTTAAAAAGACCCGAAATGGCCTCTATGGCTTTGATATTGTCCGAATATTCCAGCCTGTAACAATTCAGGGTTACAAACCAGTCAATGAAGGCCTGGGCATGGCCCGGATTATGTGAGACCCATGCCTCCTGATGAAAGAGTGACAGGGCTCTGGTTACCTGCAACTTCTCCATTTTAAAGCTTATATCTTCATCTCGTTTCAGGAAGACGATAGCCTTTACCGGCCGGGGCTGATAAATGTTATCCTGAAAACGGGGAAGAAGGTACCTGATTCGCCGGTTGGCCGATTGGCTGAAGCCTGTATCAGCGTCAGCGACAGGATCATAAAATTGCGAGATCACGCTGAATGAGCCCTCCTTTACAGATAGTGCTGCCGGAAATACATGAACCTTTTTTTCTTTTGCATCTACCGGAACAAAATCATCCGACATGAAAAATTGTCCATGGCCCATCTTTATTGCCATTGCCGATTGCAGCATTGCTGCCATTGTGCTTTTACCCGATCCGCTGGATGAGGAGAGCAGAATAGCCTCTTTGCCGTTTGTTATTGCCGAAGCATGTATAAAAGACATCCATTCTTCCGGTGGCACTCCGTAAATGCAGCTTGTGATTTCAGTATAAAGTTTGTGTTTAAGCATACCCGGATCGCCATATACTTTTGCAGGTGGCGCACCTGGTTTGTTATAGCGTAGTATATACTTGTTTTTATCATCCCTGATTTCGAAAAGCTCAAATTGAGTAGCTCCCTTTTCTCCGGTCTTTGCTTCCAGATGAGAAAGGGGGCGGTGAATATAATATTCCAGCAGTGCAGAACCATAAGTAATAGATATATGCCGGTTGTTCATCATGTAATGCCTGGTTGTCCGTCGATTGAAAATATAGCTGTTGTATTCTGAGCTTTCGGTTTCTCCCGGTGGCAGATTACCTGATGGAATCTCCGATACCCTGATCCCTTCGATAACTTCCTGCAGGAAACGTTTTGCCTCAGTTTCGGGAAGTTCATATCTGCTGATCAGCAGATCCCTGATTTTGCTCTCCGCAGTTTTTTCCTCGATCAAACTATAGATGAACCAGGCCGGTTCTTTGAATTCAACCCACCGGTTGCTCTCCTGGAACCATACAACATGGCTGTCGCCGGTTCTTTTTGCTACTCTTTTTCCTCTATAGTTTTCAGTCATTGCTTCAATTTACGCAAATATACGTTGTCTGTCACTTTTTTTCAACAGCAAAAAACGGTAACCAAAAAATGCCTTTTGTCTGTCACTCTTTTTCGGCAGCTAAAAAACGGTTAGTACAAAAGTGCAGTTGCTAAAAATTAACATTTTTGCAGCATTATATATTCGCGGGTTCTGTAACATTAGAGTATATGTTTCGTAAAACCCTTTCAATACCGGATAATTTGTGTGTTATGAGAAAGGATGATTTATACAAATCTCTGCTTGATAAGATGCCTTTTGGCTATGCCTATCATAAGCTGGTTTACGATTCCGGGGGGATCCCGTGCGATTATGAGTTTATCGAGGTAAATCCGGCATATGAAAAACTTATGGGGCTGAAAGCCGAAAATATTGCAGGACAGAGAGTTACTGCTGTGCTCCCCGGCATGGTCAATGACAAGTTTGACTGGATTAAGGCGTTTGGTGAGATTGCCATGAAGGGAGGTGAAAAGGAGATAATCAGTTTTTCTGATTCGCTTGGCAAATGGTTTAAGATCAATGTCTTTTCTTCAGAGAAAGATCACTTTTCTACCACATTCACTGACATTACTGAGGAGAAGGAGAAGTCGGATGAACTTGAGAGGTTTTTTAGTGTTAACCTTGACCTGCTTTGTATTGCCGATTCGGAAGGAAGATTTTTAAAACTGAACAAGGCATGGGAATCGACTCTGGGGTTTACTTTAAAGGAACTCAGGATGAGGAAGTTTCTTGACTTTGTTCACCCTGATGATCAGAAAAAGACCCTTGAGGCAATGTCTCAACTTGATAACCAGGAGGTCGTCCTTAATTTTGTTAACCGTTACCGGTGCAAGGACGGGTCATACCGGTTTATCGAGTGGCGCTCACATCCCTATGGCAGCCAGATATATGCTGCCGCACGGGATATTACAGACCGAAAGATGGCTGCTGATTCTCTTAAAAGAAGCGAGGAAAAACACAGGCTTTTAGCCGAAAACGCCAGGGATCTTATCTACAGGGTTGATTTCATCCCAGAACAAAGATTTACATATGTCAGTCCCGCATCAACTTATGTGACCGGTTACACACCCGAAGAACATTATGCTGACCCGCTTCTTGGATTCAAGCTTGTACATCCTGATGACCGCCACTTACTGAGAACACTTGCAGATGATCCTGCGGCAGCGAATAAACCTCTTATTCTAAGGTGGCAGAAAAAGGACGGGACAATAATATGGACAGAGCAAACAAACACCCTGATCTTTGACAATTCAGGTAATTTGATTGCCATAGAGGGTATAGCGCGTGATATTACCGAACGTAAACAGACTGAGGAGGCACTGGTCAATTATACTGAAATGCAGCATGTTCTGATGAACATGTCATTGAAATACATAAATATACCAATTGAAGAAATAGATAAATCAATAAATGAGGCCCTGAGCGAACTGGGGGAATTTGTAAATGCAGACCGCGCCTATATTTTCGATTATGATTTTGAGAAGTATATAGCAGTCAATATATATGAATGGTGTAAAGAAGGTATCTCTTCCCAGATTGATAATCTGCAGGCCCTTGATCTGAATATGATCCCTACATGGATGGATAAGCATATCAAGGGGCTGCCCAAGTTTGTATCTGATGTTCAAGCTTTACCTGATAATGATAATCTGAAGGGTTTGCTGGAGGCACAGGAAATTAAAAGCATGGTGGCCTTTCCGATGATGTCTGATGGTGTATGCACAGGTTTTGTCGGATTTGATTCAGTTCTGGAGCATCATAATTACACTGACAGTGAGGTAAAGCTTCTGGAACTGTTTGCACAGATAATGGTTAACATAAGAAACCGCTGGCAGACAGAAAACAGGATTCAGGAATTTGCGCACAGGACTGAGATGCAGAACTTGCAGCTGGATATGGCATTACAGCAGGCCAATGCTGCCAGCCAGGCGAAATCTGAGTTCCTGGCAAATATGAGTCATGAGATAAGAACCCCGTTGAACGGAGTGATAGGCTTTACTGAGCTTCTTTCAAGTACCGGCCTGAAACCAGAGCAGAAGCGATACGTCGAAAATGCCAATAACTCGGCCCATTCGCTGCTAGGGATAATTAATGACATTCTGGATCTGTCAAAAATAGAAGCAGGCAAACTTGACCTGGAAGAGATAAAGACTGATATTATAGAGCTCACTGAGCAAACGGTTGATATTATAAAGCACAGTACATCTAAAAAAGAACTGGAATTGCTCCTGAATATTGGTCCTGAGGTACCAAGGTTTGTTGTTGCCGATCCGTACAGGTTAAAACAGGTCCTTACAAATTTGCTCAGCAATGCCGTGAAATTTACCGAAAATGGTGAAATTGAGCTGAAGCTTGATTTTCTGGGAGATGAGAACAGAAAGGACCATGGTACTTTCAGCTTTTCGGTGCGCGATACCGGTATCGGAATAAGCGAAGAGCAGCAAAAAAAGCTTTTTCAGGCATTCTCCCAGGCCGATACTTCTACGACAAGGCGTTTCGGAGGAACAGGCCTGGGTTTAGTTATCACGAAAAGTCTTCTGGAGAAAATGGGATGTGAATTGTTGCTGGAAAGCATTCCGGGAGAAGGCAGCAGGTTTTATTTTTCATTGAAGAGGGATTATGAACAGGGAGAGAAATTGTCGATGGAACCAATTAGCAACATTAAAAAAGTCCTCATTGTTGATGACAATGAGAACAACAGGATCATATTAAGCAGAACTCTTGACAACTGGGGAATAAGTTCCGATACTGCCGCTAATGGACTTGATGCGCTGTCGCTGATTGAGAATCAACAATTATATGATCTTATCATTGTAGATTGTCAAATGCCCTATCTGGACGGTGTTGAGACAATCAGGCTTATACGTGACAAGATCCGGCTCGATCCGCGCAAGCAACCTGTACTGATAATGCACAGTTCTTCTGATGATGATAAGATAAATAAGGAGTGTAAAGAACTTGGTGTCAGATTTAATCTTGTTAAGCCGGTAAAGCAAAGTGAATTGTGGCAATGCCTGAATAACCTCAAGAGTTCTGAGCATGAGATTAAAGAAGCACAATCGGGTGATATTAACATGAATACAATAAATGGATCAGTTGACCAGCCTGTTATCCTGATTGCTGAAGATGTTGACATGAATATGGAGCTTGCACGTCTTATTGTGAAAGGGATACTCCCTGATGCGACTGTAATTGGAGCCTCAAATGGAGAAGAAGCAGTAGATTCCTATGTAAGGCATAATCCTGATCTGATCCTTATGGATATCCAGATGCCTTTAATGGATGGCTACATAGCTACAGGAGAGATCAGGAAACTTGAAAAGCAGACCGGCCGGAGAGTACCTGTTATTGCTCTTACCGCAAGGGCCATGAAAGGAGAAAAAGATGTCTGTCTGCAGGCAGGAATGGATGATTATCTTGCGAAACCTATTCAAAGGGACAGAATGAGGGAAGTATTTGAGCAGTATCTTTCAGTAACAAAAAATAGCCCTTCCGCGAGCCAGTCAGCGACCACCGAAACTTCGCAGGAATTAAAGCAGAAGATAATTGACCGGCTGTCTATTGATGAAGAAATGCTGGGTAAGCTGGTTAATAAGGCTCTTCCCCGGATTCGCGCGGGAATTGATGATCTGGAGATGGCAATCTCACTGGGCGATGTAAAGGAAATTGAATTTGCTGCCCATAAAATACGTGGGATGGCACTTTATATTTCACTGGACGCAGAAGCCAGGCTTTCTGAATACATCGAACTGAATTCAAAGGAAAGGCCGGGCAAGCTACTTGTTGTACTGGCCGATCTCAGGAAAGTATTTGAAAAATCGGAAATGAATCTGATCAAGCTAAAAAGACAATTAATATAAGGACTGACCTGTAAGCCGGCCATTGCCTTTTCCTGGTTATTTATTATCGGGTCTAATTCTAAATTGCATTTGGATTGGCATGGTAAATAAATGGTTGCTGCTTTTTATATAGATTTGTTCAATTTCTATTTCTTATGCTTAAGCGTCAATATGTAATTTATTTTGTTGATATTCTGATCCTTACGGCATCTTTTTTCCTTATTGCCCTTTATAAGCCCGTACCGGTGAATTATCTGACACCCGAATACATAAGTGGATTTATCTTTCTGCTTATAGTATGGACGGCCGCATCATTCTATTTCAAAAAATACACTGTAAGGAAAACCAACGGGCTCAGGAAATTATTACGGAGCATTTTCCTGTCTAATTTCATTTCCCTTGGAGTGATATTGCTTTTTATTGTTTTATTATGGATCACAGATTTTTCAAGGCTAATGCTGTTCGGTACAATCGGGGTTGCTACAATGATTGAGCTTCTAACCGGGAATATTTATTATTCCCTTATTTCAACCAGAACTCTGAACGGAAATGGTAAGATAAATCCGCCTGCAAGGCCTTCTGAAATAAAGAATGCCCGTATTGCCAGAGATTTCAGGCAATTCACACTTAATTCCGATGTAATAAAACATGCAGTTTATCAGGAATGCGGCAAAGGTATCTATTCTTTTATGTGCAAATTTCTTGACGATGCCTGTAAAAAGACCCTGCTTGTTTCAACAAGCTCCCGTTTCAATATTGAATTGCAGCCTGATAAATTCTATAAGGCCGTAGTAAACATGAAGCGGGTGAATGATATCAGGTACATAAATAAATTCTTTGAATCGGTAAACCGGAAACTTCCAGAAGGCGGTACCTTTATAGGATGCGCAGAAACAAAAGACTTGAGAAAAATGCGGATCCTTCGCAAATTTCCTCCCGTTCTTAACTGGATTTACTACTCCATGGATTACATGCTTAAGAGAGTGTTTCCCAAGTTTATACTGACACAACGTATTTACTATTTCCTTACACGTGGCAATAACAGGGTGATATCCAGGGCAGAGCTTCTGGGCAGATTGTATTCGTGCGGATTTACCCTTGACGGCGATGATTATGTTGACGGGTTATATTGTTTCAGCGCAAGGAAAATAACTGATCCGGTTTATGATTTTGATCCTACTTATGGTATGTTCATAAAGCTCCGACGTGTGGGGAAGGATGGCCGGATAATAAGGGTATACAAATTCAGGACCATGCACCCGTATGCTGAATATCTCCAGAATTACCTTTTCGAAAATAATAATCTTGATACGGGGGGAAAGTATAAGAATGATTTCAGGGTTACCACTCTCGGTAAAATGCTAAGGGCACTCTGGATAGATGAGCTCCCAATGTTGTTCAACCTGCTTAAGGGTGAGATTAAGCTGGTTGGCGTAAGGCCCCTGAGCTTAAGTTATTTTGATTTATATGACAAGAAACTTCAGGAGAAAAGAATAAAATACAAACCGGGTCTCATTCCTCCGTTTTATGCAGATATGCCAAAAACTCTCTCCGAGATACAGGATTCTGAAATCAGATATCTCGATGCATATTCACAAAATCCACTACTTACAGATTTACGCTATTTCCGGATGGCGCTTGTGAATATCCTTTTAAAAAAGGCGAGAAGCAAGTAGATTTTTTATCTTTGCCTAAAATCCTCGCTGAATTAAAAAAAGGCTCAAGTAATGGAGTTACCTGATATGTTTTCAACAGACGTGCTGATTGCGTTCGGACTTACTGTTTTCGCCGGACTCTCTACAGGGATTGGCAGTGCTCTTGCTTTCTTTACAAAAACTACAAATACAAGATTTCTGGCTGTGGCACTTGGTTTCTCAGCCGGTGTCATGATATATGTTTCTATGGTGGAGATTTTATTCAAAGCCAGGGAATCTCTGGTTTCTGGTATGGGCATTGTTCAGGGCAGCTGGATAACTCTAATCTCTTTTTTTGGGGGAATTGCAGTAATTGCACTAATTGACCGGCTTGTCCCCACAGCCGAAAATCCACATGAAGTGCGTATGGTGGAGGATGTTAGCGGGGCCGGACCAGGAACAAGCGGTGAGAAGGGATCAATTGACGCCGAGACTAGAAGAGATAATCATAATAAGAGCAAGCTGATGCGAATGGGCCTGATGTCTGCCATAGCAATTACAGTACATAATATTCCTGAAGGACTGGCTACTTTCATTGCTGCTCTTTCCGATTTGTCGATTGGTATACCTATCGCCATCGCCATCGCCATACACAATATTCCCGAGGGCATTGCAGTCTCCGTTCCTATCTATTACGCCACGGGCAGTAAGAAGAAAGCTTTCAAGTATTCCTTTCTTTCGGGCCTGGCCGAGCCTGTAGGAGCACTTATAGGCTGGCTGATACTTATGCCATACCTTAACGATTCAATGTTCGGGGTAATATTTGCTGCTGTTGCCGGTATCATGGTATTCATATCACTCGATGAACTGCTGCCGGCAGCACGCGAATACGGTGAGCACCATCTTTCTATTTACGGACTTATTTCCGGTATGGCCGTGATGGGGGTATCACTCATCCTTCTGATGTAGCCAGTAATCTGATTCCGCAATTGAAATCATGCAAACCAGAATATTTAATTACCGGTAACCGGCTTTTATCATATTGACATGAATGAAGGACGAAGTGCATGTAATTAATGGCATTCCGGAATACTACTTACAAATTTAAAAAACTGGTTGTTTTCTGGCAAGCTATCTGGTATACCGATATGCTCAGTAAGAAGAATTAAAAAATTACCAGAGTCTGCAGTGCTTTCAATACCGGGGCTTTTTAGTTTCATTGACTGAAAGGTTTAAGCTTTCAGAATGGTTTAAAACCTATTATCTCCCTTACCTCACGTATTGTTTGAGAGGCACTGACCTTTGCTTTCTCTGCACCGTTCCTTACAACTTTTCTCATATAGTCATCATCTGAAAGAATCTCTTTGATCCGCTCACTTATCGGTTTCACAAAAGTAACAAGGTCATCGGCAAGTTGCTTTTTCAGATCACCGTACCGGATACTGCAGTTGTTGTACTGATCTTTAAAGTGAATTATTGTTTCCGGATTGCTGACAAACTCCATGATTTTAAACAGGTTCTTCACAGGTTCGGCCATTTCCTGGTTTGGAACGACGGGTCCGGCATCGGTTACTGCACGCATAACTTTTTTGCGGATGCTTTTTTCATCATCTGACAGGAAGATGCCGTTGCCTTCTGATTTACCCATTTTCCCACTGCCATCCAGTCCGGGAATCTTAACAAGTTTCTCTCCGAAATTGTAAGCTTCCGGCTCAGGAAAATATTCTGTTTTATACATATTATTGAAGCGGCGGGCAAATTTCCTTGTAATCTCCAGGTGGGGCTGCTGGTCCTTTCCTACAGGCACCCTTGCAGCCTTGTGGATGATTATATCGGCAGCCATAAGCACAGGATAGGTAAGCAGTCCGGCATTCACATTGTCAGGCTGATTACGTACTTTCTCCTTGAAGGTTGTGGTTCGCTCAAGCTCACCGGTATATGCAATCATATTCAGCAGCAGGTAAAGCTCTGTAACTTCCTGAACATCACTCTGCAAATAGATGGTTGCAATTTTCGGATCAAGTCCGCAGGCCAGGTATTCTGCAAGGACCTGTTTAACATTGCTGTGCAGGTTGGCGGGTGTCGGATGTGTGGTAAGTGAGTGATAGTCGGCTATAAAGAAAAAACACTTGTTTTCATGCTGCATGCGTGTAAAATTCCTGAGCGCTCCGAAATAATTGCCCAGGTGCAGATTTCCCGTTGACCGTATTCCACTTACTACTATATCCATTATTCAGTTTCTTAAATTTTTAATATTATAACTATCCTGAGGTATTTAATGATTTACTTTTGTAAACCGCCTTTTGCCGGCCTGAGACCTGCAAGGGATCTGACAGACTCAGGGATATACCATTATGGTGCCACAAAATTAACAAATAATGGCAAAACTCGTGACTTAATTTTAACAAAGGGTGTCTATAATCATCTCACAAGGAATATCATCAGGAACAAGCCCGGATTCGATTTTGTCTGGAAATTACTGAATAATCATTCTTTCAAATAACGCCACACGGAGGGAGATCTTCTCTGAAAGGGGAGGTTATGTTTTTAAGAAACAGCCAGATGCTCTTAGAAGGTAATCGCAAAAACAATGAATAACAGCGTCGGTTCCCCGAAAAAGATAATCGTTATAAACGGAAACATTTAGATTCTATGGCTTTGAACTTCAATCAAGGTCCGGTTCCGGCCTTTTGAAAAAAATCTCCTTTCTTCATCAGGTTTCCGGAAGAAGTAACATAATAGGATTATCTTTGCAGTCACAGATAAAAACCTGGCAGATCTGCGTGCAGGCCTGCCGGGTTGATACTGGCATTTAAAACCGGCATCATGGAAACTCAAAGACAAAGTAAGGTATCAAAACTGATTCAGAAGGAACTGGCTGACATTTTCCAGAAGCAGGGGAACAACCTTTTCGGCGGAGGGATGATTTCTGTTACCGTGGTGAGGGTCACTCCCGACCTGGCACTGGCAAAGGTTTATCTGAGCCTCTTCCCGCCTGAAAGGCAGCAGGAGCTTTTTGAGACGATTAACCTCCAGGTTAAGACAATCAGGTATGAACTCGGACAACGGGTCAGGAATCAACTCAGACTTGTTCCCGAACTTATCTTTTATATTGACGACAGCATGGATTATGCCAATAAGATTGATGACCTGCTGAAATGATCTTCGCTAGTTATGGATTACGATCCCATTAAAAGACAAACCGGATATATTTTTAACTGTTGCAGTGCGGCCCGCATACTGTTTTACAAGCTGCTTGACATATTACTGCTCAGATCGTGGTATGTAAGAAGGGAAGTGCGAAAGTGGGCTGAAACAGCTCCCGAAAATGCCTCGATACTTGATGCCGGCTCAGGTTTCGGACAGTATGTTTATTTTATGTCCCGTCTTCGCGGAAAATTTAGCATTAAAGGTGTTGATGTAAAGGCTGATGAACTTGCGATATGCGAACGCTTTTTCGGCGCTGGGAGATCGGGAGGGAGAGTCCGTTTCGAGAAGGCCGATCTCAATACTTTTTCTGAACCGCTGACATACAACCTGGCCTTATGCGTAGATGTGCTTGAGCATATAAAGGATGATACCGGCGTTATGGGAAATCTTTGCAATTCATTGAAACCCGGCGGTATCCTTATAATCTCAACGCCATCTGACAAGGGTGGGTCGGATGTACACGATGAAGGTGAAACCTCTTTTATAGGCGAACACGTGAGAGATGGCTACGGCAGTGATGAGATAACTGAAAAGCTTTTGTCGGCCGGCTTCAGCCGGGTGGAAGCAAGATATTCGTACGGACGTTACGGACAGTTGTCATGGCGGTTGTCAATGAAATACCCTATAAAGATGCTCAACATGGGAAAGTTGTTTTTTCTGGTACTTCCGTTTTATTATATTGTGACTTTTCCATTTGCCCTTCTGCTGAATTATTTTGATATTCACAGCAAAAACGATTCAGGGACGGGATTGATTGTTAAAGCGGTAAAATAACTGACAGTTCAGTTCGCCACCACCTGACATGGATAATTTAGATGAATTTTGCACGGCACTATGAATCACAACAAGTTATGTATTAAGGATGCGGGATCATCTGGTTAGAAGTACAAATTTCAATTACTTGCAGGATATATGACATTGAATATTATTTTATAAGCCAGTACGCATATTAAGAGGTCAACAGATGCGATCTATGCGTGGTAATTACTGAATTTGATATGTTTCTTACTTATAATAAATATAATAACAGCACTTTTTCCGGATGAACCTTCCGTTTTTTATAGCCAGACGTTACCTGCTTGCGAAAAAATCGCAAAATGTGATAAATATTATATCTGCAATTTCTGTTGTTGGTGTAGCAATTGGCACCATGGCACTTATTGTGATATTGTCAGTTTTTAACGGATTTGACAGTCTGATTAAATCGCTGTTCAGTGTATTTGATCCTGAAATAGAGATCACCCTTGTTGAGGGAAAAACATTCTTAGCTGAGGGTGACAGCAGGTTTGAGGCTGTAATGAACCATCCGGGTGTAGCATATTATACCGAGGTGCTTGAAGAAAATGCCTTGTTAATGTACGGCGACAGGCAGCATGTTGCTACCCTCAAGGGTGTTGGCCAGAATTATGCAATGACCAGCGGTCTCGACAGAATGATCATTGACGGTAGCTTAATGTTAAGGGATGATAACAATAACAGTTACGCAGTAATTGGTCTCGGACTGGCAAACGTACTGAATGTCGGACTGAATTTCATTACCCCGCTTGATATTTATATTCCCCGGCGAACTGCAACGATCAGCTCAATTACCTTGAATCCGGAACGGGCTTTTAACAGGAAGATGATCTTTCCGTCTGGTATATTTTCAGTCGAACAGGAGTTCGATCTGAGCTATGTTGTCATTCCCATTGAATTTGTCAGAGACCTGCTTGAATATGAGAATGAGGTGAGTGCAATTGAACTGGGCCTCATTCCCGGTTTCCGCGAAAGCGAAGTAATTGCCGATATCCAGGCTGTTCTTGGTGATGAGTTCAGCATACTGAACCGATATCAGCAGCATGAGTGGCTCTACAAGGTGATGGAGACTGAAAAGTGGGCAATTTTTCTGATACTGAGTTTTATACTCCTGGTAGCTTCTTTTAATATTATCGGATCACTCACCATGCTTATCATGGAAAAGAAAAAGGATCTGGTCGTCCTGAAGAGTCTTGGCGCAACAGAAAAAATGATCAGGAAGATATTCCTTTTTGAAGGATGGATGATCTCCATTGTAGGTGCCGTGGCAGGACTGGCTCTCGGATTCCTTATAGCATTTATCCAGATGGAGTTCGGCATTGTCAAACTCTATGGTACCGGGGCGTTTATTATTGATGCTTATCCGGTTGAAGTCCAGGCTCCCGACTTTCTGTATGTGTTCATTACGGTCCTTCTAATTGGCCTGCTTGCCGCTGTTGTACCGGTACGCTACATTACCAGGCGTATCTTTAACCGTGCGGAACAGCTCTGACCACTTATATAAACTTATCGACCGTTATTTAAATTGTATTCGGTAATACCTGTAATACAAGTGTCGTTGTTAGGCGTAAAATGCATATTATAAAGGTGATATCCGGGTAACTGATGCTTCCTTGAGTGCCTGACAATCATTTGTGAAAATACTATATTGTAAACCTGTTATCCTGCCAAAAAGAATCTTCATGTCAACGAATTAGAAGATTAACCACTAATATAAGCATATTGGGCTGATATTGAAACATTATTGTTTCCAAACCGTAAAACCGTTTACCTTCTGTCTTACCGCCGGTTTTAAGTACAGAAAGGAAGAATATAACACTCTATGCCTGATATATGAATAAACTTCTACGATCGCTGATATTCAGTATATTATTACTTTTTTGCGTTAATTCTGCCTATGGGCAGTTTCAAATCGTGTCGGTAAGTACTGAACCGGTAATATGTAACGGTGAATCAAACGGAACTATTACAATAGAAATTTCAGGAGGAATCCCGCCATATGAGTATTATTACGGAGGATTCGGAGGTAATGGCCTGCATATAACATCCAACACAAGTCATACCTTTACCGGTGTAAAGGCAAATCAGTTTTATCAAATCCAGGTACAGGATGCAACACTGGATGTTGTAAGTCAATTTCCTGTTGCTGTTAACCAGCCTGCGCCTTTGGTTACCTCTATACAACCTGACCCTGCAAGTATTTGCCAGAACACGCCAAGACAGCTCTATGGAAATCCAGATGGAGGCAACGGAGGCTACATTCATGAATGGACTCCTTCAGATGTTTTTGCAGGCCCTTCAGATGTTGCCGATCCTGTGTTTCTGTCGAACGATATCGGAATTCACAACCTGGTGTACAAGTTAGTTGACCAGAAGGGATGTGAAGTTTCCCAGTCATTCCAGGTTGAAGTTTTTGCAACAATCACTGCCACCGTTTCTCATACAGATGTTTCCTGTTTTCAAGGCAGCAACGGTTCGATCATCATCTCTGGTGAAAGTGGAGGTTCAGGGAGTTACGAATACAGCGTTACCGGAATGCCATGGCAGTCCGGCAATGTCTTTAACGGCCTTCCCGCTGGTAACTACGAAGTTAGCGTACGTGATGGAATCCATCCTGATGACTGTGTTGCACCTCTTGATCCCGTTGTGATACTCCAGCCTGCTTCTGCAGTTGGAGGCAGTACTGTATCGAAGATAAATGTGCTTTGTTTTGGCGAAAGCACAGGCAGTCTTACTGCTCAGGGCACAGGTGGCGTGGCTCCTTATCAGTACAGCCTGAATGGCGTCGATTTCCAGGTCTCAGGAACATTCGAAAATCTTGCGGCAGGCGATTACACGGTGACAGTGCGCGATGCAAACAATTGCACCTTTGCCTATAACGATCAGATTATCCAGCCGCCATCTGCTCCTGGGGGGAGTATTACATCGCAGACAAGTGTTTCGTGTTTTAATGGCAATGACGGCAGTGTAACTGTGGCCGGTACCGGTGGCACCCCATCATACCAGTATAGTATTGATGGATTAACTTTTCAGGTTTCCGGTACTTTTGAAAACCTTGCTTCAGGAAATTATACAGTAACGGTTAGCGATGCCAATGGTTGTACCTTCGATATTCCTGTTATTATTACCCAGCCGGCTGCCGCCCTTGGGGGGAGTATTACATCGCAGACGAATGTGTCGTGTTTTAACGGTAATGACGGCAGCGTGACGGTGGCCGGAAACGACGGCACTGCACCTTACCAGTACAGTATTGATGGGATTACCTTTCAGGGCTCAGGCACTTTTGAAAATCTTACTTCAGGAAGTTATACAGTAACCGTTCGTGATTCAAACGGATGTACCTTCCCTGTTGCTGTTACAATTACCCAGCCTGCAGCTGCTCTTGGCGGAAGTATTGATTCGCAGTCAGATGTATCATGTTTTGGTGGAAATGATGGCAGCGTAACCATAGCGGGAAGCAATGGTACTTCACCATATCAGTACAGTCTGAACGGTGGTGCTTTCCAGGTTTCCGGTACTTTTGAAAACCTTACTTCGGGAAATTATACAGTAACGGTTCGTGATTCAAACGGATGTACTTTTCCTGTTGCTGTTACAATTACACAGCCTTTAGTCGCCCTTGGCGGGAGTATAGTATCTCAGGCCAACGTTTCCTGTTTTAATGGAAATGACGGAAGTGTGACGGTGGCGGGCAATGATGGCACTTCACCTTACCAGTATAGTATTGATGGGGTTACCTTCCAGGTTTCCGGTACTTTTGAAAATCTTACTTCAGGAAATTATACAGTAACGGTTCGTGATTCAAACGGATGTACCTTCCCTGTTGCTGTTACAATCACCCAGCCCGCAGCCGCCCTTGGTGGGGGTATTACATCGCAGACGAATGTATCATGTTTCGGCGGAAATGATGGCAGCGTGACCGTAGCGGGCAGCAATGGCACTGCTCCATACCAGTATAGCACAGACGGTGTTACTTTCCAGGATTCCGGTACTTTTGAGAACCTTACTTCAGGAAGCTACACCGTAACGGTTCGCGATGCTAACGGATGTACCTTTCCTGTTGCAGTTACTATTACCCAGCCTGCAGCTGCCCTTGGCGGAAGTATTGCATCGCAGACCAATGTATCGTGTTTCGGCGGAAATAATGGCAGCGTGACCGTAGCGGGCAGCAACGGTACGGCTCCATACCAGTACAGCATAGACGGGATGAATTTTCAGGGATCGGGGACATTCGACAACCTGGCTGCCGGAAACTATAATATAACGGTAAGAGATGCACCTGGATGCACATCGAATGTTTCCGTAAATATAACCCAACCTGCAACTGCAGTTACCCTGACTATCAATACAGTTAATGATGTATCTTGTTTTGGGGGGAATGACGGCCAGATACAGGCATCAAGCAGCGGAGGTGTAAATCCGCGCCGTTACCAGATCAACGGAGGGGCATTACAGGGATCGGGGAATTTCACCGGACTGATTGCCGGTAACTATACGGTTACTGTGGTTGATAACAATGGTTGTTCAGTCGATGCTGATGTTACCGTTTCTGAACCTGCTGCCCTTGTAGGGAGTGTAGTATCGCAGACGAATGTATCGTGTTATAACGGCAGTGATGGCAGCGTGACCGTGGCAGGGAACGAGGGTACGACACCATACCAGTACAGCATTGACGGAGTCAATTTTCAGGTATCAGGTACCTTTGAAAACCTTCTCCCGGGTGATCATACAATTACCATACGTGATGACAATGGCTGCACCACCACTGTTCCTGTAACAATTACCCAGCCGGTAGCCGCACTTTCTGCAACAGCTTCCTCAACAAATATTACAGGATGTTATGGCTGGACGAACGGGACGATATCAATTACAGATCAACTGGGGAGCTGGGCTGAAATTACAGGGAATTATGAGTACACTATTGATGGCTGGGCAACTTCATCACTTGATCCGCATTTTACTTCACTTCCTGCCGGCACCTATAATGTACAGATAAGGGATGCCGATAACCCGGCCTGTGTTTTTGTAATCAACAGTGCACTTGTTCTGACACAGCCCGCACCGATCACAGCAGACATTGATGCTGTTCACCCTGTCTGTTTTGGTGGAACGGGGAGTATTTCTTTTGTCAATGTAGTTGGAGGCACCGGATTTTACCAGTATTCGGTTACCGGTTTCAGCACTGCAGGCCAGTCCGGCGGGACCTTCATTAATCTGCCTGCGGGAACATATGATCTGCGCGTTAGAAGTATTTCAAACCCTGCATGTGAGACAACTATTAATCCGGCATTTCAGTTAACGCAACCTGACGAACTTGCTGCTTCTGTTATAAAAACTGATGTGACTGTATGTAATGGCAATAACAATGGAGAAATAGAGATTACCGGCGCGACAGGCGGAAGCGGGGTTTATCACTATTCGGTCAATAATGGTGCATCATGGTCGGCCAGCAATAGCTTCACCGGCCTGGTAGCGGGCAATTACCAGGTAATGATGAGGGATGCTGCGGCAACAAGTTGTCAGATGCACCTTGGAAGCTTTGATATACTTGAGCCGGATGTGCTTTTTGCCGAAACTCTGGCCACAGGGGCATCATGCTTTAATGGCACAGACGGCAGTATTGAATTTTTCAATTTTGCAGGCGGATCCGGATCATATGAATTTTCGATTGACGGGGTATCGTGGCAGGCAGGTTTGATTTTTGCCAATCTTGCTGCTGGTAATTATACTGCCCTTATACGGGATATGAACCATCCTTCATGTGAAATTGATCTGGGACTGCTGATTGTATCCGAACCAGAGGTAATTTCCCTTAATATTGAAACGGTTGTCAATAATGAGTGCTTTGGAGACAGTGGTGGTTCAATTACCGCTTCGGCCTCGGGAGGGACTCCCGGCTATGTCTATACTCTATTTGACGGATTTAACCTCATTGAAACACAGGAACCGGTTTATCCTGCTCATGCGGTTTTCGGGGGACTGACAGCTGGTGCTGATTACCGTATCAGCGTAACCGACAGCAGGGGTTGTGATCCTGCAGAGATTGCTAATATTACTATTTCAGAACCGGCTGAGCTTGATATTACAGCTGTTGTTCAGGGACATATTGTCTGCTTCGGGGGAACAACGGGAAGTATTGCAATTACTGCAACCGGTGGTACTGGTACGATCTGGTATTCTGTTAATGGAGTGGACTTCTTTGAAAATGGCGGTTCTTTTGCAAACCTTTCTGCCAGCTTATATGATGTTGCAGTAAGGGATGATAATGGCTGCCGGACTGACTACGGACAGGTTGAATTAACCCAGCCGGAAAGGCTTTCGGCTGATATTTCAGCTGTCGATGTAACATGCTTCGGTGCAGGAAACGGAATTATAGAGATAACTAATCCGCTTGGCGGAACAGGTAGTTATGAGTATTCTGTTAATGGCGTCGACTGGTT
>CAYQXY010000014.1:435-113175 GCA_964421595.1 uncultured Bacteroidales bacterium | reverse complement strand
GTACAAGCGGGAGTAGCTCAGTTGGTAGAGCATCAGCCTTCCACGCTGAGGGTCGCGGGTCCGAGTCCCGTCTCCCGCTCTTTCTTTGCCGATGTAGCTCAGGGGTAGAGCGCTTCCTTGGTAAGGAAGAGGTCATGGGTTCAACTCCCATCATTGGCTCAAAGCGCAGTTTTTCATCGTTATCGAAACTAATATTATTCACTATTTATCAAATAATTTTGGAGTTATGGCAAAAGCAAAATTTGAAAGAAACAAACCCCACGTCAATGTCGGAACTATAGGGCACGTTGATCATGGCAAGACCACTTTGACAGCTGCGATCACACTTATACTTTCAAAAAAGGGACTTTCTGAGATTAAAACCTTTGATCAGATTGACAATGCACCTGAGGAAAGGGAGAGAGGTATAACAATCAACACTGCACACATTGAATATCAGACCGCAAATCGTCACTATGCACATGTTGATTGTCCGGGTCACGCCGACTACGTTAAGAACATGGTTACAGGTGCTGCCCAGATGGATGGCGCTATTCTTGTTGTAGCAGGAACAGATGGTCCGATGCCCCAGACACGCGAGCATATTCTTCTTGCACGCCAGGTTAACGTACCAAGACTTGTTGTTTTTATTAACAAGGTTGATATGGTTGACGATCCGGAATTACTTGAACTTGTTGAGATGGAAGTTCGTGAACTGCTCACGTTCTATGAATTTGACGGCGACAATGCTCCGGTTATCCATGGCTCAGCTCTTGGCGCCCTTAACGGCGAAGAAAAATGGGAAGAGATAGTTATGGAACTTATGGATGCAGTTGATTCATATATTCCTGTTCCTCCCAGAGATGTGGAGAAGCCATTTCTAATGCCTGTTGAAGATGTATTCTCAATTACAGGTCGTGGTACAGTTGCTACAGGAAGGATTGAAACAGGGGTTGTTAACTCCGGCGAAGAGATGCAGCTTGTCGGACTGGGTGCTTCCAGGAAAACAGTTGTAACCGGTGTTGAAATGTTCCGTAAGATACTTGATCGCGGTGAGGCCGGTGATAACGTAGGTTTATTGCTCAGGGGTGTTGATAAGAATGAGATCAAAAGAGGTATGGTTATAGCCAAGCCCGGATCAATTACGCCACACACCAAATTTAAAGCTGAGATCTATGTACTTAAGAAAGAAGAAGGAGGTCGTCATACACCTTTCCATAACAAATATCGTCCCCAGTTCTTCTTAAGGACACTTGATATAACAGGAGAGATCCATCTGCCAGAAGGAACTGAGATGGTAATGCCAGGCGATAACGTTTCAATTATCGTTGAGCTGATATCACCGGTAGCCATCAACCAGAACCTGCGCTTCGCTATACGCGAAGGAGGCCGTACAGTTGGTGCAGGTCAGGTAGTAGAGGTACTCGATTAAATTACACATGGCAGACATATTCTGATTTACAGGATATGGTCTGCCATTGGACAGACACGGGTGTAGCTCAATTGGTAGAGTAGTGGTCTCCAAAACCATTGGCTGGGAGTTCGAGTCTCTCCACCCGTGCAAATTAACTTAAACATGAGAATTAAAACATATTTTCAGGAAGCATTTACCGAACTTGTTTATAAAGTATCATGGCCAACATGGGCCGAACTCCAGAGTTCTGCCGTGGTAGTAATGGTTGCCTCCTTTATCATTGCCATGGTTATATTCGGTATGGACTTTGTTTTCGAGAATTTAATGGAGGTGGTTTATAGTCTTTTCTATTAATGCCGGATTTGTAATGAGTGAGAACATAAAGAAGTGGTACGTAATAAGAGCTATCGGGGGTAAAGAAAAGAAAGTCAAGGAATACATTGACAGTGAAGTGAATCGCCTGAATCTTCAGGATTATATTTCACAGGTTCTGATACCAACCGAAAAGGTCTATAAGATCCGCAGCGGGAAAAAAATAAGCAAGGAAAGAAATTTTTTTCCCGGATATGTTCTTATTGAAGCAATTCTGGCTGGAGAAATTCCACATATATTACAAAATATACCTAATGTAATCGGTTTCCTTGGAAGTAAAGGCGATGAACCTGTTCCTTTACGTCAGTCTGAGGTCAACCGCATTCTTGGTAAAGTAGATGAACTTGCAGCCAGCGAAGAAGAAATTAACATTCCATTCTTTGTAGGGGAAACTGTTAAGGTGGTAGATGGTCCTTTCAACAGCTTTTCAGGCATCATTGAGGAAGTTAATGATGAAAAGAAAAAGCTTAAGGTTATGGTTAGAATTTTTGGCCGTAAAACTCCCCTTGAACTGAGTTTCATGCAGGTTGAAAAAGAATAACTGCCATTGGCAGATTTAAAAAGAAACTGTTACGCATCCTTTCATATTTATGATAGTTATCGAATCGCTTCCAGATAATGGTGACTATCTCTTAAAAGCAAATAAAGTAGAATTATGGCGAAAGAAGTTGCTGGATTAATTAAATTGCAAATAAAAGGTGGTGCTGCCAATCCTTCTCCTCCCGTGGGTCCCGCACTGGGTTCCAAGGGTGTAAATATTATGGAGTTTTGCAAGCAATTCAATGCCAGATCCCAGTCAAGTGCCGGAAAATTGTTACCTGTAATAATAACGGTTTATGCCGATAAATCTTTTGATTTTGTCGTCAAAAACCCGCCTGTTGCTGTACAGTTGATGGAAGCTTCCAAATTGCAGAAAGGTTCAGCTGAGCCTAACAGTATGAAGGTGGCCGCTATAACCTGGGATCAGGTCAGAAAAATTGCAGAAGACAAGATGCCCGATCTTAATGCCTTTACAGTCGAGTCGGCAATGAAGATGGTAGCCGGAACAGCAAGAAGTATGGGGATAACTGTTAAAGGAGCCTCCCCTTTTGCTAATTGATAAATACATGCATATATAATGACTAAACTGACAAAAAAGAGAAAGGTAGCTTTAGAAAAGCTCGAACCCGGGAAACTGTACAGGTTGAGTGAAGCAGCTGAAATGGTCAAGGAGATCAGCTCCACCAATTTCGATGCATCGGTCGATATCGACATTCGCCTTGGGGTTGATCCCAGGAAAGCTAATCAGATGGTGCGTGGCGTAGTAACATTGCCCCATGGTACTGGTAAGCAGATCAGGGTTCTGGTTTTATGTACTCCTGACAAGGAGGAAGAGGCTAAAGCTGCAGGAGCTGATTATGTTGGTCTTGATGATTACGTTGAAAAGATCAAGGGAGGCTGGACAGATGTGGATGTTATAATTACCATGCCTTCTGTAATGGCTAAAGTTGGTCAGCTTGGAAGGATACTTGGTCCTCGCGGACTAATGCCGAATCCGAAAAGCGGAACCGTAACCATGGAAGTTGGCAAGGCAGTCACCGAAGTAAAAGCCGGTAAGATTGATTTCAAGGTTGATAAGTTTGGAATAGTTCATACTTCCGTTGGAAAAGTTTCTTTTGAAACATCCAGCGTTGTGGAAAACGCAAGGGAATTTATCCAGACGATTGTCAAGCTTAAGCCTGCTGCTGCGAAAGGTACCTATATTAAAAGTATCTACCTTTCAAGCACGATGAGTCCCGGATTGAAGGTTGACCCGAAATCAACCGATTAATCTGAAGGTTCAGGGGGTTCCTGTTTGTAGCAGGGAATAACCTTTTAACCGGAAGTATTAATATACTGACAAAAGAAGTTACCACGCTGGATGGTGAAAACTAAGGATTAACGTAGCGATGGAAGACTGTGAGTCAGGAAAATCCCGGGTTTAATACTTGCAGATTTAAATATCTGAAAATTAAATTGATACCTATAATTAATATAGATGAAACGAGAAGACAAGAATGTGATTATTCAGGAGCTGACCGAAAAGCTGAACAAGTATGATCACTTTTATCTTACTGATATTTCAAATCTCAATGCTGAAGATACAAGTGTGCTGAGAAGGAAATGTTTTGATAAAAGTATCAATCTTGTGGTGGTTAAAAACACCCTGCTTAGAAAAGCCCTTGAAGGATCTGAGAAAAACTTTGAAGAGATATATGACGTTTTGAAAGATTCAACGTCTATTATGTTTTCAGAAAGCGGTAATGTTCCTGCAAAGCTGATAAAAGAGTTTCGTAAGAAACATGACAGGCCTTTGCTAAAAGCTGCCTACATCGAACAGTCCTTTTATTTTGGCGACGATCAGGTTGAGATGCTTTCTACTCTCAAAACACGTGATGAATTGATTGGTGATATAATACTGACACTTCAATCGCCCGCAAACAATGTTATTTCTGCTCTTAAATCAGGTGGCAATACAATTGCGGGTATCGTGAAAACATTATCAGAAAAAGAACAATAAAATTAGAACAACCAAATTTAAATTTTAATAAAAATGGCAGATTTAAAAGCGTTTGCAGAACAATTGGTTAATTTGACTGTAAAAGAAGTAAATGAATTAGCTCAGATACTTAAGGATGAATATGGTATTGAGCCGGCTGCAGCAGCAGTTGCAGTTGCGGGTCCCGCCGCTGCAGAAGCAGTTGTTGAAGAAAAAAATCAGTTTGATGTTATTCTGAAAGCACCAGGCGGAGCAAAATTGCAGATCGTTAAACTGGTAAAGGAACTCACAGGATTAGGATTGAAGGAAGCTAAAGAATTGGTTGACAGCGCTCCTAAAGCCGTTAAAGAAGGAGTTTCCAAAGAAGAAGCAGAGTCTCTCAAATCACAACTAGAAGAAGCAGGAGCAGAAGTTGAACTTAAATAGCAGCTACCGAAACTAGTGGTATTCAAGGGTTTAGAATCTTACAAAAAGATTCTAAGCCTTTTATTGTTATGATTGCTTAGCTTCACTTAATATCTTTATACAATGTGCGCAACAAAAACCGGAAATAAGAGGATTAGTTTTTCATCTGCAAAAATTCAACTTGAATACCCTGATTTCCTGGAGATTCAGCTCAAGTCATTTACTGACTTTTTTCAAATGGGTACATCTCCTGAAAATCGGAAGAACGAAGGATTATTCAAGGTTTTCAATGAAAACTACCCCATAAGTGATACCAGGAACAATTTTGTTCTGGAGTTTATCGATTATTTTATTGATCCTCCAAGGTATTCAATAGAAGAGTGCATTGAAAGAGGATTATCCTACAGTGTGCCTCTTAAGGCAAAATTAAAACTATATTGTACCGATCCTGAGCATGAGGATTTTGATACAGTTATTACTGATGTTTACCTCGGAACGGTGCCCTATATGACCGGTCGCGGGACATTTGTAATAAACGGGGCGGAACGCGTTATCGTTTCCCAGCTTCACCGCTCACCCGGAGTATTCTTCGGACAGAGCATACATGCAAACGGAACCAAGTTGTATTCTGCGCGTATTATACCCTTCAAGGGTTCGTGGATAGAATTTGCAACCGACATTAACAATGTTATGTACGCATACATTGACAGGAAGAAGAAACTTCCGGTCACAACCCTGCTGCGTGCAATTGGATTTGAAAGTGATAAAGATATTCTCGAGATATTCGATCTTGCCGACGAAATAAAGGTATCGAAGACAGCCCTTAAGAAGGTAATTGGCAGGAAACTCGCAGCACGTGTTCTCAAATCATGGATTGAAGATTTCGTCGATGAGGACACGGGAGAAGTCGTTTCTATTGAACGTAATGAGGTAATAATCGATCGCGAGACTGTTCTTGAGAATGAACACATCGATGAGATAATTGACTCGGGTGCACCGAACATTCTTTTGCATAAAGAAAATCAGAATCTTGCCGATTTTGCAATTATTTATAATACACTGCAAAAGGATCCTTGTAACTCTGAAAAAGAGGCTGTTCTTCATATATACAGGCAATTGAGAAATTCTGAACCGCCTGATGAGACAACTGCAAGGGATGTTATCGAAAAACTTTTCTTTTCAGATAAGCGCTATGACCTGGGAGATGTCGGAAGGTACAGAATAAATAAAAAACTTGGTCTTGATATTGATATTGACACTAAAGTTCTTACCAGGCAGGATATTATCAGCATTATAAAATATCTCATTGAACTTATCAATTCGAAGACAGATGTTGATGATATTGACCACCTTAGTAACCGTCGTGTAAGAACTGTCGGCGAGCAGATGGCCAACCAGTTTGGTGTCGGACTTGCCCGCATGGCACGTACTATAAGGGAAAGAATGAATGTCAGAGATAATGAGGTGTTTACTCCAATTGACCTTATCAATTCAAAAACCCTGTCATCGGTTATAAACTCATTTTTTGGAACAAATCAGCTTTCTCAGTTTATGGATCAGACAAATCCATTAGCCGAGATGACTCACAAAAGGAGAATGTCGGCACTTGGACCGGGCGGACTGTCACGTGAAAGGGCTGGATTTGAAGTAAGGGACGTACATTATACCCATTATGGCAGATTGTGTCCTATTGAAACGCCTGAGGGACCTAATATCGGACTTATTTCTTCACTTTGTGTTTACGCAAAGATCAATGATTTGGGTTTTATTGAAACTCCATACAGGCAGGTAACAAACGGAAAGGTTAACCTTAATCCGGCAGAAGTTATATATCTGAGCGCTGAGGAAGAGGAGGCTAAAATAATAGCCCAGGCTAATGCTGTGCTTAATGAAGACGGAACTTTTGCCAACCCCAGGGTTAAGTCAAGGTATAATGGTGACTTTCCGCTTTCTGAAAGTGAGACGGTACATCTCATGGATGTTGCCCCTAACCAGATCGCTTCCATTGCTGCTTCACTTATTCCATTTCTTGAACATGATGATGCCAACAGGGCACTTATGGGATCGAATATGATGAGGCAGGCTGTGCCGCTTATCAATCCGGAAGCCCCTGTAGTAGGTACCGGACTCGAGTCAAGGGTAGCCACCGATTCCCGTGTGCTGCTTGTTGCCGAAGGAAATGGTGTTGTTGAGTATGTTGATTCAAATGAAATACTTGTAAGGTATACACGAACGGACAAGGAACAGTTTGTAAGCTTCGATCCTGAAGTTAAAAGATATATTCTTCCAAAATTCAAAAAGACAAATCAGAATACAGTCCTCACCCTTAAGCCTATGGTGGCAAAAGGTGATAAGCTGGTAAAGGGCCAGATACTGACAGAAGGATATGGTACACAGGGTGGAGAACTTGCACTTGGACGTAACCTCAAGGTCGCCTTCATGCCCTGGAAAGGTTATAATTTTGAAGATGCAATAGTTGTCAGTGATAAACTTGTGAGGGATGACTTTTTTACCTCCATTCATGTCGATGAATATGTGCTTGAGGTTCGCGACACCAAGAGGGGTATGGAGGAGTTAACTTCTGATATACCCAATGTGAGTGAAGAAGCAACAAGGGATCTTGATGAGAACGGTATAATCAGAATAGGCGCCGAAGTTAACCCGGGTGATATACTGATTGGAAAGATAACACCTAAAGGTGAATCAGACCCTTCACCTGAGGAAAAACTGCTGCGGGCGATTTTCGGCGATAAAGCCGGAGACGTAAAGGATGCGTCATTAAAAGCATCGCCATCACTGCACGGTGTTGTTATAGACAAGAAGCTATTTTCCAGGTCTGTCAAGGAAAAGAAGGTTAAGCTATCAGAGAAGGCAACTCTTACGAAACTTGATGATGAATTTGGCAGGAAAATAGAAGATCTTACCGGGAAGCTCGTCGATAAGCTCTTTATCCTTGTAAATGGACGTACTTCACAGGGAGTAAAAAGTTATCTTAATGTGGAAGTTGTCCCCAAGGGTGTAAAATTTACACAGAAGCTTCTGCAGGAGATTGATTTTATGAATGTGAATCCAAACAAGTGGACCACAGACAAGGACAGGAACGACACTGTCAAACTCCTTCTTCAGAATTACATTTTAAAGCACAAGGAGCTTGATGCTACCTATAAAAGGAAAAAGTACAACCTGACTATTGGTGATGAACTTCCTGCGGGTATTGTTCAGATGGCTAAAGTTTATATTGCCAAAAAAAGGAAGATAAAAGTTGGTGATAAAATGGCCGGACGTCATGGTAACAAGGGTATTGTCTCTAAGATTGTCCGCGAAGAGGATATGCCTTTCCTTGAAGACGGAACACCTGTCGATATAGTATTGAATCCGCTTGGCGTGCCTTCAAGGATGAATCTCGGACAGATTTATGAAACTGTTCTTGGATGGGCCGGTGTTGAACTTGGACTGACTTTTGCATCACCTATTTTTGATGGTGCGAAAATAGATCAGATAACCAGCTATACCAGGGAAGCAGGTGTACCCGATTTTGGCAAAACCTTCCTGTATGATGGTGGCACAGGAGAACGCTTTGACCAGCCGGCAACGGTAGGTGTAATTTATATGATGAAACTTGGCCATATGGTGGATGATAAGATGCACGCCCGTTCTATTGGTCCGTATTCACTTATTACCCAGCAGCCGCTTGGTGGTAAGGCGCAGTTTGGCGGACAGCGTTTTGGTGAAATGGAGGTGTGGGCGCTTGAAGCATTTGGTGCATCACATATCCTGCAGGAGATCCTTACAATTAAATCTGATGATGTTATTGGACGTGCCAAGGCATATGAAAGTATTGTGAAAGGTGATCCAATGCCTCAGCCGGGAATTCCTGAGTCGCTGAATGTTTTATTACATGAGCTCAGGGGATTGGGTCTGAGTATCAACCTGGTTTAAATATTAATAGATTGTCTGCGGTTATTATGCATCGCAGACATAGTTGTGGATAATACATTAATTTGTCAAAATATGTCATTCAGAAGAGATACCAAAGTAAAGAGCAGTTTTACAAAAATCTCTATCGGTCTCGCATCACCTGAAGAGATACTGGAACGTTCCAGTGGTGAGGTACTTAAGCCCGAAACAATCAATTACCGTACCTACAAACCTGAAAGAGATGGTTTGTTTTGCGAAAGAATCTTTGGCCCTGTCAAAGATTACGAGTGCCATTGCGGGAAGTACAAGCGGATAAGGTATAAAGGGATTGTATGCGACCGTTGCGGGGTGGAAGTGACTGAAAAGAAGGTCAGGCGTGAGCGAATGGGCCATATCAATCTTGTAGTGCCCGTTGCCCATATATGGTACTTCAAATCACTACCCAACAAGATCGGATACCTTCTGGGGCTTCCTACAAAGAAGCTGGAGTCGATTATTTATTATGAGAGATATGTTGTAATCAACCCCGGAGTTAAACAGGCTGACGGAGTCGAGTACCTTGACTTTCTGACCGAGGAAGAATACCTTGATATTGTAGAGGCTTTGCCTAAGGAGAATAATCATCTGGAGGATGATGATCCAAACAAGTTTATAGCAGGAATGGGGGCAGAAGCCCTGCACTTGTTGCTTTCAAGGATAGACCTTGATGAGTTGTCATATTCGCTTCGTCACAAGGCAAATACCGAAACTTCCCAGCAAAGAAAAAATGAGGCTCTCAAGCGTCTTCAGGTAGTTGAGGCATTCAGGGCTTCAAAAGGCATAAACCGTCCTGAATGGATGGTTGTTAAAGTGGTGCCGGTCATTCCTCCCGAACTAAGGCCCCTGGTGCCCCTTGACGGCGGAAGGTTTGCAACATCCGACCTTAATGACCTTTACCGCAGGGTCATTATCCGCAACAACAGGCTTAAAAGACTTATCGAGATTAAAGCGCCGGAGGTAATCCTCAGGAATGAAAAGAGAATGCTTCAGGAGTCTGTCGATTCACTTTTTGACAATTCAAGAAAGGCAAATGCTGTTAAAACAGATGCCAACAGGCCTTTAAAATCATTGAGTGATTCCCTGAAAGGAAAACAGGGACGGTTCCGTCAGAATTTGCTGGGTAAACGTGTCGATTACTCGGCCAGGTCGGTTATTATCGTGGGTCCGGAACTTGAGATGCATGAGTGCGGGATTCCCAAAGACATGGCTGCAGAGCTTTACAAGCCTTTTGTCATCAGGAAACTCATTGAGAGAGGTATTGTAAAAACAGTTAAATCGGCCAAAAAGATAGTAGACAGAAAGGATCCCGTAGTATGGGATATTCTTGAGAATGTTATTAAAGGGCATCCGGTACTGCTGAACCGTGCCCCGACTCTTCACCGTCTTGGTATTCAGGCTTTCCAGCCCAAGTTGATTGAAGGAAAGGCAATTCAGTTGCATCCTCTTGTCTGTACTGCATTTAACGCCGACTTTGACGGCGACCAGATGGCGGTTCATCTCCCGCTGGGAAATGCGGCCGTTCTTGAGGCACAGATCCTTATGCTGGCTTCACATAACATACTGAACCCTGCAAACGGAGCTCCAATAACCGTTCCTTCGCAGGATATGGTACTTGGATTGTATTACCTGACAAAGGCCAGGTTAAGTGACAGCAAGCATCCGGTAAGGGGTGAGAATATGGTTTTTTATGCCCCGGAAGAAGTTATCATTGCCTACAATGAGAAGATAGTAGACCTTCATGCCATAATCAAGGTCAGGATTTACAACCCGGAGACAGAGGAATCCTCTATGATAGAAACAACTGTCGGAAGGGTCCTTTTCAACCAGGCTGTTCCTGACAAGGCAGGATATATTAATGAGCTTCTTACTAAAAAATCTCTCCGCGACATTATAGGTATGGTTCTTAAAAAAACAGGAACTGCCAAGACTGCCAAATTTCTTGATGCAATCAAGAACATGGGTTATGATATGGCCTTCCGTGGGGGACTGTCATTCAACCTTGACGATGTTATCGTTCCCGATCAGAAGACAGAGCTTGTCGATGAGGGATATGCCCAGGTTGAAGAGGTTTTTGCCAATTACAATATGGGTTTCATAACCAACAATGAAAGATATAACCAGATTATTGATATCTGGACACATATAAATGCCAAGCTTACACAAACTCTGATGAAGCAGATTACCGCCGACCAGCAGGGTTTCAACTCGGTATTTATGATGCTTGATTCGGGAGCAAGGGGATCGAAGGAGCAGATCAGGCAGTTGTCAGGAATGCGTGGACTGATGGCCAAACCGCAGAAATCCGGTTCGGCAGGTTCAGAGATCATTGAAAACCCGATTTTATCGAACTTTAAGGAAGGGCTTTCTGTACTTGAGTACTTTATATCTACCCATGGTGCCAGAAAAGGTCTTGCCGATACGGCACTTAAGACAGCCGATGCAGGTTACCTTACCAGGAGACTTGTTGATGTGTCGCAGGATGTGATAGTTTCCGAACCTGACTGCGGAACATTAAGGGGACTGCAGGCCACTGCCATTAAAAATAATGAAGAAGTGGTTGAATCCTTGTATGAACGTATCCTTGGACGGACAACCGTACACGATGTTTATCATCCTTCAACCGGAAACCTTATTATTGCTGCCGGTGAAGAGTTGAATGAAGATCTGACCAGTACAATTGAAGAATCTCCAATAGAACAGGTTGAGATACGTTCGGTGCTCACCTGTGAATCGAAAAAGGGTGTTTGTGCTAAATGCTACGGAAGGAGCCTTGCTACCGGCAAAATGGTGCAAATCGGTGAAGCAGTCGGCGTCATTGCCGCCCAGTCGATCGGCGAGCCCGGTACGCAGCTTACATTGCGTACATTCCACGTTGGTGGTACTGCATCTAATATAGCGGCAGAATCAAATATTATTGCCAGGTATGACGGAATCATGGAAGTTGATGAGTTGCGTACGGTTGAGAAAGTCGACGCGATTGGCGAAAAGGTAGAAATAGTTATCAGCCGGCTTGCAGAACTCAGGATAATTGACAAGAACACCAATATAGTTCTTACATCTCAGAATATACCATACGGATCGAAGCTTTATATCAGCAATGGTTCGGAAGTGAAAAAAGGTGACCTGATATGTGACTGGGATCCTTACAATGCCGTAATCGTAACAGAATCGACCGGTAAAGTTGAATTTGATGCATTAATTGAAGGAATAACATATAAAGAGGAGTCTGACGAACAGACAGGTTTCAGGGAGAAAGTAATTATCGAGACCCGTGATAAGTCTAAAAACCCGATAATCAAGATCCTTTCTGATGAAGGAAATGTTCTGAAGGCATATAACCTTCCGGTTGGATCGCACGTATCGGTTGCAGCTGATTCGCTTGTGAAAGCCGGTGAAATTATTGTAAAAATACCAAGAGCCGTCGGAAAATCGGGTGATATAACCGGTGGTCTGCCACGTGTCACTGAACTGTTTGAAGCGAGAAATCCTTCCAATCCGGCCGTTGTAAGTGAGATTGACGGAGAAGTCCAGTTTGGTAAGATCAAACGTGGCAACAGGGAAATAAGCATTAAGTCAAAAACCGGCGAGCTGAAGAAATACCTCATTCCTCTTGCAAAACAGATCCTGGTGCAGGAAAGTGATTATGTTAAAGCCGGAATTTCTTTGTCTGACGGTGCAATTACACCAGAGGATATACTTATGATCAAAGGGCCTACAAAAGTACAGGAATATATTGTCAATGAGGTTCAGGAAGTTTACAGGCTCCAGGGTGTTAAGATCAATGATAAGCATTTTGAGGTTATAGTAAGACAGATGATGAGAAAAGTCTCCATTGATGATCCTGGTGATACCAAATTCCTGGAGAAGCAGATAATTGATAAATGGGCCTTTATGGATGAAAATGACTGGATCTATGGTAAGAAAGTCGTTCTTGATCCGGGCGATTCAGCAACGCTGAAAGCCGGACAGATCATCACTGCCCGCAAGCTGAGGGATGAAAATTCGATGCTCAAGAGAAAGGATATGAAGCTTGTTACATCGAGAGATGCTATCCCTTCAACATCCAGCCAGGTACTTCAGGGAATTACCCGGGCTGCGCTGCAGACGAAATCATTTATTTCCGCCGCATCATTCCAGGAAACCACCAAGGTACTTAATGAGGCAGCTATATATGGTAAGGTTGATCATCTTGAAGGCCTGAAGGAGAATGTGATTGTCGGACATCTTATCCCGGCAGGTACCGGACAGAAAGAATATACGAAGCTTGTAGTAGGATCAAAAGAAGAATACCAGTCCCTTATGTCAGAGAAGGAGAAGCAGAAAGAGCCAAAGGGTGAGTCTGTTACTGAGCGATAGCTGAATTTGTTTTTGCCGGAACCTTAAATTGGCAAGCCTTTCAGGTTAATTCTGTGATTATTTAAGATGCAGGATATAAGTGAGAATTATTCATAAATACTGAATTAATGAGCAATCAGGAGGAATCTAAGAAGCAAAATCAGATAAATATTGAACTTAAAGAGGAAATTGCCCAGGGTACATATTCGAATCTGGCGGTCATTACACATTCCAGCTCCGAATTCGTACTTGATTTTGTAAGGGTAATGCCCGGTGTTCCTAAAGCTGAGGTTAAATCAAGGATAATTATTACTCCTGAACATGCAAAAAGGTTATTGCATGCATTACAGGAGAATGTTTCAAAGTTCGAATCTGTTCACGGACCAATAAAGAAAATTGACGGTAAGGGTAATCCCGGTATACCGATGAATTTTGGCGGCCCATCAGCTCAGGCCTGATTAACGGTTGTGGTTTGTACGTCTGTTAACATAAAAACAATGAAACCCGGTTTTGCCGGGTTTCATTGTTTAATTCAAAATTTTGATTTACAGAATCAGTTTATCGCAATAACTTATATTATTGATAATTCGCAATCCATCCATAATATAATTATCAGACCGATGGACGGGAACCAGTTTTAATTCGTTAAAGCCTCATGATATGTAATATTATTAAATCTGATGATTTCCAGTGAATTTTTATAAGGTCAGTTTTTTTTAACAGTTTATAGTGCATGTAATCAGAAAGTTATATTCGCAAGTGTCAGCTCTGGTCTGAATACTGATTTGGCTGGTCATTTTTTTTTTATATTTGTCACTTAATTTTTGAAACTATAATCATTAACTAATCTCATGAGTGGATTAAAAATAATCGTATTGGCCAAACAGGTGCCTGATACCAGGAATGTTGGAAAAGATGCCATGAAAGCCGATGGAACCGTTAACCGGGCAGCATTGCCGGCAATTTTCAATCCTGAAGATCTGAATGCTCTTGAACAGGCTCTCAGGATAAAGGACAAGCACCCCGATGCGACCATAACAATACTTACAATGGGTCCCGGCCGTGCAGCCGAAGTTATACGTGAAGCAATGTACCGTGGTGCCGATAACGGGTTTCTGGTTACTGACCGTAAATTTGCCGGTTCAGATACCCTGGCTACATCATATGCACTTTCACTTTCAGTTAAAAAACTTTCTCCTTTCCACGTAATTATAGCCGGCCGCCAGGCAATAGATGGAGATACCGCCCAGGTCGGACCCCAGGTTGCTGAAAAACTTAATCTTCCTCAGATTACTTATGCAGAGGAGATTGTATCTGTAACCGAAAATGAGATTACTGTCAAGCGCAGACTTGAGCGGGGAGTGGAAACTGTAGCATCATCCCTGCCTGTAATGGTTACCGTCCACAGCTCAGCCCCGGAATGCCGCTCGAGACATGCAAAGTATACGATCAAGTATAAGCATGCAAAGAGTTTAAGTGAACTTCAGGAGGCTGATGAAGACTACCTTCAGCTTCAAAAGGACAGGCCATACCTTTTGATTGAGGAGTGGAGTGTCGATGATATTGGAGCAGAAACAGAACAACTGGGTTTATCAGGTTCTCCGACAAAAGTCAAGAAGATCGAAAATGTCGTGTTCACCGGAAAGGATTCTATGCAATTAACCACCTCCGACAGTGACATAGAGAAACTAATGAAGGATTTGATTGCCAACCATACAATCGGGTAAATTGATCAGGTTTTTGCCGGGCAACCGGATATTTAACGGTTTTCAAAATAGATTATTGATAATTTAATAAGGAAGAAGTGAATAACATTTTCGTTTATTGTGAAATAGAAGAGGGTAACGTAGCAGAGGTGAGTCTTGAATTACTTTCCAAAGGACGTTTTCTCGCCAACCTTTTAGGATGCAAACTTGAAGCTGTAGTAATAGGTTCGGGACTAAAAGACATCGAAAAGCAGATTTTTCCGTATGGGGCAGATATAGTGCACATTGCTGATGACAAGCGTCTCTACCCATACCTGACTTTGCCTCATGCATCTATTGTGCATGGATTGTTTGAAGAGGAAAAACCAGCTATCGGCCTGTTTGGGGCAACTTCGGTCGGAAGGGACCTGGCCCCGAGAATTGCCTCATCATTGAAATGCGGATTAACGGCCGACTGTACCGCCCTCGAGATTGGCGACCATACTGAGAATAAGACCAAAAAAGAGTATAAAAACCTCCTGTACCAGATAAGGCCGGCTTTCGGTGGTAATATTATAGCCACAATTATCAATCCAGATACCCGTCCGCAACTGGCAACTGTTAGAGAGGGAGTGATGAAAAAGGAGATGGTTGCCGGACATAAGGGTGTAATAAAAAAGATTGACCCTGAGAAATGGCTTAAAACCGAAGATTTTGTTGTTCGTATTATAGAACGGCATATGGAGAGCAGGAAGGTTAACATTAAAGGGGCAGGAATAATCGTTGCCGGTGGATATGGTGTTGGTTCCAAAGAGAACTTTCAACTTCTTTACGACCTGGCAGCAGTACTTGGAGGCGAGGTAGCCGGTTCCAGGGCAGCTGTGGATGGTGGTTTTATTGAACATGAAAGGCAGGTCGGCCAGACAGGTATTACTGTGCGGCCAAAACTTTACATTGCCTGCGGCATATCCGGTCAGATACAACACAGGGCAGGCATGGACCAGTCGGCGATAATCATTTCCATTAATAACGATTCTCAGGCTCCGATCAATCAGATAGCCGATTATACAATTGTTGGTGATCTTACCGAGATCATCCCCAAAATGATAAAGTATTATCAGCAGAATACAAAATAACGGGAAAAACTTTTTAATTTGAATATCAAAAAATAGACAATGGCTAATTTTTATACTGATAATAAGGATCTTAAGTTCCACCTTGAGCATCCCCTGATGAAGAAGATAGTGCAGCTAAAAGAGCGTAATTTTTCCGGTAAGGATGATTGCGATTATGCCTTTCTTGATTATGAGGATGCTATTGACAGTTATGATAAAGTTCTTGAAATAGTAGGTGACATTTGCGGCAATGTCATATCGCCCAATGCCGAATCGGTTGATGCTGAGGGTCCGAGTCTGGTCAATAATGAAGTTGTGTATGCCAGGGGTACAAAAGAAAATCATGAAGCTCTCACCCGGGCCGGACTGATCGGTATGTCGCTTCCCCGGGAATACGGGGGACTGAATTTTCCCATGGTGCCTTATGTAATGGCTGCTGAACTGGTGTCGAGGGCTGATGCAGGCTTTGCAAATATCTGGGGACTTCAGGATTGTGCTGAAACGATTCATGAATTCGGCTCAAATGAGATAAAGGATGAGTTTTTACCGCGTTTTAATCTTGGAGCAACCGCCGCGATGGATCTTACTGAACCTGATGCCGGTTCCGATCTGCAGGCTGTACAGCTGAAGGCAGCATATGATGAAAAGAGAGATGTCTGGTTGCTGAACGGAGTGAAACGCTTTATAACAAACGGGGATGCCGACATTTCTCTCGTGCTTGCAAGGTCTGAAGATGGTACAAGTGATGGCCGGGGCTTGTCATTGTTTGTATATGACAGGAAGGAAAATGCAATGACGATAAGGAGGATTGAAAATAAACTTGGTATCAAGGGGTCGCCAACCTGTGAACTTGTTTTTAAGGATGCACCTGCCAAACTTGTTGGAAACAGGAAATTCGGTTTGATAAAGTACGTAATGTCGCTGATGAACAGTGCACGGCTGGGTGTTGGAGCCCAGGCGGTGGGTATATCTGAGGCAGCTTATCGCGAAGCCCTTAAATACGCTGAAGAGCGTACTCAATTTGGGAAAGCCATAATTCATTTCCCGGCCGTATATGAAATGTTAAGGAATATGCAGGTCAAAATCAGGGCTCAAAGGACCCTGCTTTATGAGACCGCAAGATTTGTAGATGTATATAAGGTTCTTAACTCTATTTCAGAAGAGCGGAAACTTGAGACAGAAGAGAGAAATGAGCAAAAAAAATTCCAGCGTCTTGCCGACGTATTCACACCCCTGCTAAAACTTGTTGCCAGTGAATATTCAAATGAAATTGCATATGATGCACTGCAGGTTCATGGCGGCGCCGGTTTTATGAAGGATTTCCCTGTTGAGCGTATTTACCGTGATGCCAGGATTACATCGATATATGAAGGAACTTCACAGTTACAGGTTGTTGCTGCAATAAGGGGTGTTACCTCAGGCACCTATCTTGGATATATCAGAGATACTTATGAGAAGGAGGCAGTAAGTCCGGAACTTGAATACCTGAAGCCGGTACTGAAAGAGATGGCAGATGAATTTGAGAGTTGTGTAAAGCAGGTCACCGGGGCAGGGGATAATGAGTACCTTGACTTTCATTCAAGGAGACTTGTTGAGATGGCCGGAAATATAATCATGGGCCACCTTTTGCTTAAAGATGCTCATGCCGACGAAACCTATATTCCCTCGGCTGTCATTTTTATTGGTAAAGCCAGGGCTCAGAACAGTGAACGGTGCAGTTATATAAGAAATTTCGAACTAAAAGATCTCGGGTCGTATAAATATTAACTATTGTATTTTCCGTATAAATTAACCCGGATACTGTATATTAATGACAGGATTCCGGGTTTTGTTTTTTAATTTTAAGATTTATCTAAAGCCAGTCATCCATTTGCAGGGGGGCTGTAAATGTGAATCTCCCATATGCCAGAGTACTTGAAAAGAGAAGAATAATATAAAGGGTAATTCAACTGTGGTGACTAAGGTGATTTGACCATGGCGACCACCTGGCAAGGGTATATAATACCGTGCACGGAAAAAGAAATTCATAGTTTATCCTACCCTTCCGTGGCAACCATTTAACAATCATATGTAACTTGTTTATATTTATACTTTTAAATTATCCAGATGAATAAGGAACCACAAAAGGAAAAGATTGCAATAATTGGCTCAGGTAATGTAGCCGGTTATATGGCCCGATCACTTTTCGGTTCGGGTCATATTATAGAAATTGTTTACAGCAGGACCCTTAAAAATGCACAAAGACTGGCTGAACAAGTAAGTGCCGGGTGGACAGACAAGATAGAAGATATTGGCCCGGATGCCGGGGTATGGATTTTTGCACTTACAGACATGGCTACTGTTGAAACGGTAAGAAAATCGGGATTTATGAAGGCTCTTTTATTGCACACTGCCGGGAGTCTGCCTGCAGATATATTTGCCGGTCATGCAACTGATTATGGAGTTCTCTATCCTCTGCAAACTTTTTCCGGTAATCAGGATCCCGGGTTTAAAGATATCCCGATATGCATTGAGTCAAACACTTCACGAGGGTTATCCCGAATCAGGATAATGGCTGAGAGTATCAGTTCCAGTGTGCGGGAGGTGAATTCAGAAGAGAGGTCATGGCTTCATGCAGGAGCAGTTTTTGCCTGTAATTTTGCAAATCATATGTACTCACTGGCTTCAGATGTTCTGGCGCGGACAGGCATACCTTTTGAAATTTTTCATCCGCTCATTCTTGAGACAGCCAGAAAGGCTGCTGAGATAAATCCGCAAGAAGCCCAGACCGGCCCTGCCCGAAGAAATGACATGATAATTATTAAAAAGCATATGGATTTACTATCTTTCTCCCCGGAATTAAAGAGTATTTATAACCAGCTGACTGAAAGCATCCATGTGAGGTCTCATATTGCTGATGATGGTGTTAATAAGTTACAAAACCAAAAGTAATGGGTTATTTTAAGGAAGATCTTGGCAGGGTAAAAGCATTTGTATTTGATGTAGATGGTGTATTTTCTGACGGTATCATGGTGCTCAGCCCTGACGGCGAGCTTACCCGCAGCATGAATATCAAAGATGGATTTGCCGTTCAGCTGGCGGTACGCAAAGGTTATCCGGTAGGAATAATTACCGGAAGCAACGCTGAGTCTATAAAGAAGAGATTCAGTACACTGGGTGTAGAGAGTGTTTACCTGAAATCATCACGAAAACTTGATGATTTTGAAGATTTCTGTTATAAATATGATCTGGCCCCGGAAAATGTCATGTATATGGGCGATGATCTGCCCGATTATCCGGTAATGGAAAAGGTTGGATTTCCGGTATGCCCGAAAGATGCGGTTTCTGAAATAAAACAAATTGCCAGATACATATCCGACCGTAACGGTGGCAAAGGTTGTGTCAGGGATGTTATCGAACAGGTACTCCGGACACAGGATAAATGGATGGATGCTGATACATTTATCATATAAGACTTCCAAAATGAAAATCAAGCTGATCCCTTTTTTACACCTGATAAGATATAAAAACCTGTTAATTGTTGCCGCTACTCAATATTTAATGAGGTATGCCATTATCAGCCCGATTCTGGGCATTAATGAATTTGAGCTACAGCTGAGTAGTTTTCATTTCTTTTTACTGGTTCTCGCCACAATATTTATTACTGCTGCAGGGTATGTAATAAATGATTATTTTGATACGCGGACTGACATTTTGAATCGCCCCGATACTGTAGTGGTTGGCCGTCAAATATCAAGAAGGGCGGCTATTTTTATGCACTGGAGTCTTAATTTTTCCGGTATACTTCTCGGTTTCTACCTGGGTTTTTATATTGGAGTTCCCATGATTGGGGTATTATTTATTTTTGTTTCCGGGTTGCTCTGGTTTTATTCGACAACTTACAACCGGCAATTCCTGACCGGAAACATCATAATTTCATTTCTTACTGCACTGGTTCCATTAATGGTTGTGCTTTTTGAGATCCCGCTTCTCAATTCCGAATATGGCAATGTCCTTCAATTGAACAATGCCAGTTTTAATTATATTTTTGCGTGGGTAGGTTCTTTTGGCTATTTTGCATTTCTGACAACAATGGCCAGAGAGATTATTAAGGATATGGAAGATTTTGAAGGCGACAAAATACAGGGAAGAAGATCTGTGCCAATTGTAGCAGGCATTGCTGTTTCAAAAATGATTGTAAATGGTTTGATCATCGTAATGCTTCTTTCACTTGCCTACCTTTATAAAGGTTATCTTATGGTCGGATTTTATGGAGAGACCGATTATCTGAGCCTTGTTTATTTTGCTTTATTTATTTTACTTCCTTCAACAGTTTTAATTCTAAGGTTACATAAAGCCCGGACAAGGAAGGATTACCATATCTGCAATTCGATGGCAAAAATTATTATGCTTACAGGCCTGATGTATTCACTACTGGTGAGGTATATAATCCTTTCATCTTTTTAACCCGGTATGCTGACAATACAGGAAAAATTTAAAAACACAAAGATCATTCTCGCGTCCAGGTCGCCAAGAAGACAATACCTTTTGAAGGAACTGGGACTGCGATTTGAGTCTGCTGATAACGGTAATGAGGATGAATCATACCCGGCAACACTCTTAAAAAAGGAAATTCCGGTATATCTGGCGCTTAAAAAATCAGATGGATTTTTAAATTTACTCGACAAAGATACATTACTTATTACAGCCGATACTATTGTATGGTGTGGCGGGCAGGTGCTGGGCAAGCCTGACGACAGGGAGGATGCTGTCAGGATAATTGAAAAGATCTCGGGCCGGAAACATGAGGTTATTACAGGGGTCTGTCTAAGGAGCAAACAAAAAACCACAACCTTTCATTCACTCACTTCTGTATTTTTCCGGCATCTTACCGGGAGCGAGATTGCCTTTTATGTTGATAATTACAGGCCATATGATAAGGCAGGAGCATACGGCATTCAGGAATGGATAGGTTATGCCGGCATCAAAAAAATAAGAGGTTCATATTTTAATGTTATGGGTTTACCAACTGAGAAACTATATAAAAATTTAATTGATTTCTAAAAAAATATAATTTGATTATGAAGCGTTTATCTCTATTTTTATTCATCCTGTTTTTGTTTGTACCCCGTATATCCGCAGTTGAAGGCATGTGGTTGCCAATGCTGCTGGAAAAGTACAATATTGAAGAAATGCAGCAGAAAGGTTTCAGGCTGACGGCAGAGGATATATACAGTGTAAACCAGGCCAGCATGAAAGATGCTGTTGTCAGGATTGGAGGTTGTACAGGAGTGGTTATTTCCGGGAGCGGACTGGTTCTTACCAATCATCATTGTGCGTATGGCTCAATCCAGTCCCATAGCAGCGTTTCAAATGACTACCTTACTGATGGTTTCTGGGCAATGTCCGGTGAAGAAGAACTGCCGAATCCTGGCCTGACTGTTACTTTTCTTGTCAGAATGGAAGATGTTACTGAAAAGATAACCGGATTGCTTCGTGAAGATATGACTGAGGATGAGAGACAGGCGGCAATTGCAGTGGCCTCTTCAACAGTTGAGAAAGAAGCCGTTGAGGGAACCCGTTACCGGGCAAATGTAAACGCATTTTATTATGGAAGTGAGTTTTATCTGTTTGTATATGACCTTTTTGAAGATGTCAGGCTGGTAGGGGCTCCACCTTCATCCATAGGCAAATTCGGTGGTGATACTGACAACTGGATGTGGCCAAGGCATACAGGAGATTTTGCATTTTTCAGGATTTATGCCGATGCTGACAATAATCCTTCAGCTCATTCAGAAAACAACGTACCTTATAATACACCGGTTTCCCTGCCTGTTTCAACCCGTGGTGTATCAGAAGGTGATTTCACAATGGTCTTTGGATTTCCCGGAGTAACCAACCGTTATCTTACTTCCCACGCAGTCAGATTAATAACTGAAGTTACCAACCCTCACAGTATCAGTCTGAGAGACAAAAGACTTGAAATAATGGACAGCCATATGGCCCTGGATGATGTCGTAAGGATACAATATGCATCAAAGTATGCAGGAGTCAGTAATGCCTGGAAGAGATGGAAGGGGGAGAATCTCGGACTGGCAAGGATAGACGGAATAGGAAAAAAGAAAGCTATCGAGAAGAAGTTTTCAAACTGGGCAAATGATGTGCCTGAGAGAAATTCATATGCATATCTTATGCCTGCCTTTGACAGCCTTTACACTGAGCTGGAAAAATATACACTGCCGAGGGATTATGGCAGAGAGGGATTGTATGCTATTGAAATTATCAGGTTTGTAAATGAATTTTCAAGACTGCTGGATATTCATGCATCGGGTACAGGCGAGCAGGATTTGCCCGGTGTGACTGACCTTCTGAGGTCTTCGGCTGAAAGATTTTTCAGAAATTACCATCAGCCCATAGACCGGGATGTTTTTGTAGAAATACTGGAGATGTATCGTCAAAACATTGACCCTGAATTTCACCCGGATTTTTTCCTGACAATTGACAATGAATTTAATTCTGATATTAGTTTATTTGCCGCATATGTATTCAATGCATCTGTTTTTAGCGACAAAGACCAGGTAATGAAGATGATTGATATACTCGATGTATCGGAAATATCGGGGATATCAGAAGACCCTTTGATGTTAATGGCCAAAGATATAAGGTCGGTATATGAGAATACTGTAGTACCTGCCTATAACGAGATTAACCAGCAGATTACTGTCCTCTACAGAGATTTTGTGGAAGGCCTGAGGCTGATGGAGCCTGACAGGGCCTTCTTCCCTGATGCCAACCGGACACTTCGGGTAACCTATGGTAATGTAGAAGGGTATCATCCAAGGGATGCAGTGTATTACAACCATTACACCACCATTTCAGGGGTGATGGAAAAGCATTCTGCCGGAATTGCTGATTATGATATACCCTCACGGTTAATTGAACTTTATGAGAATAAAGACTTTGGTGAATATGATGTTGACGGTAATGTCAGGGTAGCCTTTATTGCATCTAATCATACAAGCGGTGGCAATTCCGGCAGTCCGGTTATAAATGGTGACGGACATCTTATTGGAGTGAATTTTGACAGGGTGTGGGAAGGCACCATGAGCGATATAATGTTTGATCCGGACAGGTGCAGAAATATAAGTGTCGATATCAATTATGTGCTTTTTATCACCGACCGGTATGCCGGGGCAGGATACCTGCTTGATGAAATGACAATTATCCGGTAAAACCGATTTTACAATTATTACTCTTTATTTAATCCGGGTTTAAATTCATATTTTATACTGAAAAGACCGAAAACATGATTTTTATTATGTTTTCGGTCTTTTGCTTATGATACATTTAGAAATGCACAGAGAAGTAAGTGAGCATATTCTAGTGTTAATAAATTAACAGTGTTACATAAATAACAATAATATTAGGAACCCTTTAATTAAAAAAGAAAAACATGCCAGAAGTTCAGGAATTAGTTAAAAATTTGGCCGATAAATATGGCAGAAAGAGGGAGAATCTTCTTCATATTTTACAAGGCATAGTTGAGCAGGAGAGATATTTATCAGATGTTGCTCTTACTGAGGTAGCACGTGAACTGGATATGTCAGCCGCCCAGGTATACGGTACTGCTACATTCTATACATTTCTTGATACGGAACCAAGAGGTAAATACGTAGTCAGGATCTGCAGGACAATAACCTGTGATATGAAAGGTAAGAATCAGATTATTCAGGCAATTGAGGATACCCTGAAGTTAAAACTTGGAGAAACCTCGGCTAACAAGAAATTTACCCTTCTCGAGACCAATTGCCTTGGGTGGTGCCATGAAGGACCTGCAATGCTGATCAATGACCAGGCGTATACAAATCTTACAGTCGACAAAGCCATCGAGATCATTACCGATTATTCCAAGAATAAGTAACATTATTAACATTTTAAAAAGGAGAATCTCACCATGACATATAATAAATTAAAAAGAGTAGATCTTATTTTTCATGAAGATTGTGAATGCCGCCAGGTTCTGGAAAGGACATTGAGCAAATCCAATGAAGAGATCATTAATGATATCCTCGAATCCGGACTCAAAGGTCGGGGAGGGGCAGGATTTCCAACAGGACTAAAATGGAAGTTTACTGCTGAACAGCCTGCTGACGAACGTTTCATAATTTGTAATGCCGATGAGGGTGAGCCAGGCACATTCAAGGACAGGGAAATTCTTTTTAAGGTTCCCAGCAAGGTATTTTCGGGAATGGCTGTATGTGCAAAAGTAATCGGTGCCAAAAAAGGATACATTTACCTTCGCGGAGAATATCGCTTTTTACTTCCTCAGTTAAGAAAAGCACTTGATGCATTTCATAAAGACATTAAAGATCTTCTCGATTTTGAGATACTTATTCAAATGGGAAGTGGTGCATATATATGCGGTGAGGAAAGTGCCCTGTTTGAATCTATGGAGGGCAAGAGAGGCGAACCAAGGAATAAGCCACCTTATCCGACCATTGCTGGCTTTAAGGGAAAACCGACTGTAATTAACAATGTCGAAACTCTGGTTTACGCATTTATGATCTGCAAACATGGCCCCCTGCGCTTCAAGGAGTTGGGAACATCCGATTCAAGGGGTTCAAAGGTGTTTTCTTTATCAGGAGATACACCAATACCCGGTATTTATGAACTTGAACTGGGTATGTCACTCGACCAGTTCGTAGAGGAGTTCGGCGATGGAGATACCAAGGCAGTACAGGTTGGCGGAGCATCAGGTTTTTGTGTGCCACGAAAGAAATTCAAGGAGACAATCATTGGTTTTGAAGGAGTTCCAACCGGAGGTTCGATGAAGGTATTCAACAGCTCCCGTTCAATGTACAATGTTCTGCACAATTATCTTGAATTCTTTGAAGAGGAATCCTGTGGTCAGTGTACTCCTTGCAGGGTAGGCTGCCAGCAATTGATAAAAGGGATAGAGGCAGTAAAAAAGGGTGAAAAGAAGGGTGTTTATCTTGATCAGCTCCTTAAGCTTAGTGAGACTATGAAGCTTGCTTCAAAGTGCGGACTGGGACAATCCGTCGCCAACTCTTTCTCTTCAATTGTTAATAATTTCAGGGAAGAGATGATATATTAACAAAACAACTAACCGCAAAAAATATAAGAAATGACTAAAAAGATCAAATTAAAAATAGACGGAGTTGATGTAAGCATTGAGGAGGGTAAAACCATTCTGGATGCAGCCAGGGCTATTAACGTTCATATACCAACATTATGTTATCATGAGGATCTGTGTGTTGCAGGTAACTGCAGGGTTTGCGTAGTTGAAGTGTCAGGTGCAAGGGCGCTTGTTGCCTCCTGTGCCATGCCTGCTTCTGAAGGAATGGAGATTCAAACCAACAGCCTGAAGGTACGCTCAGCACGGAAGAATATCATTGAGCTGCTGTTATCAGAACATAATGCCGACTGCACTAAATGCTATAAAAACAAGCAGTGTGAATTGCAGAACCTGGCCAGTGAATATAAATCCAATGGTGAGCATCTGTTTATTGACCTTGTTCCCCTGAAGAATTACACTATTGATAATTTTTCACCCTCAATTATAAAGGACGACAGTAAATGTATTCGTTGTCAGCGATGTGTCAGGACATGTGAGGAGTTGCAGCACGTAAGTGCTCTTGGAGTAGCTTACAAGGGAAATGAGATGAAAATATCCACATTTTTCGAAAATCCCATGTATGATGTGGTCTGTACAAATTGCGGCCAGTGTATCAATCGCTGTCCTACCGGATCACTGATTGAACGTAATTATGTTGATGAAGTATGGGATGCTATTTACGATGAGACCAAACATGTTGTAGTGCAGACGGCACCTGCAACCAGGGTAGCCCTGGGCGAAGATCTTGGCATGGAAGCCGGTCATGTTGTAACTGGTAAAATGGTTGCCGCTCTCAAGAGGGTCGGATTTGATTCGGTTCTGGATACTGATTTTTCGGCCGACCTTACAATCATGGAGGAGGGTACTGAACTTCTTACCAGGCTTAAAAGGGCTCTGGTGGACAAGGATCCTACCGTAAAGTTACCTATGGCTACATCCTGCTCACCAGGATGGATAAAATTTATTGAGCATACTTTCCCGGAATATCTTGACAATCTCTCTACGTGCAAGTCGCCGCAACAAATGTTTGGTGCATTGTCCAAGACCTATTATGCGCAGAAAAGAGGCATTGATCCCAAGGATATTATTTCAGTGTCAATAATGCCCTGTACAGCCAAGAAGTTTGAAGCTGACAGGCCTGAAATGAGAAGCAGCGGGTACAAGGATGTTGACTATGTTCTTACCACCCGTGAGCTTGCCTTAATGATTAAACAGGCCGGACTAAATTTCAATGCATTGCCCGACGAGAATTATGACAGTGTAATGGGTGACTCTACAGGTGCAGCAGTTATTTTTGGTGCAACCGGAGGAGTTATGGAGGCTGCGCTTCGTACAGCTTACGAAATTGTTACGGGACGCGAAGTGCCCTTTGAAAACCTTAATATCATACCTGTTCGTGGTATGGATGGCGTAAAAGAGGTTCTGGTTAAAATAGAAGGTACATTGCCTGAATGGAGTTTTCTTGAAGGTGTGGAATTGCGTACTGTTACTGCCCATGGCCTGACAAACGCCAAATTTGTAATGGAAAGGGTTAAATCAGGTGAAGGGGTCTATCACTTCATTGAAATAATGGCATGTCCCGGTGGATGTATTGGTGGTGGCGGACAACCTATTCCGACAAATATGGCAATTCGTAAGAAACGTGCCGAAGCCATTTATATGGAAGATGCAGGGAAGCCCCTGAGAAAATCTCATGAAAATCCGGAAGTTATTGCAATCTACAAGGAATTTCTCGGAGAACCCCTCAGCCATAAATCCCATGAGCTTCTTCATACTCATTATAAGGCAAGGAACAGGTACTAAATTATTATTAGCAATCAACCATTGACTCTATTTGTTAAGAAAGACTGTCCTGCGGGGTGGTCTTTCTTTTTTTAATTTAAAAACCATCGATCTCTGGTCGCAGTATTGTTCTGTTGGGACCTTGTCCGAATGACATGTTTGGTTAAAAAAATTCACGGTGTAAAGCATGTGCCCGGTGTTAAAGCCCCCCCTGTGATGGATAGTTCGATTTTAATATTTTTTTTATTTATGATTTTGTAACTTTGGGTAGTTGGGAATTTTATTACCATCCACAATTTAAACTGCCAAATGACCGGTTTTTCCTGACGGAAATTATTTATAAAACCCTGTATACCAATTGTTATGGTTGGAGTGGTGGGCCTCCCTCTATGATTCTTATGGATCTTTTGGGGGGTAATTAAAAACCATTCATTGAGTTAAGTAATGCAAACTAATGATCAATATGAGCAAAGCTGATATAGTGATAATAGGAGCCGGCCTGACAGGGCTGACTGCAGCTTATTATCTGAAAGAAAATGGTTATAAAGTAATTCTGATCGAAAAGAACAGCAGGACGGGAGGCGTTATAGATACTGTAAAAGAAGATGGATTTGTTATAGAGACAGGCCCGAATACAGGAGTGCTTTCTCATCCGGAAGTAGCAGAGCTATTTGAAGATTTGTCTGACAAATGCACTCTTGAGACAGCAAACCCGGAGTCAAAGAGAAGGCTGATATGGAAATCAGGTAACTGGCATGCACTGCCTGATGGCCTTGGAAAAGCTATAAAAACGCCACTGTTTTCCCTGGGAGATAAATTCAGGATACTCGGTGAGCCTTTCCGCCGAAAGGGGACAAATCCGTTTGAGACACTTGAAGAACTTGTGCTGAGGCGGATGGGCAGAAGTTACCTTGATTATGCGGTTGATCCTTTTATATCAGGAATTTATGCAGGCAACCCTTCCTATCTGGTTACCAGGTTTGCCCTTCCTAAATTGTATGCACTCGAACAAAACTACGGAAGTTTTATTAAGGGAGCCATAAAGAAAGGTTTTGAACCTGTTGAGCCCCGTATGAAAAAAGCTACCAAAGAGGTTTTTTCTGCCGGGAACGGATTGCGTTCACTGGTAGGCGCGCTGGAAGCAGCAATCGGGAAGGAGAATATTCTTCTAAGTTCAAAAAATACTTCAGTTGGTTTATCGGGGAACAGGTACATTGTCAGTACCACTGTCGGTGAAAAACCAGCATATTTTGAATCGGAGTATGTCATAACCACTGTTGATGCGGGAGCTCTTGAGCCATTGCTTCCTTTCATATCGCCGGAAGAGCTTTCAGCAATTACCAGTCTTGAATATGCAAAGGTGGTGCAGGTTGTACTGGCATACAAGGAGTGGAAGGGGATTGAGCTAAATGCTTTCGGGGGACTGGTTCCTACAAGGGAGAACAGGAGAATTCTCGGGGTATTGTTCACATCATCGTTTTTTAAAAACCGGGCACCTGAGAAGGGCGCTTTGTTATCGGTTTTTCTGGGAGGAACAAAACGTCCCGGCTATGTTGACTTAAGTGATGATGAAATAAAAAAGATTGTGTTTGAGGAAATCTCTGAGATGTTTAAGCTTTCAGGTCCACAGCCGGATATCTTTCGCATTTTCCGGTACCAGAGGGCCATTCCGCAATACGGGAAAACTTCTGAAGAAAGGCTTAATGCGATAACCGCAATCCAGGATAAGTATCCCGGATTGATTCTTGCCGGTGGAATTCGTGACGGTATTGGAATGGCTGACAGAATAAAACAGGCTCGTTTGGTTGCCAGTGAAATATCATTAAGAAAAAGTGCCACTGAAATCGGAAATTATTAAACTGCAAACATTCGGCAATGGAGAAGGTACGGCATATAGCTTCACTTTATTAAAAACTTCACAAATGAGCATTCAGAAAACTGCAGTTGTATTAATAAATGTTGGAACACCCGACTCGTATAAAGTATATGACGTAAGGCGGTACCTTACCCAGTTCTTGAATGATCCCAGGGTAATTGATATTCCATGGCTGCAGCGTAAATTGCTGGTTAACCTTATAATTGTTCCCTTCAGGGCACCAAAATCTGCAAAGCTTTACAGGATGTTGTGGACTGACAAGGGATCGCCCCTTCTTTACGTAAGCCAGAGCGTGGTTGAGAAATTGCAGGTAAATCTTGGTGAGCGTTACAAGGTGTTTCTTGGCATGCGCTATGGTAATCCCGATCTGAGGAAAGTATTAAAAGAGATTGGTGAAAGTGGTTACTCCAGGGTAATTATTGTTCCTCTCTTTCCCCAGTATGCTTCTTCTTCGACGGGGACTGCAATAGAGATGGTTATGGACCAGGTCAGAAGATGGAATATTATTCCGGAAATAAGGTTTATAAACCAGTTTTATGATCATCCGGGTTTCATCGACTCATTCGTTAAAAGAATAAAAAGTTACGATCCGTTGAAATATGACCATATAGTATTTTCATACCACGGATTACCCATCAGGCACATAGCAAAGAGTCACCCGGAAAGCGATTGCGCAAATTGCCGGTGTGATCTGGAATTTCCCTCATATGGCACTTATTGTTACCGGGCCACCTGTTATGAAACAACAAGGCTGATAGTGGAAAAACTTGGCCTTGAAAAGGAAAAATGGTCGGTTGGTTTTCAGTCGCGGCTGTCAGACAAATGGATCAAACCATTTACCGATGAGCTGCTTATCAGGAAGGCCGGGAAAGGAGTCGGGAAAATCCTTCTTGTTGCACCTGCCTTTGTTACCGATTGCCTCGAAACAACTATTGAGCTGGGGATGGAGTATAAGGAACTGTTTATAGAGTCAGGAGGTACTAATCTTGATTATGTGGAAAGCCTTAATGATATGCCCGAATGGATTGATGCTCTTGACGATATGATTACTGACTGTAAATTCTGATTATTTCTGAATCACAGCGTGATTAATTCAGGTGATGGTATTATCAAAATTGCCAGGCCCGATACTAATTCTGACCTGAACCTTCATGACCACCTGAAAGTTTTGTGTAAGCCCGTATAAAAGCGTTCAGGCATTTTAAAGGAGAAACGCCGGGTCAGCCGGTCCCATGACAAATTTCTCTTCTACTCACTGGCTGGTAAAGGGAAGCCTCAGGTTAATACCTGCCCTGATCCATCTTCCGGGCACCGGTACATTTCCAATATCTGTATATGCAGTATTAAGCAGATTTGATATCTGCAATGAGAAATTCAATCCTTCATTCAGTGTGAAGCTGGTCCCTGCATCAATTATTGTAAAGGGTGCATATGCCATCTCTTCCCCGGAAGGGAAACCGGTATAGGTGCCAGCCCTGTCCTGCCATGATGTCATTATTATCATGTCGGCCATTCTGTAAAGCGGAATTGTGAGTTGTGTAACAATCTTATGTTTCAGATGATCAAGAACATAGGCCGAGATATAGTTTTCACTCTGCCGGGAGATATCAAGAAACGCATAACCTGCCCTTAATTCCCTTACGGGGAAACGATAGCCCTCCGGCCTTGTCCATGAGAATTCGATCTCAATCCCATAGGTATCAAGCCTTGTAATATTTCTGCTTTCCCATATCAGTTCATCATCCAGCTTTACCCAGTCAATTATATTGCCTCCTTTTCTCCTGAAACCAACTATATGTCCCCGCCAGTTACCAGGCCTGAACCTGAATCCTGATTCCACCGTGGCTGATTTTTCAGGCTCAAGGAGCGGGTTTCCCCGGTTTACGGGTCCCTGATAATACATCTCAGTAAAAGAAGGTATTCGCAGGGACTGATTCCATGACGCAAACCAGTCGACTTCATCATTAATGGCCAGACTCATATCAATACCACCATATGCTCCCCAGCCGGTATAGCCGGTATTTGTCAGGAGCGCTCCGGCAGAGATTGCAAACCTGTTCACTATGAATGAATTTCCAATAGTAATATTTATCTGGTCTCTGGATTTGAAGTAGTTGAAGAAAACATCATCTTCATATTTTACAGGTCTTGGTGCTTCCAATTCCTCGCCTAGAACCGTACTATAAATCTGCTCTGTCCTGAATTCTGTTCCAAAATTAAGATTACCAAATGAATATGGGATGTTTATTCCCAGGTTGATACCATACAGGTCAGTCATGTGATAATTATGACCCTGATACCAGGGTGCAGCCTCATAACGGAACAGTTCAAAACGGTCATGGTGTCTTTTCCAGTATACCGACTGGTTGTATTTAATCCGTTGTCCCGTCCTGAATGTCAGATTGGTGTAGGTGGCCCTGATCTGTTCATACTGCTCGGGATACAGGGAAGAGTAAAAATTGCTTGCCCCAAAACTCTTGTCCAGGTAGCCGGCCTGCAGATCGAACGAGCCTGGTGTGGTTTCATATGAGCCCCGGTAGAAAACGTTCGTTATGTTAAAGTCGGTATTGTCGGCAAAACCATCTGATGATTTTCTGCCAACTGACAACAGGTTCTTGAGCAGACCCGATTCAAAGCCGGCAGAACCGTACAGATCCATAAAGCGGTACTGGCCACCGGTGACTGACAGGTAGGCACTTTCGCCTCCCGGCTGTCTGGTAATTATATTTACTGCGCCGCTGAATGCATTAGGTCCGTAAATGCGCGATCCGGGTCCTTCAAGAATTTCAATCCGCTCTATATCATTGGTATTGACCGGGATATTCATCGTGTGATGTCCGCTCTGCGGATCATTTATCCTGACACCATTAAGCAGTACCAGAACCTGTTCGAATGAACCACCACGCATGCTTATATCGGCCTGGACTCCATGAGAGCCGCGTTGTCTGATATCAAGAGAAGTAACATATTCAAGGATGCCCTGGATTGTGTTGACCGGCATTCGGTTTATAGTTTCCCTGTTATAGGTAGTGATTACCCGTGATAATCCGGAATATATTTCAGGAGGCTGACTGCCCGATATTTCAATTTCCTTTAGTCTTAATGTATCAGGATCATTTCCGTAAAGATTGAAACAACTGATTAGCAACAGAAAGGCTATGAAATTTACAGGGTGCATAATTTTAGGTTCTTAAAATATTCAGTTGAATCCCAATGGCATAATTTAAGCTTTTGGCGGTCCGGATAACTTTGTTTCTGATCCTGAAGGGGCAGGATCAAATACATATCATTAACTGCCTGGATGATTCTCTTCCAGGGCCAGAAGGGGGATTTTTCGGAAATTTTCAGGGATCAAATCTGCCAGGATTTGTCAATCATCAGGCGTCTTACCGGTCTTCATCAGATCATCACACAGAATTAAACCAGTACCGCATCAATCTGTTCGTTTAATAATTTCAGCACTACGGTGTCCATAGGGTAGTGAACCACCTTCCTCCTTTTTTAATTTTTTCCAGGCTTCAGAAATTATCATCTCGTCAACATCGTCTTTTTTACAGGGAACCTCTACCACATATTCCTCGAATGCATACGTGGCAATACTTAATTTTACTATCGCTTTTCCCATAATTATATAAACTTACCTGAATATTTATTTGTGAAAAGTTGATCCGATACCATTTACTTCCCTGGAAACTATCTTGTAAACTACCCTGGAAACTCTTTGAACTTTCTTAATATCTTCCGTTCAGACTCTCAGGAATCTAGCTTGTATCCCCTTTTGAAAAATTCCCTGAAAACTGCCTTTATCTGCCATTAATATCCTTACGCGTACCCCACTTAATTTCTACAGGACAAAGCTAACGCATATAAATACAATGTCAATCACGAAGTTTAACAAATATAACTATTAAACATTAAAATATTTCTTTTGTACCTGTTCCCGATCAGACAGAAGTTGCTTTACCCCGGTCAAATACCTGAATATTCTGGACTGGCTAATTAGGTTTCAGACTTTCTTGATTTAAATGATTAACTGTACTCCAGTTAAAATTTCAGGGTAATATCAGGATTTTTAATTATGCTATATAAAATAAATAGTTGGATGGATTGTTAAAATCAATATGGTACGATTACGGAGCGAGGTTCTATAGCTCTGCTAAACTCAAAAGTTCATCAAGTTCTTTATCAGAAATATATTCTTTTATGGATTTATCGTAAATGGTAAGCAGGTAGGCAGTTTTATTAACTATTTTCACACAGGTAATTACTCGGGCGCCACCAGACTTGCCTTTTCCTTTAGAGGTAATAGCCATACGAACCTTATAGCAGTCCCTTCCTAAAGGTTCGCCCTGTACAGGGTTTTCTTCGAGTAAATCTATGAGCTTATTAAGGTCAGATTTAAGGGAGCGGTGTTTTTTTGCAATGCCTTTGGCATGCTTTTTAAAACCATCGGTAACAACAACATTAAAGCTCATCAAGAAAATCCCTTGCTGATTGGAGTTCTATTTTGCCTTCCTGGTGTTTTTTTACCTGTTCCAATGAATGTTGCAAATCGTCAACAAATTGCTTTTGCTCCTTAGAAATCTTCTTTACTTTTTTAAAGCCAAGATTATTTAACAACTCCATAAAGAAGTTGAATTTGTTATCGGGTATGTCAATTACAACTCGTTGCATAATCGTTTATTTTGCTGCGTATGCCTGCCCGGTCTTGAAATCCCGGATTAAAGCATCCATTACCATATAAATTTGTTTTTTAGCGTTCTCGGGTAATGCAGAAACTTCCTGGAGACGCTTTAACATGTCCTGGTTGAGCTCAAAAGAAGTTTTGCCAACCAGGTAATCAATCGAAACATTAAGGGCGTCAGAGATACGCATAATCACATCAATAGAAGGTTTTACTTCGTCCCTTTCATATCTGCCAATTAAATCGCCGGAAGTGTCAGCCCTTTTTCCAAGTTCACTCTGGGAAAGCTTCTTTTCTTTCCTTAATGCTGTTATATGTTTTCCTAAAGTCATACTTATATATCAGTAAAACGATATTAATAATAAGATTTCAACAAATTTAACTGATAAAAATATCACAAACAAGTAAAACCTTCTTTGAATTTTTAACTGCCTGTTTTTTGGATATTTAGTGCTGAAAAAAAGGTGTTTTTGAAAAGTAGGTTGTCAGAATTACGGAGCGAGGTTCTATGACCCCATTCTGGCCGTACAACGGCCAATAAAGGGTGAAAGAACAGAAAATTGACTTTAATTGGATTAAATATGATGTTAGCAGGGAGGCAATTAATTTTTCTTATAAAATTGTTTTTTAAATAAAAAAGCTATAATTTGTTAAAAAATATTAAAAGATATTTCTCAGGAATCAAAATTTCAGATCAAATCTGAATCATGAATGAATATCTTTTCTATACAGCTGTTTTAGCATTGAGAATTTTCTATTCCCGAACTAGACAGTTCTTTGAAAACTTCAGCATGCTGGTTTCCACGCAATAAATTAATAATCTGCCAAATTTCTTTTTTCAAAGATTAACTTCAACGGTTTCTATCCTGAAGGGTTAGGTAATTTTTTGATTCAGATAGTATTAGGATCAAAACAGGACCGTAAAGAGTCCACCTGAAATTATGATTATAACTGCCAGTTTCTTTGTTGCAGTTTCTAAATATAGTAATAAACAGTTATTCTGTTGTTTATCCTTTTCAACATTTCAGCTTTCCATTTTTTAACTCCGAATGTAATGTGTTGCATTACATGGTATTATAAAACATCCTAGAGTGAAGTCAATTACCTAACCTAATCCCAACCTGAATTATGAAAAAAAACAATTGTTTGTCGCAGACAGATCTGGCATGGAAGAATAGAAAATTCCTGCTGGAAAGATTCTTTCGGTATAGGAGATTATTTGCCTGCCTTATTGTGATAGCAGCTTTTTCCGGAAAGTATGCTTACCCGAATGAGCCAGTAACTCCTGATGCTGCCGCTGAAGTTTTAACAATCCCCACATTGGCAGACAATGAAATAGTTTTATTGCAAATCCGTTTATCAGGGACGGTCACCGATCAGCAAAATAATCCGCTTCCGGGGACCACAATTACTGTTGAAGGGACTTCCACTGGTACAGTTGCCGATATAGATGGTAAATATTTGCTTGAAAATGTTGAAAGTGATGCAATACTCTCTGTATCGTTTGTCGGTTATATCACCAGGAGAATTCCTGTTGACGGCAGGACTACAATTGACATTGTACTGGACGAGACTCTTGAAGCCCTTGATGAAGTAATTGTTGTGGGTTATGGTGTTCAGAGAAGAACGACAATGACGGGCTCTGTTTCAGTTGCCGCAGGTGAGGAACTTGCCAGGGCACCTGTATCCAACGTTTCATCAGCACTGGCAGGTAGGTTGTCGGGAGTAATCATGAGATCTGCCGGGGGCAAGCCCGGGAATGATAATCCTGAGATCTATGTCAGGGGAATAGCAACTACAGGCGGGAATGCTCCATTGATTGTTATCGATGGTATAATCAGAGATAATATAACTCAAATTGATCCGCAGACAATTGAGTCGGTAACTATCCTTAAAGATGCTTCGGCAGTTGCGCCTTATGGTCTGGGTGGAGCAAACGGTGTTATTCTGATAACTACAAAAAAAGGACAAATAGGACGACCTACGCTTTCTTTTAACTCCTATTATGGTACACAAACCCCGACTGAATATCCTGATCTTCTCGATGCAAAGGATTATATGAGGTTGCGAAATGAGGCTTACCGGAATGAAAATCCCGGATTAACAACTATACCCTTTGCAGAGGATCTTATTGCTGATTATGATGCGCTTAACGCACAGGATCCGGACAGGTATCCAAACAGCAATACCAGGTCGCTGATGAACATGACACATCCGATCCAGCAGCACAATCTCCAGTTAAGCGGAGGAACCGAAGATCTTGTATATTTTGGTTCGCTGGGATTCATGAAGCAGGATGGCCTTTTTGACCAGGTTGATTACAACAGGATAAACTACACATTGAACACTGAGTCGCAGGTGACCAATACCACCAGGGTTACATTCAATCTTTTGGGTTCTGTTGAACGCAGGAATGATCTGGATGTTGCTTCTTCAGCTGCGCAAATGTTCAGGAACGGTTATAAATTCATTCCGACAGAGGCACTGGAATATAGCAATGGGTTGTGGGGTCAGTTTGCAGGAAATACTGCACTGGGTGTTTTGAATGCCGGTTATGCAAAGGATGATCAGAATACTCTGCTTGGAACTATTGCAATTGAACAGCAAATGCCGTTTTTTGAAGGTTTAAGTGCAAAGGCAACATTTAGTTATGATACTCGAAATAATGATTTCAAGGGGTGGCACACACCTTTTTATTTCTGGACACAGGATCTGAATACTACACCTTACACTTATGAAAGGCAGATATCTACACAGGAAGGTTCAGTTCCTACATATACATACCTTTCGCAGACACGCCAGAGAAGGACCTTTTTTTCCTATCAGGGATTTTTAAATTACAGCAGATCATTCGGTTTGCATGACATTACCGGACTATTTGTTGCAGAGGCAAGAGAAAACAGATGGGACGAGCTTTTTGCACGAAGGAATAATTTTGCCATAGGAATTGATGAATTGAATATGGGAAGCTCCAATAGAAATGATTTTGACAATGGAGGCTCTTCATCTGTAGGTACACAGATTGGCTATGTTTACAGATTTGGTTATGTATATAATCATAAATACATGTTTGAAGCCTCAGGGCGCTATGACGGACACTACTATTTTGCGCCTGATGAAAGATGGGGATTTTTTCCAGCCTTTGCATTGGGATGGAGGGTTTCAGAGGAGAATTTCATGGAGCCACTGGAATATGTAAATAACCTTAAGCTAAGAGCTTCATGGGGAAAATCAGGTAACCTTGCCGGTTCTGCCTACCAGTATCTTAGCGGATATACGCTTGGTGGTAACCGTTATGGCTGGGGGACCGGGACAATGGTGCAGGGTGCCTATCAGACACGTGAGTCCAATCCCCTGATCACCTGGGAAGTTTCCACTAAATCCAACATAGGTGTAGAAGCAATCCTTTGGAACAGTCTGCTGATATTTGAATTTGACTATTTCACAGAAAGAAGGACAGGAATGTTACTTCCTCCTGATGTTACGGTTCCTTTTGAATATGGTATATCTCTGGCCGATGAGAATGCGGGTATAATGGAAAATAGTGGTATAGAGCTTATCCTTGGAACACGGCATCAATTTGCAAACGGACTTCGCATAGGTTTTGACGGGAGTATGAGTTATGCAACCAACAAAATGATAGAGGTGTTTGAAACATCTGCTACCTTTGATAATCCTAACAGGAGAAGAACCGGGCGACCATTCAATACTCGCTTCGGTTACCAGTCGGACGGCTTATTTTCTACCGGTGATGATTCGAATGGAAACGGAGTAATTGATTCTGAAGACGGTTACAATATTACACAATTCGGGATTCTCCATCCGGGTGATGTAAGATACGTCGATATTAACGGCGACGGAGTAATCAACAGTGATGATGAAATGGAAATAGGATATCCTGAGTTTCCGTTAATGAACTTTGGATTTAATATGACGGCCGACTGGAAAGGTTTTGATTTGGGGATGTTCTTCCAGGGTTCAGCAATGTCATCGGTATTTATCAATAACTTCATGACAGTCCCTTTCCTGAACAATAACAGCAATGCTGATTATGAATATTTTAATGACCGCTGGACGCCTGATAACCAGGGGGCTACATATCCAAGGGCAACTTCAAGTCCCTATACAAACAACGTTCAGACATCTGATTTCTGGTTGAGAAATTCTTCTTATCTCAGATTAAAAACCGCATCACTGGGTTATACTATTCCGGGAAGTATTCTCCAGAATATCAGGCTTCAGAATATAAGGGTGCATGTAACGGCACAGAACCTGATAACTTTTAGCAGTATTAAATTTATGGATCCTGAATTGCGGGGGGATACTGCATATCCAAATGTAAAAACAGTCACCTTCGGTGCCAATGTTACCTTTTAAGTATAATGATAAATAATATTAAAACCGGGAACTATGATAAATTATAATATAATAAGGTATTTAACCCTTATGGGATTAATTCTTACGATTGGTTACTCGTGTAACCAGGATGACTTTCTGGAGACAGTGAGCAAGGCAAACCTGACAGATGGTACTATGTGGGCAAGTGAGGTAAATGCAGATATTTACCTGAATGAGAGTTACCGGGACCTTGCTGCCAAAAGCAATCAGGCCGATAACCTTGATAACTACACTGATGACAATGATCAGGGACATTACTATACATCATGGAGATGGAAACAGGGGCTGCTTACGGAAACCTCAAACAATTACAGTATTTGGGGACAACAGTCCGGTCCTGCCTGGTGTGCAAACTGGCCGGAAACTTATACCAAGGTCAGGAGACTCAACACCTTCATCATGAAGGTAAATGAGAATTCTGAAAATTTCTCACAGGAATGGATGGATAAGCGAGTTGATGAGGCAAGGTTTCTGCGAGCATATTTTTACAGTGAATTGTTTATGCGGATAGGTGGACTTGCTATCATTACAACTCCTCAGGACAGGGGAACGATGACTGATGATGAAATGCTGGTACCAAGAAGCAGTTTCGAAGAGACTTTCAATTTTATTATTAATGAACTGGATGCAGTTATAAGTGGGGGAAATATGCCTGTCAAATATAACACAGGACATTCAGATGCAGGTAGGGCAACCGTTGGTGCTGCGCATGCATTAAAAGGATGGCTTCAGTTATTTGCAGCCAGTCCGGCGTATAATTCAGCTGAACCTGCTGTTCCCCGTTCTTCCGATAATCTGCAAAGTTTTGCAACCGTTGATGAGGGCAGATGGGCAACAGCTGCAGCAACCAACTGGCAGTTTATAACGACGATTGGCCATAAGGGAAGTGGTGATTATGATCTGTTCCCTGATATGACCAAATTCTGGTGGGAAGCAAATGAATATAATTCAGAAGTTATCTGGGACAGGCAGCATGTACCATCAACAATGGCAAATACTTATGATCAGTTTGGCGGACCTGTCTGGATTCATAACACCTATTACACATGGGGAAATTATTGTCCCACACAGGAGATAGTTGATGAGTATCAGATGGCTAACGGGTTAAGTATAGATCATCCGGAATCGGGTTATGACCCGCAAAATCCTTATGTGGACCGTGAGCAGAGATTCTACAACTTTATTGTTTATGACGGTGCACCATACTATATGGCCTGGATGGACGGACCCGATACTATTTATACCCGTATAGACCGGGTAAATCCTTCAAGAAATGAAATTGACTTTGGTGGCGATGATGTCGGAAATACGGGATACTATTTGAAGAAAAGACTTGATTATTTTAATCCCCGTGGAGGAGGACTAAGTGGCCAGAATCATGTATACTACCGTTACGGTGAGGTGCTTCTTAATTATGCTGAAGCCCGTAATGAAAGTGCAGGGCCTGATGCAACTGTATATGAGATGATCAATTATATCAGGGCACGTGAAAGCACCAATTTACCTCCATTGCCTGAAGGATTGAGCCAGGAAGAGATGCGTCATGAAATACGACGGGAACGCCGGGTTGAATTGCACTATGAAGGTAAAAGGCTTTATGATATATGGAGGTGGAAAATAGCGATGGAAGTTATGAATAAGCCACTGCATTCCATGGTGATCAGAAATTCTATACCTGAAGATAACAGCGGCGACTGGGTATATACCGTAACTCCATTAACTCATCACCCCCATGTTTTTCATCAAAAGCAATACTTTAATCCGGTGCCTCAGGCAGTAATTGACAGGAATCCTAAACTAAAACAGAACTGGGGATACTAAAAATTTTGTATACTTGTAAAATAATTCAAAGACCGAAACCAAAATAATGCAAAAAACCTAATTAACTATGAAAATTATTTCAAGGAGAGGATTTCTTCAGACCTCTATTATCGGAGCAGTCGGACTTTCTGTCCTGCCGCTGATTAAAAGTTGCGCCACTGCTTCAGCCAATGACACTATCAGGCTTGGATTTATCGGACTGGGCCAGCAGGCTATGGGACTGATGAATGGTTTTCTTACTATTCCCGGTGTTCAGATTGTAGCGGGTGCTGATGTATACGGCATTAAGTGCACACGTTTTGAACAAAGACTTAACAAGCACTATTCCGACAATGACATTGATGTTGATGTAACGACTTACAAGAATTACAAGGAACTTCTTGACAGACAGGATATTGATGCAGTTGTTATAGCAACACCAGACCACTGGCATGCCTTGAATGCAATTGATGCCTGCAATGCCGGAAAAGATGTATATCTGGAAAAACCGCTTACATGGACAATTAAAGAGGGAATTGAAGTGGTAAATGCTGTGAGGAATAATAACCGGATACTGGCAGTTGGCAGCCAGCAGAGATCTGATTTTAATTTCTACCATGCAGCCAGACTGGCACGTGAGGGAAAACTGGGCAAACTAGAAAAAATTTATGCCTATGTTGGTGATTTCCCCAGTCCTTATGATCTTCCGGAGATGGCCTTACCTGGTGACCTGGACTGGGAAATGTGGCTTGGGCCCAATCCTTATGTTCATTATAATGAGAGACTTGCTCCTGCTATCTCACTTGACCCTGTTCAGAATGAAAGAGGCTGGGCAGAATGGCGGTATTTCAAGGAAACAGGCGGCGGATTTATAACTGACTGGGGTGCTCATAATTTCGATATTGCTCAGTGGGGACTGGGTACTGACGATGGCGGGCCTGTAGAGATCATTCCCCCGGGACATAACGGAGCGGAATATCTGACTTACATGTATGCAAATGGTGTTCCTGTAACCAACCAGCCATATGATGATAAAAATTCCAGGGGAATTAAATTCTGGGGTGAAAACGGATGGGTTGAAGTTGCCAGAGGTTATTATAATGCATCAGATGATTCACTGAGGCCAAGTGATGAGCAGAAGGCAGATGAAGGTGTTCCCTATGAGACAGGTGTTCCTCATCTCGAAAACTTTATTACCTCAATGAGAGACCGCACAGATCCTGTCGTTCCGGTTGAAATAGGCCACAGGACAGGTACCACATGTATTCTGGGTAATATTGCCAATGAGCTGGGAAGACCTGTGAAATGGGATCCGGCAGCTCAGTATTTTGTAAATGATCCTGAAGCTGAGAAGTTCTATCACAGGCAGTACAGGCCCGGTTATTCTCTGTAAATTAATGGTCTTATAATATTTGAGAGCCATCAGGATTTCCTGATGGCTTTTTTAGTGGTGCGCTGTGAATGGTCAATAGGTAAGGATTTGTCATTGAATTATAGACCTAACATAGAAACTAAATTTTATTTTTTGCTTTCCAGGGATCAATTAACTTAAAATTATTTTCAATGCTATGCCGCTGAACCAGCGATTAATATCCTTTGTTAAGCGTTTAACGAAATAACAATGCGATAAAATGGATTTGAAATATATGAAATATGTTTTCTGAACATTTCCCGAAACACCATTCTAATTTGAAAATAATTTTTGTAGTCTGTTACCTTTTTTTAATATATTGATTACTAACTTTGTATGCATTTTTGCAAAAACAATAAAAAGATGATCAATGCCACATATAACATACATTCGTATATATACTTTATTATTTCCGATATTAACTTTATTTGCATTCAATTCAAACGGAAATTCTGAAAATCAAAATACTGCCGATCAATATTTAGCATACAATAACAGGAATTACGCGTATTCCATTCCTGATACCCTGTTACCCGGACATGAAAGAGTTGCTGATCCGGAAAAGGCAACCTATCAGGACGACTCAGGTGGACCCGGCAGACTAAGATGGGAAGATAAGGATAACATTGATGAGCTGCTTTCGTTTATTGAGAATTCTATAGAGCACGGACTTGATCCTGAAGATTATAATTTTCAGGAAATAAAAGATCTTTTGGAACGGGAAGGCCGCATAGTGCTTGATGTAACAACAACGGAAATGCTAGATAGTCTGTTGACCGATGCTTATGTTACGTTAGCAGTACATCTTTCCATTGGGAAGGCAGATCCGGAAATATTAGAGGATGAAGATTTTCAGTGGGCAGGCCAGCGAAGAAAGATGGAAACTGATCCTTTAGAGATTCTTAGGGTGGCTTTAACCGGTAAAAAAGTAAAAGAAAGCCTTGAGGGTCTTGCACCAGGGCACCGTGAATATGTCAATCTGCAGAATGCACTGGTTGAATTCCGGCAGATAAAAGAAGGTGGCGGCTGGGAAATTCCCGGAGATATACCGTCTCTGTCGAAAGAGACGGAGCACCCGGGCGTTTCTGCTGTAAGGAGGAGGCTGGGAGTTACCCAGGGAGAAATTCATTTTGAAGAAGGAAGAGAAAATTATTTTGATGAAACCCTGCACGAGCATGTTGTTCTCTTTCAGGAAAGGAACGGAATTATTGTTGATGGAATAGTTGGGGGGAGTACACTTGAAATAATGAATATCCCGGTTGAAGAAAGGATCGAAGTTATCAGGGCTAATCTTGAACGATGGAGATGGCTGACTGAAGATTTCGGCGACCGGTATATAGAAGTTGACATAACCGCTTATGAGCTTACCGTTTTTGATGATAACAAGCCGGTTCTAGTTTCTGATGTTATCGTTGGCCGTTCAGACAGGCCTACACCTGTTTTAAGCGAGACAATGACCTACTTAGTGGTCAATCCCCGGTGGTATATACCGCCTGGTATATTTGCCGGGGACATAGTTCCGGGGGCCGCCAACGATACAGCCTATCTTGATGAAAGGGATATTGTGTTACTTGACGATGAGCAAGAAAAAGTTGATCCTGACAGCGTCGACTGGGATGGAGCAGCGGAAAGGGTTGAAAACGATGAGGACCCTGAGATACCATACCAGGTGGTGCAAGAGCCTGGGCCGGAGACTGAGATGGGACGGGTTAAATTTATGTTTCCCAATCCATATCATATCTACATACATGACTCTCCCCATGAAATACTTTTCGATGAAGAAGGCCGTAACCTAAGCTCTGGTTGTATAAGGATAGGTCAACCGTTCGACTTACTGGATTATTTTTTGCAGGATATCCCTGACTGGGATATGGACAAGGTTTATGATACTTTTGGCGAAGAGGATGAACATGAAGTAGCATTAGAAGATCCTATTGATGTACATGTGATTTATCTCACGGCCCGTGCAGATGATGATGGTGTTGTCTACTTCAGGGAGGATATCTATGATCTTGATGAGAAGTTACTTAATGCCCTTAACGGGGAAAGAAGTCAGGGAGATTTTAGTTTGGAAAACTAAAAGTTAGTAGCGGATCGCTTAAAAAAAGCTGAATCCCCGGAAGGGCAGAATCGTCTTGAAGCAATACTGAATTTGCCTCATAGTTTACACAAGGAAAATGGATATAGAGACAAGATCCGCCTGACAATAATGTAATAATTTCCTCATGATTTTCCAGGGGTATCGAGGGGCAACCATAGCTCCTTCCCAGGCGTCCGTTCTTCCTGATAAAGTCATTACTTACATAATCGGCGCTGTGCATGACGACTGCCCTTTGTCTGGCATTGTCATTTATTCCGGGCTCTGCACCATCCAACCGAAGTGACATACCATGTTTGCCCTGATATACAGCATCTGTAATGTAAAATCCCAGGCTGCTTTGATATGAACCGGAAATATTTGAAAACTTTTCTGCAAATTCCTGACCGCTGTTACGTCCGTGAGCTACAAGAGAGCTGTGAATTACCTGTTTATTATTCATATCGACAATCCACATTCTTTCCATATTGGATGAAAGAGAGAAATCAATTATAGTAAGCAAATTTGTTTTGACTGAATTATTGCTTTTAAGATTAAAAAAGCCGGTAAGAGCCCTTTTTAATGCTTCAGGAGAAGGTTTTTCTACATCACATTTTAATCCTTCGTAGAACCAGGAGTAAAAATCTGTTCTGTCGTCTTTATTGATTTCCTCAATAATTTCCTTCATATCATACGCATCTTCTGCCGACGTATTTCCTAAAGAGAACATTATAAGTAAAATGCTTAGTAGTCTTATGGCTGGATTACTCATTTGCAAAGTTTACAGTTGTCTTGATTTAATTAGTATAATTTCCAAGGAATACAACAGGGATAATTCCTGCTGTACTCGTATAATCAACCAGTAATATAATATGAATATTACCTGATAATTTTGATCCTTGAAGAGTTTATGTACTTTTAACAAAAAAACGAATTATGGCTGCATTTATTATAGTAGAAGTCGATATTACTGATCCTGTTGAATATGAGGGTTACAAAAAGCTTACTCCAGCTACCGTAGCCGCCTATGGCGGAAAATTCCTCGCACGTGGCGGAGAGATTGTGACTTTAGAAGGAGACCAGGAACCCGGAAGGCTTGTAATACTGGAATTTCCATCTGTTGAAAGGGCAAAAGAGTGGTGGAGTTCGCCTGAATACACTGAGGCAAGACTTATCAGACAGAGGGCAGCAAAGACCCGGATGATAATAGTTGAGGGGATCCCCGCAATACCCTGACCCCTTTTCCTGTAACAGTGTCGTTCAGTGAAGTAGATTTTCTTATAAGCAACTTATAGTATGAAAAACATACTTCGGTATGATATACCACCAGATTGTAGTTAATTTATTAAGTTGCATACTGTCAAAGACTTTACCAGATTATTTTGACACTGAATTCAGATTTCTATGTTAAAGTTTAACGAACCATTGATATAATTAACAAGTAATAAAATGATTAAGACAATTTCCAAATTACCAGGGCTGGTTCTGGTTTTGTTCATGATAGCCGGTATTTATTCATGTAACAGTGATTATGTCGAGGTTAAGTTCGACAGTAATCATGAAGTTTCAGGCAGGAAATTTGCCCTGAATGATATATCTCCGGGATTGCCGGCTGACTGGGATGATTTTGAATATGTGATTATTGAGTTTATGGTCACTACTCCGCAGCGTTTCCATGTAGGATTTACTACAGAAACAGGTTACAATGAGTTGCGCGTAATGAGTTATACACCAAACGGATGGAACAGACTTGCTATACCTTTACGATTTTTCAGGGAGTTACCCGGGGCATGGCATGATCTTGCGGGAACCTATAACCAGCCAAGGCATACTGGATGGATCAACCTTGGAGGACAGCGCGGACCACTCAGGGGCATAGATTCCATTGGTTTCCGGATGAGAGTTCCTGTTGGTGATCCCAAAATTAAAATACGTTCTGTATCCTTGTCAAAAGAAGATCCTGGCGATCTGTACCTGGGTGAAGAACCTGTTGTTGATGAATTTGGACAATGGAATCTCGGTGACTGGGAAGATAAGGTCTATTCACTGGAGCAGCTTAAAGAAGAATGGGAGGCCGAAGATAACCAGGTTCCGGATGATTACAATTACTCTGAGTTTGGTGGATTTCTGAATGCACGAATTGATGAGGGTACCGGATTTTTCCGGACTGAATTAATTGACGGGCGCTGGTGGTTTGTCGATCCTGAAGGTTATCTCTTCCTGTCTGTAGGAGTTGATTGTGTTAGTCCCGGCGGTGGTGGCCAGGCCGTCAGAATTGATAAGCGGGAAAACCTGTACAGGGAACTTCCGCCGGAAGGCAAAGGCTTTAACCCTGAAAGGCCTGATGTTGCTTCATTCGGGACATGGAACCTGTACAGAAGATATGGTGAGGATTATCGTGAAAAATCTATCGACAATATTTTCAACCGTATGGAAAGATGGGGTTTAAACACCATCGCAAACTGGTCAAGTTCAGAAGTGATGAATCTAAACCGGAAGGCTTTTCTGCTTCAGCTGAGGGATCTCAGGCTGGAGGGTGGATTAATGGGACTTTCTGATGTGTATGCACCTGATTATGCCGAAGTGATAGATGAATCGATCAGAAGGTTTGTTGAACCTAACAGTGACAATCCGTGGCTGATAGGCTACTTTATTGCCAATGAACCAGCATGGCTGGGCCATGAACAGAGGCTTTGTGATATGATACTTGCTGAGGATGATGATAAACCCGTTAAAAAGGAACTGGTTCAATTCCTTGCTGATGGCGATACGCCGGAAAGAAGAGAGTATTTTATTTACAACACCTTTCGGATCTTCCTTGAAACAGTGAACTCTTCACTTAAACGGCACAGTCCGGGACATCTGAATCTGGGAATGCGTTTTGGCCATGTACCTGGCAAGGAGATTCTTGATATATGCAAAGATAATTTTGATGTTTTCAGTTTTAACTGCTACGATCTCTACCCGCCACAAGAGATGATGGACAGGCTGATGGAAGGAACAGGCCTGCCAATGATTATCGGAGAGTATCATTTTGGAACTGTCGACAGGGGCATGGCGCAAGCCTTATGGCAGGTCAATTCCCAGATGGAGAGGGGCGTTGCTTACAGGTACTACACTGAAAAAGCTTATGCTCATCCCGGACTTATTGGTACTGCTTATTTCCAGTGGGCCGATCAGGATCTTACAGGCCGCAGCTATGATGGCGAGAACTATAATTGCGGACTTATTGATGTTACTGACAGGCCATACAAATACCAGGTTGAGGCTATGTCGGAAACTGCAAAAAGACTTTTTGAAATCCATTCGGGCTCATTGGATCCTACCTTTCAGGAACCTGTTCGGGCGCGCGGACATGGGGCAATTCCTGATCTCTGGAATGAATAGTCAACCGGGATGACGATGTGGATAGTTGCCGAAAGCGGACACATATTAAATACGAAGTAATTGCTTGAAATTATTATAAGATGTCTGCCGGGTTACCGGCTATAGTTTTTTTCTGTTAATTATTGTAATATTATATTTCATTCTTAAATCTCGTTTACAAAATTCTAAAAAAGAAAACATTATGGCAAGAGATTATCATGGCAGCGGCCCTGCCGGTGCAGTGTATGGACTGGGTTTCATAGGTGCTGCAGTTTTTTTTATTGGTCAGGCTACCAGCTTTTTAACGGGAATAATTGGGTTTGTTAAAGCATTGGTATGGCCTGCATTTCTGGTATATCACCTTATGAAATATCTCGGAATGTAGGATTGTTTAGCCTGACTGATTCAAATTACATTAATAGTTTATGGATGGATAAGTTTATTACAAATCCGGAAATCCTGAAATTAGTTAACGGTATTAAAGAAAAAGGGATTGATAAAAAGCAATATACTGACATAGTTGACCAGGCCGGTAACCAATATGTTGATCTTGTACAGGAGGGAGGAGGAATGCTGGGTATTGCCCTGTGTGGATATACCTATATTCTGGAGAAAGCAGGGATAAGGTTTTTCAGTCTGGCAGGTACCTCTGCCGGAGCAATAAATACGATTATGATGGCAGGAACCGGAAGGATCGGAGAGCCGGTTTCTGAAATAATACTGGATATATTAAGCAGGAAGGACCTTTCTGATTTTGTTGACGGGAATTCACGGATTAATAAGCTGTTTCACCGATACATCAGCAACCACCCATTCCTGAAGTTTTATATAATTATTAACTCCTTTTTAATATGGAGGACACTGAAAAAATGTCTTGGATTTAATCCGGGAAATTCTTTTGAGCAATGGTTAACAGAAACACTTTCAGGACGTAATATAAATACTTTAAATGACCTGACAAGATTCAGGGAACAGGTTCCCACACTCTTTGACCGTTCTGATAGTTATAAAGAAATATCGCGTTTGCCGGAAATTCAGATTATTGCTGCCGACATCACTACCAAGAGCAAGATTGTTTTTCCTGAAATGGCAGGCCTCTACTGGCATGATCCCGGAAGTGTTTCCCCGGCTAAATTTGTAAGAGCCTCAATGTCGATTCCATTTTTCTTTTGTCCCCTGGAAATAAAGGATATACCAAATGCTGGAAAAATAGAGGACCCCTTTCTCCTTAAGCATGAGACTTCATGGCGAAGACATACCGGATACTATGGTAAAATTCCTGATTTGGTGCGTTTTGTCGATGGTGGTTTGCTTTCAAATTTTCCTATTAATGCATTTCACATTATAAACAGAGTTCCCAGAAAGCCTACTTTTGGAGTAAGGCTCAGTACATGGCGTGGAAATTACAGTAACACAGATCAGATAGGAGGGATGATCGGTGCCATGGTAGGTACTATGAGGCAATTACATGATTACGATTTTATTCGCAAAAATCCTGACTACAATAACCTTATTTGTTATATTAATGCTGACGATAAGTATAACTGGCTTGATTTCAAAATGTCGCGGGAAAAGCAGGTCGGACTATTCGTTCTGGGGGCCACTAAAGCCTATCAATTTCTAGAAAGTTTTGACTGGGAGCTTTATAAAAACATAAGAGCGCAGAGACTTCAATGATTCCGGAATTTTTATCGGTTCCTGCCGTCACATTCCTGTTAATTTTTACCATGTAGGAGACCTGTTATGAACTTACAGGAAACCTGTCCCAATGCAGTTTTATTCAATCTTGTCAATGAACTTTCCCTAATCCATTGCCAGAAGGCACAAGTACAGCAGGTGGTTCACACTGTTAACAAAATATAATACGCGCTTCTCCTGGCAACAAAAGCCCCTTTAAATCGTTAGTGTGTATAAGTATATTAATATGTAGATAATTAATATTTTCACCATTATATCCTTAAAATTCAGAAAAAGAATCTCAGTTTTTAGTAAAATAAGGTGCGTGGTAATCAAAAAATGCATGAGCATATTTGAACCACCGGCATTGAAATATTGATGATGAATTTGCTGCCAACCATAATTACTTTTTTTATTTAATTAATTTTCTGATAAAGATGAAACAATACATAAAATACATTTCGGCAGGTTTCGCAGCCATTCTTGTAATTATACTGGTGATTCTGATAATTCCCGGCAAGGCTGCTATTGATCAGCCTTCATATGAAGTACAAAAGGGACAATTCGAAATACTTGTGACAGTTACCGGTGAGCTCGAAGCTGAAAACTCAATTATGATACAAGGTCCGCTGGAATTACAAAGCCGTAACATACGGCTTCGAAATGTGCCTATTCTTGATATGGTTGCTGAAGGAACTATAGTTGAAGCTGGCGACTGGATAGCCACTCTCGACAGGACGGAGGCTGAACTTTCATTAAGGGACCTTGAAGATAATATGCTTAGTGAAGAGTCCAATTATAATGCTGCACAGCTTGATACTACCATCTCCATGCGTTCATTGCGTGACGAACTGATAAATCTTGAGCATGAAGTTGAAGAAAGCAGGTTGATTTTAGAGCAATCTGCTTATGAACCCCCTGCAACCATCCGGCAGGCTGAAATTAATATCCAGAGAGCAGAGCTTGCACTGGAACAGGCCAGGGAAAATTACGTACTGCTTCAAAAGGAGGCAGATGAAGTATTGATCGAAGCAAGTCTCGAACTGCAAAGAACTCAGCGACAATTCCAGGCCATGAGTGATTTACTTGATAAATTTGTCATTAATGCCCCTGAATCGGGCATGATTATTTATCATCGCGAATGGAATGGCGAAAAAAGAAAAGTAGGATCGACAATTCATTCCAGAGATCTCACAGTTGCTGTGATGCCTGACCTTTCCACTCTGGTATCAAGGGCATACGTCAGTGAAATTGATGTAACCAGGGTTCGTGTTGGTCAGCCGGTGCGAATTGGAATGGACGCTTTTCATGACAGGAGTTACACCGGTTCAGTTATTGAAGTATCCAATGTTGGACAGGAGATGCCAAACACAGATGCGAAAGTCTTTGAGGTTCTTATCCTGGTAGATCAGGTTGATGGCCTGCTGCGTCCTGCGATGACAACAAGCAATGTTATTGTAGCTGGTTCATACAGTGATGTTCACTTTGTTCCCTTTGCCGCAGTTCATGAAGAAGAGGGTATACCATATGTATATAAATATGACCGGACAAAACAAATTGTTGTAACCGGGGCTTCAAATGACAACTTTATCATAATTGAAAAGGGCCTTGAGACCGGAGATGCAGTATATCTCTCAGCTCCCGTTAATGGAAATGAATTTGAGTTTGTTGGCAATGAATTGATTGCCGAAATAAATGATTAGTTATTTTCCTGTATTTGTGTCCGGTTAATATCAACAAAATCACAACTATCATATTACATGTCATATTGTTAAAGTGCTATTAGCAGGTATATAGCCCACTTTGTTAAAAAATAAACATAAAGTTATAAAAATGTTGAAATGGTGTTAAAAGTTTTATTGTTCCAGCCAGCTTTGCTTACTTTGTGTTTAAAAATTATCAGTTTATGATTGTAATGAAATTTGGGGGGACTTCTCTTGGTAATGCAGAGAGAATAAGACAGGTTGCCCGGTTAATAGAAAAAAACAGCAATTGTTTTGTTGTAGTTTCCGCCATGAGCGGTGTGACAAATACTCTTGTAGATGCGTCTGATTCATGGAAATGTGGAGATGACAGGGCAGTGATGCTGCTTGAGAAACTAAGGGATCATTTTATGCAGACAAGCATCAGCCTTTTTGATGATGCCGAATCGCTCGCAATTGCGCAAAGTTCAATTCATGATCGCTTTAATATAATTCAAAGCCGGATCAGGCGTGATTACAGTATTCATGAAGAGAACTGGTTGCTGGCTCAGGGTGAGATAATTACATCTGAATTGTTTGCGCTTTATATGAATTCTCAGGAAATTGCCATCACATGGCTAAATGCCCTCGACTTCATGAGTACCGGTTCTGATGATGAGCCGTCAATAAGCGATATAACTCAAAGATTACAGGGGATTATTGGAGAAGCTCCGGTTGGCAGGTTTCTGACCCAGGGGTATATTTGCCTCGATCAGGCCGGGAATACCAGCAACCTGAAAAGAGGCGGGAGCGACTACACTGCCACACTGGCAGGAGCTGCTCTGATGGCTGATTCTATAGAAATATGGACCGATATTGACGGTGTAAGGAATAACGACCCCAGAATTGTTGATAATACTTTCCCCATCAGGGAAATGTCATTTGATGAAGCAGCAGAGTTGGCATATTTCGGGGCAAAGATATTACATCCTTCATGTGTCTGGCCTGCCAGTAATAATAATATTACAATCAAGCTTAAAAATACGCTTGATCCTGTTGCAGCCGGTACTACAATCCGTTCTGATATTGAGAAAAAAGGTATTACAGCTGTTGCGGCGAAGGAGGGTATAACTGTCATCAGGATCAGGTCAGACAGGATGTTAAATGCATATGGTTTTTTGAGCAGGATATTCGCCATCTTTGAAAAATATAAGACGCCCATTGATGTTATAACAACATCTGAAATATCAGTATCCGTAACAATTGACAATCCACGTCATCTTGCAGAGATTGAAAATGAACTTGGGAGCCTGGGAGCAGTATCGGCTGAAGCCGGTCAGGCTATAGTCTGCGTTGTTGGTGATATACTGGAGCAGCATCAGGACCGGGCGGTGAGAATACTTGATTCATTGAGGCATTTCAATGTTAAAATGATCTCATTCGGAGGAAGCAGGAATAATATCAGTATTGTTGTTCCTGAAGAGCAGAGGATAGAGGTTCTTCGCTCATTAAATAATTTTCTGTTCAGTAATCAGACAAAAATCAATGATCCATGGTTGATTTCACAGGTATAAAAACACCTTTTTATCTTTACGACCTTGATTTGCTGGATGACACGCTTTCCAGTGCATCACAGGCTGCTGCAATGCATAATTATACCATTCACTATGCAATTAAAGCAAACCATAATTCCGTTATTTCTTCAAGAATCAGAGATTACGGCTTTGGAGTCGATTGTGTGAGTGGCAATGAGATTCGAAAAGCTCTTGAATCAGGGTTCCCGGCCAAGGGGATAGTCTTTGCCGGTGTAGGCAAATCTGATGCTGATATAGTCCTTGCTCTTGAAGAGGAGATATTCTGTATTAATTGCGAATCTGTTGAAGAGGTGGAGGTTATCTCTGATCTTGCCAGGCTCACCGGTAGAGTAGCCCGAATTGCACTCAGGGTGAATCCGTCTGTAGATGCCGCGACACACCATTATATTGCAACCGGCATGGATGAGAACAAGTTTGGCATTAGTCTGCCACATCTCAGGACCGCACTCGATATATGCGACAAGTCGCCTAATATTGAGTTTATGGGACTGCATTTTCATATTGGTTCGCAAATTACTACACTTGAGCCATTCAGGAGACTTTGTGCAAGGGTAAACCATATATGGGAAGAGTTTAATATTAAAGGTTACGGTGGACATATTCTGAACCTTGGTGGTGGATTCGGCATTGATTACACTAATCCTGAGGGAAATCCGATTCCTGACTTTAATTCTTTCTTTACTGTTTTTTCTGAAAACCTCAATGTTCCGGAAGAAACCAGCATCCATTTTGAGCTTGGCAGAAGCCTGGTGGGGCAGAGTGGCAGAATTGTAACAAAGGTACTTTATACAAAACAGGGTATTGGAAAGAAATTTATAATTGCCGATGCTGGTATGACAGAGCTTATGAGGCCTTCCCTTTACCAGGCAAAGCACAAAATTACAAGTATAAGCAGTTCAGGTCCAACTGAGAAATATGATGTAGTAGGTCCGGTTTGTGAGTCTTCTGATGTTTTTGCAAAGGATATTGAACTTCCGGAAACAACCCGGGGCGATTTTCTTCAGATCCATTCATGTGGTGCATATGCCGAGTCGATGACCCTGAACTATAACCTTCGGGATACAGCAGGTTCCGTATATTTATCGGGTGGAAGCATTCTTAAGGGATTCCCGGAACATGAGGCAGTAACTACTTTTACCCCTTAGCTGTTACTATGAATTGATTATTATTTCAGAAAAGTAACTGGCACCATTTATAAGAACTGCCTTTACATGGCCTGGTTTCCTTAATTGCCAGATTTTCCCTTATTGGTTAGCTGACCACAGGCTTAGATGACAAATTCATTAAAAGTCAGAAAAAAATATTTAATATGGCCCGGCATTTGAACACTAATTCAGGTAATTTGTTTATAATCGGTAAATCAAGAATTGAATTACGGAGATAACCGTATTTAATTGGATGAGGGTATTCCAGGCAATATTAAATAAGATTAATTCAATTAAAAGCTTTTTTCTTTAACAAAAACAGTTATTTTTGCAATAGTAAAATTCAATACCCGTCCACAAAAGGGTTTGATTTATAAAGAAGAGCAGAGAGAACAGGCTCAATGAAGCTCTAGCAACCCTCTTACCAGAGAAAAGGTGCTAAAACCTGCCCCAAGGGGATTATAAACTCAAAACCGGTTTACACATGAAGAATAATAACAGATTGAACTTTAAAAACCAGGAATCCGGTCAGCCAGCTCCGGTCTTTCCCGCATTCGTTTTCATTCCTGCCTTTCCTTTGCTTATACCCATGCACATGTTGATGCGCGGCATGCGCAGCATGCATTGATAATCCCTCCTATATGTGAGGCTTCTTCATTCCGGTCAAGGTAACCGGTCGTGGGGGTATATACTAAATCTAATACAAACTTCTTTTAAATAATGATTAATCATGTCTTACAGGATAGTTAAGTTCGGAGGTTCAAACCTGCAGAATGCAACAGACTTCAGCCGCTGTGCAGAAATAATCAGGAATTATGATACCCCTTGTATTATTGTAGTTTCTGCCTTTTTCAAGGTTACAGACCATTTGAAACAGGCTGCATTGCAGGCATCTGATTCAGGAAATTTCCCCGCAATTTTCATTGAGGAATTTTCGGCAACATGTTTTGAGCAGATACGCGTTAATATTGATGATCAGAGCCAGGTTGAACAGGCTAACAGGGAAATTCAGGAGTTACTTGATAAACTGGCCCTTCTCTTTAAGGGGGTTCATGCAATTGGTGAATTGCCTCCCACAATCAATGATTCAATATTAAGTTTTGGTGAGAGGATCAGTGCCGTGATTTTTACAGCAGTTCTTCGGTCAAAGAACCATAATGTCTCACTTAGTCTGCCGGAAAATTTCGGTTTGATTACCGATGGGGAATTCGGAGGAGCCAGCATTCTTCTCAGGGAATCTTCAAAAAAGATCAAGGGATATTTTAAGGAGAATCAGTTCTATGTAGTCCCGGGTTTTTACGGAATATCTCAGGAAGGTAAGACTACCTTGCTGGGAAGAGGAGGAACTGATTATTCTGCTGCCGCTCTTGCGAATTTGCTCGATGCAGACAGTCTTGATGTCTGGAAAGATGTAAGCGGCTTTCAGACAGGAGATCCAAAGGTTGTAAAAGACTCTCAGACAATTGAATTTCTCTCTTACAGCGAGGCAGCAGAGCTTTCTTATTTTGGTGCAAAGATCCTTCATCCCCGTACCGTTGAACCATTGCAGCCAAAGAACATCCCTGTCAGGGTTTTTGATATTACAGCACCTTCAAATATTCCGGGAACCATAATAGGACAGTATGGTGGCGAAGATACACCGGGTCCCAAGAGCATTACCTACAGCAGAAACTTTTCAGTTTTGAAATTAAAAGGCCCGGGGGTCGGCAATAAACCGGGTGTCCTGGCCCAGGCTGCAGGTATAATGGATAATGCAGGGGTAAATATTTCTTCAGTTTTTACATCACAAACAGCCATATGTTTCCTGCTAAATGCCAATGACCTGAAAAGAGCATCCAGGGCAATCAAATCCGGAGCTCCTTTACTTATCAGTGAAGTGGAGACTATTTCAGATATTGCCCTGGTTGCCCTGGTTGGTGAAGGCATAACAAAGAAAAGGGGTATTGCGGCCAAGGCTTTTCAGGCTGTTGCGGCAGAAAACATAAACATCGAGATCATAGCTGCAGGTGCTTCCACCGCTGCAGTTTATTTTGTCGTATTGGAAAGTGATTGCGACAGGGCTGTTAAAGCCACTCATACATATTTTTTCCCTGAGTGCCCCGGAGCAGGCTCACATCAGCATTCAGATCTTACATCATTCGTACTTTAAAAAAAAAAACAATCATGGAAAACAATAAAACTTACTCATTTGAAACCCTGCAATTACATGCAGGTCAGGAAGCAGATCCAACAACAGGCGCAAGGGCAGTACCTATATATCAAACGACTTCCTATGTTTTCAAGGATGCTGAACATGCGGCCAATCTTTTTGGCCTGAAAGAGTTTGGCAATATCTATACCAGGATAATGAATCCTACTACTGATGTTTTTGAAAAGCGGATTGCTGCACTGGAAGGTGGTGTTGCCGCACTGGCGACAGCATCAGGTCAGGCTGCACAGTTTATTGCGCTGACAAATATTTTACAGGCTGGTGATAACCTGGTGTCAACCTCATTCCTTTACGGTGGAACCTATAATCAGTTCAAAGTTCAGTTCAAGCGTTTGGGAATAGGAGTGAAATTTGTCGGAGGAAATGATCCCGGAGATTTTGAAAAAGCAATAGACGATAAAACGAAGGCGATATATCTTGAAACAATTGGAAATCCCGAATTTAATGTTCCCGATTTCGAGGCAATTGCCAGAATCGCACAAAAGCACAATATACCATTGATCGTCGACAATACCTTTGGTGCTGCAGGTTACCTTTTCAGGCCGCTCGAACACGGCGCAAATATAGTGGTTGAATCGGCCACCAAATGGATTGGAGGACATGGCACCAGTATTGGCGGGGTAATAGTAGATGGCGGTAATTTTAACTGGGGAAACGGCAAGTTCCCTCAGTTCACAGAGCCATCTGAAGGTTATCATGGCCTTAAATTCTGGGAAGTATTTGGTTCAGACGGACCATTTGGGAACATAGCCTTTATTATCAGGGCACGTGTGGAAGGACTTCGTGATTATGGTGCGGCACTAAGCCCTTTTAATGCATTTTTGCTTATTCAGGGACTTGAAACTCTTTCTTTGAGAGTTCAAAGACATGTTGATAATGCCCTTGAGATAGCAAAATGGCTGGAACAGCATCAGCAGGTTGAGAAGGTTAATTATCCCGGACTTGAATCAAGTCCCTATAATAATATAGCAAGGAGATACCTTAAAAATGGTTTTGGAGGAGTGCTGTCATTTAAGATAAAAGGTAGTGCAGAAGATGCAGATAAATTCATAAACAATCTCAAGCTAATCAGTCACCTGGCTAATGTAGGCGATGCAAAGACACTGATAATACATCCGACATCTACCACTCATCAGCAGTTAAGTGCTGATGAACAGGCTTCTTCAGGTGTCATTCCCGGGCAGGTCAGGCTTTCAGTTGGTATTGAGCATATTGATGATATCAAGGCCGACCTGGAAGAGGGTTTTGCAGCAGTGAAGACCTGAGGACGCAGGTAAGACATGAATTAAAAGATTGAAGCCGGGTTAGCAGTTTTACTGCTGCCCCGGTTTTTTTGGTAAATATCCGGATACTTGTCATGAACCTTGTCGGATTCCTGATAGCTGGATCTGAATGACATAAAAGGATTTTGGCAGGTCCGGAGAAGTTATATTTCATCCTTCACGTATGGTTTTATAATTTTGATGTTAATTTAGCATTTTAATCATCTTTCGTATAAGGCCGGCACTTTATTGCCGGACAAAAGAACTATTTTTGTTGTCAGTCCGGAGCGCCATAAAATATAAATACTCAGTCAGTATTCAGTGGCTGAATTGATAAAACAAGATTACTGAGCTTTAAAAATATATATTTATTAACGAATGAAGGTTATTGATAATTTTAATGATGGTATAACCAAAATATCCTTTGAACTGCTTCCCCCATTAAGGGGCAGTAGTATAGAAAGTGTATACCATACTATAGATCAGTTGAAAGAGTTCAATCCTACCTGTATTAATATTACCTATCACAGGGAAGAAACAGTTTTTTCGAAACTTGCCGATGGCAGTATTAAAAAGACGGTCCTCCGGAAAAGACCCGGTACTGTAGGCCTGGCGGCTGCAATCCATCATAAATATGGAATTGATGTGGTGCCGCATATTATTTGCGGAGGTTTCTCCAAACGTGACACTGAAGAAGCCCTTATTGATCTTGATTTTCTTGGCATTCATAATTTGCTCGTGTTAAGGGGTGACGGCGATAAGGAAACCGGAGCTTTCAAGCCATATGAGGATGGACATTCATATGCCGTTGATCTTGTAAGGCAGATAAAGGATATGAACCGTGGAGTATATCTTGAATCTTACTATAGCGATCCGGCCCATACCAGCTTTTCAGTGGGAGTGGCAGGTTATCCGGAAAAGCATTACGAAGCTCCTGACTTTGAGAGTGACTTGCTGTATCTTAAAGAAAAAATTGATGCAGGAGCCGAATATATAGTCACCCAAATGTTTTTTGACAATCGGGTATTTCACGAATTTGTGGCCCGTTGCAGGGATATCGGAATTTCTGTGCCTGTTGTACCGGGATTGAAACCAATTGCGTTGAAAAAACACCTTGAAATACTTCCGAAAGTTTTTGGCGTTACTATTCCAGATGATCTTTTCAGGATTATCAGATCATGCAGAACCGATGGAGAAGTTTACCAGGCGGGCATTGATTGGGCCATTAGCCAGTCGGCCGAACTTAAAAAAGCCGGTGTGCCGGCCATACATTATTATACAATGAGCCGGCCCGATAATATTGTTGAAATAGTCAGGAGGGTTTTCTGACAGTTTGTTCACCTGCCTTTTATTTATATTGGCAGGCTGGCTTACAGATAATGCACAGCTGAGACTGTTGCTTGTCCATATTAATAGTGTGATTATGAAATACATAATCAAGGCGGTTAGCATTTACTGTCTTTTAACCCTTATCGAAGCGGCATAGTAAAACGTCCTGAAGGGGCTTCGCACGGAACGCATTTTGGTCAGACCTGTTCTTGTATTATTGCACATTATACATTCGCTGCTTAACAGCACCGGAGGCATCACAAATTTAGATGTGGAAATTGTCTGGTGGTAAAAATCTGTTGACTCCCGGTGTCCGTATCTTTCTGTAAATTAGAATCTGTATAAATTAACTGTTAATTGATTAACAGTGTTAATTAATTAACAAAAAACTTGCATATCAGAATTAGAGTGATTATTTTTGTACTGTTAATTTAATAACAGAAGAAAGTAATAAACAAGCCTGATTATGAAGCTGCAAGAAATAGCAAAGACAATTGACGGTAGGATAATTTCCAATGGAAACAGCGACGATAAATCGTTTGATATGGCTTTCTCATCTGATCTGATGAGTGATGTGCTTACACTTAAAAATGATAATGTGGTTTTAATAACAGGACTTGCTACCTTGCAAACAATAAGGACAGCAGAGATGGCTGATATAAACTGTATTATATTTGCAAGGAACAAAAAGGTCACTCCTGAAATGGCTGAACTTGCTCTGGAAAGTGGTATAGATCTTATCGAATGCAGATACTCGATGTTCCGCACCAGCGGGTTGCTTTTTCAGTCAGGCCTGAAACCGGTTTATTAGAGCCGGAGAGTTATTAATTTAACTGCCTTATTATGCAATTTGAGTATGAAATAGAAGGGGGGAATTTTTCAAAAGCTGGATATGCTTCAAGTGAAGTGAAAAAAAAACTGAAGCAGCTGAATGTCGATCTGCAAATTGTCAAGAGGGTGGTTGTTGCTCTTTATGAAGCTGAAGTCAATATTGTAGCCCACGCCTATAGCGGGGTAATGAAGGTCGAGATTGATGAAGAGAGAATCGTTCTGGTACTTGAAGACTCAGGACCGGGCATTCCCGATATAGATCAGGCTATGGTGGAGGGTTTCTCAACAGCATCGCAGGAAGTCAGGGAAATGGGTTTCGGAGCTGGGATGGGGCTTCCTAATATTAAGAAAAATGTTGATCATCTTAATATAAGTAGTGAGGTGGGTAAGGGAACAAGAGTAGAAATGATTACTAATATAACCGGAGGGAAATGGGCGTGAAGAATCCAGATTTTCATCATGCACTCAAGATTCGTAAAGATGTCTGCATAGGCTGCACTCACTGTATGCATATATGCCCGACGGAGGCTATACGTGTGAAGGATGGCAAAGCCATTCTGATTGATAACCGGTGTGTAGATTGTGGATTCTGCTACAGGGTATGTCCGGTAAGTGCAATCATTGTCGAACAGGATGACTTTAACAGGATATTTGAGTACAAGATAAGATTGGCACTGGTTCCGGCTGTTCTGACCGGGCAATTTCCTGATAACATTACTACCAGGCAGATCCACAGTGAACTCATGGAACTTGGTTTTACTCATGTATATGAAGTTGAGCAGGGGGTAGAGATCCTGCATGAGGCAATGATGGAGTACATGGAGAAACACAGGGGAACAAAGCCTTTGATATCAGCTTTTTGTCCTGCGATAGTCCGGCTGATTCAGGTAAAATTCCCTGCTCTTGTAGACAACCTTATCCATCTTAAACCACCACTTGATGTATCGGCACTGTATTTCAGGAAGCAACTGATTGAAGACGGTCATGATAAAAATGATATCGGAATTTTCTACATAACCCCCTGTGCTGCAAAAATAGCTGCAGTAAAAAGTCCGGTAGGTGAAAAAGATTCTCCCATTACCGGTGTCATAAATATGAATTTCATCTTTAACAAAGCTTATACAAAAATAAAGCAGGGAAAAGGAGATTCTTGTATCGTGCCGGAATTAAGGGAGTTGTCAGACAAGTCGATACTCTGGAGCCTTACAAATGGTGAATCGGCGCATGCGAAGGGAAGGAGTATGGCGGTTGATGAGATCCACAATGTAATAAATTTCCTTGAACAGCTCGAAAATGAGGAAATGAAGGATATCGATTTCCTTGAGCTTCGGGCATGTGATGAAAGCTGTGCGGGGGGAGTTCTGACCACTGCCAACCGCTTCTTTACTGTTGAACGGTTAAAAAATCGTGCAGCCAAGGCAGGGCCGGAGAGTGAAAGAAAGATACCAGGTGGCAGCACAGACATTTTCCACAAGAAAAGCAGGCTAAAGCTAAAGATCGCCTTGCAGCCGGTACAGCCACGTTCAATGCTTAAACTCGATGAGGATATGTCAGAGGCCCTGAAGAAAATGAAAAGGGTTGAGGAAATCGGGAAGTGTCTTCCTGACGTCGATTGTGGCGCATGCGGTTCACCTAATTGTCAGTCATTTGCCGAAGATATTGTTCAGGGTTATGCAAAGGTCAACCAGTGTGTATTTGTACAGAGGATCTTTGAGAAGAAAGGTATATTATCGGCCGAAGAGTCCTTCAGCATAATGAAAGGGATATGGGGAAGTGATAAGCTTGATAAAAATTGTTGATATTTCAATTATTCAGTTATAAATTTTTAATAATTTACATCATGAAAGTAGCCGATTTGGTTAAAAAGCTTGAATTAACGGTGTTTTCGGGCGACAAGGGACTTGATAATGAGGTTGACGGAGGATATGTATCTGATCTGTTAAGCGATGTCATGGGTAATGCTGATAACGGTATGGTATGGATTACTCTGCAGACCCATAAAAACGTTATGGCGATATCATCGCTGAAGGATCTTGCAGCCGTCATACTGGTCAAGGGTCTTAAGCCTGATCCTGATATGGCAGCACAGAGCAACAAGGAAAACATTCCGGTTCTTGGCAGCACTTTACAGACATTTGAGCTTGCAGGGAAACTGCATGCCCTTATTAAATAAAAACTATGAAAGAGTTCAGGGCAGATTTACACATTCATTCAGTCCTGTCACCCTGCGGTGACCTGGAGATGAGTCCGCGCAACATCATCAAACGTGCCCTGGAAATGAAACTGGATATAATAGGGATAAGCGACCATAATTCTACAAAGCATGGCCCACTGATGCGCAAGATTGGAATTGAAGAAAAGATATTCGTACTAACAGGCGCCGAGGTAACCAGCAGGGAGGAAGCACATTGCCTCGCATTCTTTGAGAATAATGATCAGTTGACTGATTTCCAGAAATATCTGGATGAAAAGATTATCCCTTTCCCCAATGATACTCAGCGCTTCGGACATCAGGTGGTAGTCGATGAAAATGAAATAATACTGCATGAAGAGGAGAATTTATTGTTTAATGCAATAGATCAGAGTGTAGAAGAGATAGAGCAAATGGTTCATATGCTCGGGGGATTGTTTATCCCTGCACATATAAACCGGACACGCAACAGCCTGATCAGCCAGCTTGGATTTGTTCCGTCCGGTCTCAAGGCAGACGCACTTGAATTATCACGTCATATAAGCAAGGAGGAGTTTCTCGGTTCAAATCAATATCTTAAAGATTATACATTTTTACATAGTTCTGACGCTCATTTTCCTGAAGATATTGGAATTGCCCCTTCGGTATTCCAATTACAGGAAATAAGCTTTTCCGAAATCAGGATGGCTCTTGCCAATGAAGGAGGAAGAAAAGTGATTTTCCCATGAAAGAAATTGCGCTTCATATTCTTGATATTGCACAGAATTCTATTTCTGCCGGGGCATCTTGTATTGATATTGAAATCATGGAATCACCCGAGAAAGATGAACTGATTATAGCAATAGAAGATAATGGAAGGGGAATGACAAGGGAGGTGGTGGAAAGGGTTTCTGACCCGTATTATACAAGCAGGACCACAAGGAAGGTTGGAATGGGTATACCTCTGTTTAAGCACAATGCTGAACAGGCAGGCGGTAGTCTGGAGATAATTTCTGAACCGGGAACCGGCACCCGGCTGACTGCTAAATTTTGTCGTTCTCATATGGATTGCCCGCCAACAGGTGATATTGCAGGTGTAATAAGCATGCTTGCAGGTGCTAATCCGGGACTGGATTTTAAATATCGTCACAATATCGGTAAATCATCATATGTATTTGATACAAGGGAAGTTAAAGAAGTTCTCGAGGAAGTTCCACTTAGTGAGCCTGCAGTTATAAGGTATATGAAGGAGATGATAAAGGAGAATTTGGCTGATCTTTCAGATACTCTGTGAAACAGTAATAAAAATCATATTATATATATTTAAATTGAAATACATTTGTGTCCCCGGAAAGAAAAATATTTTTAACATACAAAATACTTCAAAATGACAAAAGTTAAATCACTGGCAGACCTGAAGAAAATGCAGGATCAACTGCGGTCTAATATTTCTTTAAGAGAGAAAAGTGAACATCCCGAGGGATTGGTTCAGGTAAAGGTTGCCATGGCCACCTGTGGAATTGCATCAGGAGCAAAGGAAGTAATGGAGTTTATGGTTGGTAACCTGGAAAAACGCAATATTGAAGCTGTGGTTACCCAGACCGGATGCATGGGATATTGTTATGCAGAACCGACAATTGAAGTAAAACTTCCCGGTCAGGACCCGGTTGTTTACGGCTATGTCGATCTGAAGAAAGCAGACGAGATAATTGAAAAATATATTAAGCTGGGTGAGCTGGTTGACGGCATCATTCCGGTGAATTATGAAACTATTGATTAAAATAACTATTCAGGAGGAATTTAAAAATGTCTAAATACAAAATGCACATCCTTGTATGCGGTGGTACCGGCTGTCATGCTTCAGAGAGTAACCTGCTTCTTGAGAATCTTAAACAGGAGGTTGACGTTAAAGCTCTGTCAGGTGATGTACAGGTAATCGCAACAGGCTGTTTTGGTTTCTGTGAAAAAGGGCCGATAGTAAAGGTGATTCCCGACAACACATTTTATACCGAGGTAAAACCTGTCGATGCAGCCGAAATAATAGAGGAACATGCTGTTAAAGGGCGTCAGGTTAAGCGTCTTCTTTACAAGGATCCAGTTAAAAAGGAGACTGTAAGTGACTCAAAGCATATGGGATTCTATAAAAAACAGATCCGGATTGCATTGCGGAACTGCGGATTTATTAATCCTGAGAATATTGATGAGTATCTTGCTGCAGATGGCTATGCCGCGCTGGGAAAGGTGCTGACTGAAATGACGCCTGAAACCGCAACTCAGGAGATGATTGACTCAGGCCTTAGAGGGCGCGGAGGCGGTGGTTTTCCAACAGGCGTAAAGTGGGGAATCGCACGCAAGGTAGAATCAGATCAGAAATATGTGGTTTGTAATGCTGATGAGGGCGACCCGGGGGCATTCATGGACAGGTCAATCCTCGAAGGTGATCCTCATTCGGTTATTGAGGCAATGGCAATAAATGGTTATTGTATCGGGGCTGATCACGGACTCGTTTACATAAGGGCTGAATATCCCCTTGCTATAGAACGATTGAAAATCGCATTGAACCAGGCTCGTGAATATGGCTTGCTCGGCAAAGATATACTGGGCACAGGTTTTAATTTTGATATAGAGATCAGATATGGTGCCGGTGCATTTGTTTGCGGTGAGGAAACTGCCCTGATCCATTCAATGGAGGGACACAGGGGCGAGCCTACATTCAAGCCGCCATTCCCGGCACAATCGGGTTACCTTGGCAAACCAACCAACGTTAATAATGTTGAGACTTTTGCAAACATACCGGTTATTTTCAATAAGGGAGCAAAATGGTTTGCCTCTATCGGTACCGAAAAATCGAAAGGTACAAAGGTATTTGCACTTGCGGGGAAGATCAATAACGTGGGACTTATTGAAGTACCTATGGGAACCACCCTTCGTGAAGTTATTTTCGAGATTGGGGGAGGAATAAAAGACGGAAAAAAATTCAAGGCTGTACAGACCGGAGGACCTTCGGGTGGATGTCTGACTGAGAAACATCTTGACACACCAATTGATTTTGATAACCTCCTCGCCAGCGGATCGATGATGGGTTCGGGCGGTATGATTGTTATGGATGAAGATGATTGTATGGTTTCCGTTGCGAAATTTTACCTTGACTTTACGGTTGAAGAATCATGCGGAAAATGTACACCCTGCCGTATAGGAAACAAGAGGCTTTATGAATTGCTCGACAAGATAAGCAAAGGTAACGGCACTCATGCCGATCTTGATAAACTCAGGAACCTGAGTGAAGTAATAAAGGATACTTCCCTTTGCGGACTCGGTCAGACATCTCCAAATCCGGTTCTTTCTACCATGGATAATTTCATGGCCGAGTATATAGCCCATATTGAAGATCATAAATGCCCGGCAGGTCAGTGCAAGGAGCTTATTACATATGAAGTAATACCGGAAAACTGTGTCGGTTGTACTGCTTGTGCACGTAATTGCCCGGTCAACTGTATTTCGGGTGAGCGGAAGGAGATCCATCTGATAGATCAGAGCTTGTGTATCAAGTGCGGAGCCTGCTTCGACAAGTGTAAGTTTAACGCTATCAGAATAGCATAATAATTCAAGGACAATAATGGAAAAACTTAAAGTCAAAATAGATAATAAGCTGATTGAGGTAGAACAGGGAACAACTATCCTTGAGGCTGCGAAAATGATCAGCGTTGAAATACCTACTCTTTGTTACATGCATCTTGGCGATATGGGCATAGAACATAAGCCCGGAGGTTGCCGTATTTGTGTTGTCGAAGTTGAAGGCCGCCGAAATCTTGCTCCTTCCTGTGCAACTGACTGCCATGACGGGATGGAGGTTAAGACACATAGTATAAGGGTGCTGAATGCCCGCCGTACTGTAATGGAACTGATGCTTTCCGACCATCCTTTTGAATGTCTTACCTGTCCCAAATCGGGAACATGTGACCTTCAAAGCATGGCCATCAAATTTGGAATCAGGGAAATTCCCTATGAGGGAGAAAAATCAACTTATAAACCCGATACATCTCCTTCGATAATAAGGGACATGGATAAGTGTATTATGTGCCGCCGTTGTGAGAAAATGTGCAACGATGTGCAGACTGTGGGTGTGCTTTCGGGTATTAACCGTGGATTTGAGGCGGTAGTCGCTCCGGCTTTTGAAAGAAATCTTGATCATAGTGAGTGTACCTATTGCGGACAGTGTGTTGCTGTTTGCCCTACCGCTGCCTTGACAGAGGTGGATCACACCAACCAGGTTCTTCGTGCACTGGCTGACCCGACAAAGACTGTCGTAGTTCAGACAGCACCCGCAGTAAGGGCGGCACTCGGCGAGGAGTTTGGCATGGAGGCGGGTACGCTGGTTACAGGCAAGATGGTTGCAGCTTTGCGTGAACTTGAGTTTGATTATGTTTTTGATACCGATTTTGCCGCCGACCTGACAATAATGGAAGAGGGTGCAGAAATACTCTCAAGACTCGGTAAGTTTCTGGCAGGCGACAAATCAGCAAAGTTGCCTATTCTTACATCATGTTGCCCGGGGTGGGTGAGCTTTTTCGAGCATCACTTTCCGGATATGCTTGACATTCCTTCAACTGCAAGATCTCCGCAACAGATGTTCGGAGCAATTGCAAAAACATACTTTGCCGAGAAGATCAAAACCGACCGTAAAGATATGGTTGTAGTTTCGATTATGCCTTGTGTTGCAAAGAAATATGAATGTACCCGTGAGGAGTTTGCTACAAACGGTAACCCCGATGTTGACTTCTCTTTGTCGACCAGAGAGCTTGCAAACCTTATTAAAAGGGCTAATATTGATTTCAATAAACTGCCCGACCAGGATTTTGACATGCCAATGGGTGAATCAACCGGTGCAGCAGTGATCTTTGGTACCACCGGAGGTGTTATTGAAGCGGCCGTTAGGAGCGCCTATGAGCTTCACACCAAAAAGACGCTTGATAAAGTTGATTTCGAACAACTCAGAGGAATGGAGGGGATACGCGAGGCTACAATTGACTTTGACGGGTTTCCGTTGCGGATTGGTATTGCTCACGGACTGGGTAATGCGAGAAAACTTCTTGATGACATCCGTTCAGGAAAAAGTGAATTTCATGCCATAGAGATAATGGCTTGTCCCGGAGGTTGCATTGGCGGAGGCGGACAGCCGCTGCATCATGGCAATTCGGAAATACTTAAAGCCAGGCAGAGAGCGATTTACCAGGAGGATAAAGACAAGCCGGTGAGGAAATCACACGAAAATCCTTCAATCATAAAGCTCTACGAGGAGTTCCTTGGTCAGCCACTAGGGGAAAAGGCTCATCATCTTCTTCATACAAAATATTTCCGCCGAGGAAGTGTAATTTGTATTGAACCGGACGTGAAGGAGGCAGAATAAAACTAATTCAATTAAAAAAAAGGAGGACAGGAATAAATGTCAGCAATTAAAATAAGACTCAAAGAAAATGACCTTCGGCAATTGAAGGAAGTTTGCAAATCTTTCAATAACGAGGCAGGTGAACTTATAAATGTGCTTCATAAGGCCCAAAGCATTTTTGGATACCTGCCGGCTGAAGTTCAGGAAGTAGTTGCCAGGGAACTTAATGTTTCTGTAGCAAAAGTATACGGTGTAGTGACTTTCTACTCGTTTTTCACAATGGTTCCCCGCGGGAGGTTCCCGATTTCGGTATGCACAGGAACAGCGTGTTATGTGCGTGGTGCCGAAAAGGTGCTTGATGAGGTTAAGCGTCTGCTGAAGGTGCCTGTCGGCGAGACAACTGCTGACGGCAAGTTCTCAATAGCCGGACTGCGCTGTGTGGGTGCGTGCGGACTGGCTCCCGTGGTGCTGGTTGGCGACAAGACCTATGGCCGTGTTGCCCCTGATGGTGTAAAGAAGATCTTAAAGGAATACGAAGATAAGTAACCTTTGCCTTTCAATTAACTCCAGAGCCTGCCCGGACTTGTCCGTGGCAGGTTTTTAATTTCAGATAACAGGTAAAGATTTAAATAATATGGTAGCATATATAAGTCATTTTATACATCAATTATTTATACCTTATATTGATTTTTATAGATCTTAAGGTTAGGTTTGTAAGGAAGACTGTGGTAATATCCGGTCATGACCTGTACATACCTGATAGCGATAGCAGACACCTGCAAAAATGGAAACCCCGGGAGCATTAAACCAAAATTAAAATTATGAATTTGACAATACCTGGAATTTGCCTGTCGATAATTATGTTATTTTCCTGTGCTGAAAATCAAATGGACAAGATTGACCGGCATGCGCTTGTGAACCGCCACAATATTGTAGTGGAGAAATTTGATACTCTTGCCTCTCTTTCTGCAGGGAACGGCAATTTTGCCTTTACAACCGATTTTACCGGACTGCAAACCTTTTTCAGGGAATATGAAAATGGTGTTTCTCTTGGAACACAGTCCAACTGGGGCTGGCATACCCTTCCCAATACCGGAAACTATGAAATACAGGAGACCTGGAATCATTATGAAGTAGAAGGGCGCCAGGTACCGTACAGGGATCAGTTGAGAACTTCAGCGCGTGCGGCGGAGGCTGTAAACTATTTCCGTGAGAATCCGCATAGATTGCATCTGGGGTTGATCCGGTTGCTGATCTGCAAGGAGAATGGTGAAGAGGTTATTATAGACGACATTCAACAACCCCGTCACAGACTGGATTTATGGAGGGGAGAAATCTCCAGTGAATTCATGGTGGAAGGAGTGCCGGTCTCGGTACTTGTCTTTGTTCATCAGGAAAAGGATATGATAGCAGCCCGAATCAGTTCACCGCTCATAGACCTGGGACGCCTGTCGGTCGAACTGCTGTTTTCCTATGGCCGGGCAGTACATACCCATCCGGGTTACGATCTGGATCAGCCCGGTAAACATAAATCCACACTTGTGAACACAGGCAGCAGAAGCGCACTGATATCCCGTGAAATTGATAACGACAGCTATTTTGCCAGCCTGGAATGGAGCCAGGGTGCCCGGATATCAGAGGCAGACAGGCATCGTTTTCACATAAAGCCATCCACCGATACCGGAATACTTGAGTTCAGCTGCCTTTTCTCGGCCAGTCATAATGATGAAGCTCTCCCTGATTTTGAAGAAACAATGCATAATAATGAGATTCACTGGGAAAGTTTCTGGAAATCCGGAGGCGCCGTTGATTTTTCTGACTGCACTGATCCCCGTGCTGAGGAACTTGAGCGCAGAACAGTTCTCTCACAGTATCTTACTAAAATTCAGGGTTCCGGAAACCTTCCGCCACAGGAAACAGGACTGACCTTCAACAGCTGGTTTGGTAAATTCCATCTTGAGATGATATGGTGGCACAGTGCGCATTTTTATAACTGGCAACGAACCCGTTATATGGCAGGTCAATTACAATATTACCGTGATATATATCCACAGGCCCTGGAGACAGCAAGACTTCAGGGGTATGAAGGTGTCCGATGGCCTAAAATGGTTGGTCCGGACGGACAGGACAGTCCGTCATCGGTGGGTACATACCTAATATGGCAGCAGCCACATTTCATATATCTTGTAGAACAGCTGTACCGCTCCGATAGATCGGTTGAAGTGCTGAATGAGTATGCCGACCTTGTATTCGCGACGGCAGAATTTATGGCCGACTTTCCTGTATACGATCCGGAGAATGATGTATATAACCTGATGCCTCCGCTTATTCCCGCACAGGAACACTGGAACCGGGAAACAACTGTCAATCCTCCCTTCGAACTTGCCTACTGGTATTGGGGATTGACGACTGCGCTTCAATGGAAGGAGCGCATGGGACAGGAAACTGTTCCCAAATGGGAGGATGTACGCTCAAAGCTGCCCGGACCATTTGCTGTTGACGGTTTGTATATGGGGACAGGCAACGCATCAGATTCATATACAGACCCTTCCAATATGCGTGATCACCCTATGGTATTAGGTAGCCTTGGCATGCTTCCCGGGTGGGAAAAAATTGACAATGAAACAATGAGAAACACTCTCAGGATCATAATGGAGAGATGGGACTGGCCGGTAACCTGGGGGTGGGATTATCCCATGGTGGCAATGTGCGCCACCCGTTTGCTGGAACCCGAAATAGCTATTGAAAGCCTGCTCAAAGACGTTCAAAAGAATACCTACCTCTTGAACGGGCACAACTACCAGGATCAGAGACTGCGTATTTACATGCCCGGCAATGGCGGCTTTTTGAAGGCCATAGCCCTGATGTGTGCCGGATGGGAAGGTTATGAAGAGAAAAACCCAGGCTTCCCTGACAATGGGAAATGGAATGTAAGGTGGGAAAATCTGACCCGGGATTTTTAGTGGTTAATATCTTTTATTATGTTTTTCTGTTCCGCAATACTTAAGTGTTCAGGTGCTGACGAAAGAATTTGTATATTTTCCCGGGTTTTGTGAAAAAGGAATTTATCATATCGTCAGTTCAAATTCATTTTGCAAACTGAAATAGTGATTTTTCAGATAAAAAGCGGAAGGATTCAGAAGGTTCCGTAAATTGAATGTTCTGTCGTATTGCAATATATTGAAGAGTATATATTGAGTTCCTGTCGGTTGGTAGTCATTTTTCTTTCCATATGGAGGATAGGATGGCCAGGCGTGACATTCAGGAAATCGCCTTTCTGAAGGTCTGCTTCAATAGCTTTTATGCGCTGCTCGCCGCCTTTTATCTCTACCTGGAATGACTCACGCATTATATCAAATAAGGATCGGTTTGTAAAGTTCCTTGATGTAAACCTTGGAAGGTTAATGGCGGGAATATAACTGATATCATAGAATATCGGATTGTCATCAAGTAGTCTTAGTCTTGTCATATATATGCACCCCGATTCAATTTCAAGTTCAGATAATCCAAAAAAGAATTTCTCAGGCCATGAAATGATTTTTGGCCTGTCGATAATTTCTGTTTTGAGATTTTTGTTTTTTAAAGCAGTTGTTGTGCCTGAAACTGATAAAATACCTATTCCCTGGGGCATTTTCCTTACTATGCTTCCTTTTCCCTGTTGCTTTTCTATATACCCGTCCTGTACAAGGGCCGAGAGTGCCTGCCGCACCGTTGGTCTGGTCAGGTGGTAAACACTGCACAGGTCATTTTCAGATGGTAAAAGATCACCTTCGTTATACACTCCATCATGAATATGCCGTCGTAACATTTCATAGAGTCGCCGATGTTGAGGAAGATTTTTATCCACTTTAAATGACCATGTTATAGAATGAATTGTAAATATATGTAAATTAACTTGTAATTACAAGTTGAAATAGATATATTTGTATGATCAGTAATATAGGAAGTTTTTAATATACTGAAAATCTGAATCAATAACATATGTATACAAGTTAAATATAATATTATGGCTGTTCCCGTTATTATGCCCAGACAGGGTCAAAGCGTAGAAACCTGTTTCATTACAGGGTGGTATAAATCAAAAGGAGACAAGGTGAATAAAGGAGACATCCTTTTTTCATATGAAACAGACAAAGCTGCATTTGATCAGGAGGCAAATGAGGATGGTATCCTGCTTGATGTTTTCTTTGCAGAAGGTGATGAAGTTCCCGTTCTCGAAACTGTTGCAGTTATCGGGAATCCGGGTGATAATTATGCTTCAATTGTTCCCGTTGACAAAAGTGCAGTTTCCGGCAATGAACCCTCTGACTCTCCTGAAGAGCATTCAGCATCCGGATCAGTCCGCAAGGGAACAGAAACCGGTATTGAGACCGGAACAGAAATCGAAGAGTCTTCATCGGAGGATTCTCCTCCGGAATATAAAGTAGTTACCGGTTCAGGAGAAAAATTACGTGTTTCTCCACTTGCCCGCAAGATGGCCCGTGAACTGAATATACCCCTGTCTGCATTAAATGGAACAGGGCCAAAAGGAAGAATAATTGAACGTGATATTAAGAAAGCGGCAGCAAAGATTGATGCCGGAGTTAAATCTGCGCCAGCTCCGGATAAAGTCAGGACTGAAGAGGAGGTGACATACAAAAGTTCTGTTTCAGGTAGCCGCCTTTCGGGTCAGGGAAACGATTTTAACCTGGTGAAGTTATCAAATATGCGCCGCATCATTGCCGCAAAAATGCACCAGTCACTGCAAAACTCTGCCCAGCTTACACACCACATGAGTGCAGATGCCCGTAAGTTGCTGGCCTGGAGAAAAGAGATCAAAGCTGAAAAGGGGAAAGCCGGCCATATAGATATAAGTATAAATGACATGGTATGCCTGGCGGTAATAAAGGCTCTCAAAAAGCATCCTTCGATGAATGCCCATTTTCTTGGGAATGAATTGAGGGTATTTAATAAAGTGCACCTCGGTATTGCTGTAGATACTGAACGGGGACTGATGGTGCCGGCCCTGAGGGATGCGGATGAATTGAATGCCGGGGGACTATCACGGAAACTGAAAGAGCTGGCTGAGAGTTGTAAAAAAGGAAATATTGATCCGGAGCTGTTAAACAGTGAATCTGCGGGTTTTACCATTTCCAATCTGGGAGCATATGGAGTGGAGCTGTTCACTCCTGTTCTGAACCTGCCGCAAACAGGTATCCTTGGAGTTAATAATATTACATACAGGCCTGCTGACATGGGAGATGGAGTGATCGGGTTTATTCCGGTAATCGGCCTTTCTCTTACATACGATCACAGGGCGGTAGACGGTGCTCCTGCATCGCTATTCCTTGGTGAGATTAAAAAGGAAATTGAAAATATAAACATTTATAAATAAATGAATGCCTGCATTTCCGCAACGGTTTATTGTCATAACCCTTTACGGGGAAAATTATGGCATATGCCGTCTGATGTTTGCAGCAGCAATTAACAGAGTTAGATTAAACAAACAGAGTATAAGACCAATTCATTATGCCAAAAAATCAGTTTATTGATCCAAAAGAAGTCAGGAAAGCCAATAAAATCAAATTCGGCACAATACCTGTAAACGCCTACAACAAGTCCCTCGATGAGGAGAGGAAAGTCTTTTCAGACGAGGATCTTATCAGGATTTACCGTGATATGTATATTATCAGGGAGTTTGAAAGTATGCTTCATGAGATAAAGACAAAAAATGAATACAAAGGGATAAGCTACAATCATCCCGGACCCGCACATCTTTCAATCGGACAGGAAGCAGCTGCTGTTGGAATGGCTTATAACCTTACGGTGGATGATTATATATTTGGTTCCCACAGGAGTCACGGTGAGATCCTGGCAAAGGGACTTTCAGCAATTCATCAGCTGGATGATGACCAGCTGATGAAGATTATGAAATCTCATTTTGATGGTTCTGCTCTCAGGGTAGTTGAAAAAGGGTTTGACGGATCAGTCAAGGACCTGGCTGTTGATTTTCTGCTCTATGGTACCCTGGCTGAGATATTTGCCAGAGAAACCGGCTTCAATAAGGGCCTTGGAGGTTCAATGCATGCATTTTTCACTCCGTTCGGTGTTTATCCCAACAATGCAATTGTTGGTGGTTCGGGCGATATTTCCGTAGGGGCTGCACTCTATAAAAGGGTTAATCATAAGCCCGGAATAGTTGTGGCAAATATTGGCGATGCATCTATGGGATGCGGACCCGTCTGGGAAGGCATTACATTTGCTGCAATGGATCAGTTCAGGACTTTGTGGGAGGGTGCATATAACGGGGGATTACCGGTTATTTTCAACTTTATGAATAACCAGTACGGCATGGGAGGGCAGACCCAGGGCGAAACCATGGGATATGATATTCTTGCAAGGGTCGGTGCAGGTGTTAATCCCGAAATGATGCATGCCGAAAGGGTAGATGGTTATAATCCCCTTGCTGTTATCGATGCCTTCAGGAGGAAGAAAAAAATACTGGAAGACAAGAAGGGGCCGGTATTGCTTGATACGCTGACTTACCGCTATTCGGGACATTCTCCATCAGATGCATCTTCATACAGGTCTAAGGAGGAACTTGAAGCCTGGATGATGTGCGATTCTGTCAAAGGATTTGGAAAAGGCCTGCTTGCTAAAGGTGTGGTGAGTGAAGATGTCATTGCGAAAATACAGGAGAAAACTCAGGGACTGGTAGTTAAGGCAATGAAACTGTCTATTGATGAAAAAGTCTCTCCGCTTATGAACTTAAAGGCTGATCCTGAATTAATAGGCCGGATGATATTCTCGGAAGGATCGGTCGATAAAATGGAAGACAGGGAGGTAGAGACACTTATTCCGATGGAGGAGAATCCACGGGTCCAGCAAATAATGAAAAAAGAGCGATTTGCCCTGGATAAGGATGGAAAACCTTTTTCCAAACTCAAACAATACCAGCTAAGGGACGGCATCTTTGAAGCAGTTATAGACAGATTCTATAAAGATCCCACACTGGTTGCATATGGTGAGGAAAACCGTGACTGGGGCGGGGCTTTTGCTGTTTATCGCGGACTCACAGAGGCGCTTCCATATAACAGGCTGTTCAATTCGCCGATCTCTGAAGGTGCTATAGTAGGAACTGCAATTGGTTATGGCATGGCTGGTGGAAGGGTGATTGCAGAGATAATGTATTGTGATTTCCTTGGCCGCTCGGGTGATGAGGTATTCAACCAGTTGCCCAAGTGGCAGGCTATGAGTGGAAATATCATTAAGATGCCTGTTGTGATAAGGGTTTCTGTAGGTTCAAAATATGGTGCCCAGCATTCACAGGACTGGACTTCACTGGTGGCACATATTCCCGGACTGAAGGTTGTCTTTCCGGCAACACCTTATGATGCAAAGGGACTGATGAATTCAGCCCTGCAGGGTACTGATCCTGTAATTTATTTCGAAAGCCAGCGAATTTATGATATTGGTGAGCATTTCCATGATGGGGGTGTACCTGAAGGCTATTATGAAATTCCTCTGGGTGAGCCTGATATTAAACGAAAGGGTAGTGATATTACAATTCTTACCGTTGGAGCCACATTGTACAGGGCGATTGATGCTGCTAAAATACTGGAAGACAAATATGGATTATCGGCCGAGATAATAGATGCAAGGAGCCTGGTACCGTTCAATTATGAGCTTGTAATAAATTCAGTCAAAAAAACGAACAGGATACTTATTACCGGAGATGCAAGTTCAAGGGGATCGTTCCTTAATGACATGGCGCAGAAAATAACCGACCTTGCTTTTGATCACCTCGATGCTCCTCCTGTGGTTGTTGGATCAAGGAACTGGATAGTGCCTGCTCATGAGCTCGAAAATTATTTCTTCCCTCAGGTTGACTGGATAATAGATGCCATTCATCAACGCATACTTCCTTTGGACGGACACAAGGTGTCTGAGGATTTCAGCGATGAAACTATATTAAAAAGGAGCCGGGAGGGGGTTTAAAAGTATTGCGCCAGGAATGATTAACAGGCAAGTGTCAACAGGTTCAGACAGGCATGCGCCAGGAGGGATTTACAGGTGCAATAAGAGGGATAACTGTTGTGTACAAAGAGGGTTTAACAGTCTTGCACTTTGACAGACGGGAAACCGGGATTCCGGAAAACTGGAAGTATTTCCGGAATCACCTGTATTGTTTTAAATTACAACTCAGCCCTGATTTGAATGAACCTTCAGCAGTTTACAGAGTAACTGTACTTTAATTTAGTTCAATAATATAGTAACCCGTGACAGGATTTCTGTTATTTTTGTAGATACTGCATGATTTCATTCAAAGAATCAAAAAATAATTTGCTATGGAACTAAGAAAATTAGGAAAAAGTAATGTAAATGTTACCCCGGTTGCATTCGGAGCCTGGGCTATTGGTGGCTGGATGTGGGGCGGAGCCGACCGGAACAGTGCGATCAGGGCTATTAGAAAATCTATTGAGCTGGGAATCACTTCAATTGACACTGCTCCGGCATATGGATTCGGCCTCAGCGAGGAGATTACCGGTGAGGCCATCAAAGGAATGAGGGATAAGGTGCAATTGCTTACCAAATTCGGGCTCAGATGGGATAAAACAAGAGGAAAGTATTTTATGGCCACCAAAGATAACCAGGGAGGTGATATTGATCTCTATTCGTATGCATCAGCCGATTCGGTTATCGAAGAGTGTGAAAACTGTCTGCGACGACTCGGCACCGATCATCTCGATCTTTTTCAGCTGCACTGGCCCGACCCCACAACTCCTGTAGAGGAAACAATGGAAGCACTTAACAAGCTAATTGAGCAGGGCAAGATTCTTGCCGGCGGTGTTTCAAATTATGATGTGCCATTGATGGAAGCTGCCGGAAATGTGACGGTTGTTGCCTCAAACCAGGTTCCGTACAGCATGCTGGCCCGGGACATTGAAAAGGAAGAGGTGCCTTACTGTATTGAAAATGAAGTGGGCATAATTGCATATAGTCCTTTGCAGCGGGGACTGCTAACCGGGAAATTCAGTCCAGATCATAAGTTTAAGGATGGAGATGCACGGGCCGGGTTATACTGGTTTACAAGGGAGAATATAAAACGGGTAAATAAATTTCTTGATAAACTAAAACCTCTTGCTGAATCTAAAGGAGCTACTCTTTCACAATTGGTTCTGAGATGGACCATCCAGCAACCTGGCATTACATGTGCGCTTGCAGGAGCAAGGGATCCTGAACAGGTTGCTGACAATGCCGGTGCATTGAGTTTTTCACTTACTGAAGAGGATCTGAAATTCATACACCTTGAACTTTCTGAACTGGAAAAGGGGGGCTGAAATTTATCTGAGCATCCAGCATAACTTGATTTGAAAGTTCTTGCATACAATGACACTGCTCAATACCTGAGGGCCTTTTTCAGGTATTAAATAAGACTTAAAAGACTGCTGCAGGTCCAATACAGATTCCTGAACCTGTGGCAAGCTATAGATGACATATTTATATCATTAAGGAAGAAGATTAAAATAAATACAAGTAGTAATGATTAATTTTTTGGACGGATTTCCCGACAGGGATATTTTGATAGCCAGCTATAAAGAAAAAGAAGCTTCCAGGGTTCCCGATGTGAATGGACATATTCATACGCCATATTCCTTCAGTGCCTTTGATGACACTCAGCAGGCATTCATTCTTGCTTCGCGGGAGCAGGTAAGAATACTTGGTATAAACGATTTTAATACTACACTTGGTTATGAAGATTTTTCCCGGTTTGGCATAAAATATAAGGTTTTTCCCCTTTTCAACATCGAGTTTATGGGCTTGCTGAAAAATGAGCAACAGGACGGAATAAGGGTCAACGATCCAAATAATCCGGGGCGCATATATTTCAGCGGGAAGGGCCTTGATTTTCCTGTCAGTTTTTCTCCGTTGTCAATTGAGAAGATAATCGGAATCACCACAGAAAGCCACAGGCAGGTCAGGCAGATGACTGAAAAATTAAATCAACAGCTGAAATCTGCAGATGGAAGTTTGCATCTTGATTTTGATGAAATTAAGAAGAGGTTTACAAAAGGGATGGTAAGGGAAAGACACATCGCCCGTGCCGTCAGATTGATGATGGAGGTGAAGTGCAGTTCGGACGAAGAAAGGAAGGAGTTTCTTAAAACTTTATACGGTGGTAAGGAATCCTCTGCAGATGTTACCAGTCCGGCAGCAGTTGAAAACGATATAAGGGGCAGGATGCTAAAGGCTGGCGGAGCTGCATTTGTAGAGGAAGACCCGGCGGCTTTTCTTGATCTGGGTGAGATCATCTCAATAATCCGCGATGGTGGTGGCATCCCCTGTTACCCGGTTTTACTGGATGACACCAGGGGCTGGAAAACTGAGTTTGAGTCTGATGCTGAGGCTCTGTATAAAAGTCTCAGATCGTGGGATGTTTCATGTATTGAGCTTATACCGGGAAGAAATGACCTAAATATCCTTAAATCGTTTGTAACTTTTTTCAGGGAAAAAGGATTTATTGTTATGTTCGGAACCGAGCATAACACACCTTCGCTCGATCCCCTGAAGGTTTCTGCCAGGGGCGGGGTTCCTCTTGATGAAGAACTTCGGATTGTCGGGTACGAAGGGGCGTGTATTGTTGCCGCCCATCAGTATTTGCGTGCGAAGGGCGAACAGGGATACGTTTCATTCCCCGAAAGGGAATTTAAAGAAAAAAACAGTGAGTTTATTACACTTGGCAAGGCTGTTATTGACAGGTTTTTAAATGGATAAATATTTTTTCAGATGATTGATAAACAAATACAGGACCTTATTGATATTTCGAGATTTTATGGTGCTGACAACGACTATGTTATTGCGGGCGGGGGTAATACCTCATTTAAGGATGAAAAGAGGTTGTGGATCAAGGCCAGTGGTACCGGCCTGGCAACCATCGATCAGGACGGGTTTGTAGTAATGGACCGTTCCAGACTGAGTGAAATGCCGGGGAAGAAATACAGCAGCGATCCTGATACCAGGGAAGAACAGGTTAAGGCTGACCTGTATGCAAGCTGTGTTGATCCTGCTACTAAGCTCAGGCCTTCGGTCGAAACCAACCTGCATGATATAATTGATTACAGCTTTGTTATTCACCTGCATCCTACACTTGTAAATGCACTGTTATGCGGCCTTGATTCACAGAGGATTACCGGAGAACTGTTCAGTGATGCGCTTTATATACCCTATACTGACCCTGGCTATATACTTTTTTGCAAAGTGCACGAAGAGATTAAAAATTACAGGAGTGAGAATGGCAATGATCCGCAGATAATATTTCTCGAAAATCATGGCGTATTTGTATCCGCCAACACCACCGGGGAGATAAGGTCAATTTATGCTGATATTTTCAAGAAAATCAAAGCCCGGCTGCAAGAGGTTCCTGAAATTTCGGAATTACCTGTTCCTGATGTAACAAATCTGCTTCCTGCACTCAGAATGTTACTCTCACCCGGCGACAGCCTTAAAACTCTTAGTCTGCGAAACAACAGCCTTATTGCTCATTTTTGCAAGGACAAGGAGTCCTTTTCCAGGGTAGCGGCTCCATTTACACCAGATATAATTGTTTACTGCAAGTCGGCCTATCTATACATCGATCAGGCAGATTCGCCAGAAGATGTAATTGCCGCTTTTCAGGAAAAGTTACCTGCGTTTGTTAATGATAACGGCTACTTCCCACATATTATAATGATTAAGGATTACGGACTCCTGGCTGCAGGTGACAACTGGCAATCGGCCAGCACCTCGCTGGATGTTTTTGAAGATCTTATGAAGATCAGCCTGTTTTCGGAGAGTTTCGGGGGACCAAGGTTTATGAATGACCGGCAGATTGCTTTCATTGATTCATGGGAGGTTGAAAATTACAGAAGACAGGTAGCTAAGGGAGAGAAAAGGCATAGCATTGTTAACGGTAAAATAGCAATTGTTACGGGAGGAGCCATGGGTTTCGGTGCAGGTATTGCCTCTTCTTTATATGATGAGGGAGCAAATGTGGTAATTGCCGATATCAACGAAAATGCCGCGAAGGACCTGGTTGATCAAATGAATCAAAGGGGTGGGAAGAACCGGGCAGTGTTCATAAGGTGCAATACGGCCGATCCTGAGTCTGTCAGGTCGCTTGTGTCAGATACAGTCAGGAATTTCGGGGGACTCGATCTTATGGTTTCCAATGCCGGCATTCTTTATGCAGGCTCTCTTGAGGAGATGACAGAAGATGTTTTTGAAAGAGTAACACGGGTTAATTATTCAGGTTATTTCCACTGTGCAAAATATGCTTCTGCCGTTTTGAAACTGCAGAATAAATATAATAGTGAGCATTTTACCGATATTGTTCAGATAAATTCCAAATCCGGACTCAAAGGCAGCAACAGGAATTTTGCATATGCCGGTGGTAAATTTGGGGGAATAGGGCTTACACAATCTTTTGCGCTCGAGCTCATTCCTTATAATATAAAGGTCAATTCCATCTGCCCGGGAAATTTCTTCGAAGGGCCTTTATGGTCTGACCCGGAGAACGGGCTGTTTGTTCAATATCTGCGGGCAGGAAAGGTGCCGGGAGCAGAAACTGTTGATGATGTAAAGCGGTTTTATGAATCGCAGGTTCCCGCGGGCAGGGGTTGCAGGGTAGAGGATATAATGAAGGCGATGTATTATATTATTGACCAGAGGTATGAAACCGGTCAGGCCGTGCCTGTGACAGGCGGCCAGAGTATGCTGCATTAATTTCTGGCGGCTTTTAGTACCACCGGCGGGGTTTAGCCTGAACTATATTTTTGCAGCATGGGGCTTGTAGCGTTGATCCCGGTAAAAGCCCGGCATGTTGCTGCAGGCTTAACTAATCACGTATTCTTAGCCAGCGCTATTCCTGGTTAAAATTTTTTTAAAATTAATCTTATGAAAACCAAGGCAGTACGATTATACGGAAAGAATGACCTGAGACTTGAGGAATTTGAGCTTCCCCTTATGAAGGATGATGAGATACTGGCACAGGTGATTTCAGACAGTATTTGCATGTCATCATTCAAGGCAGTGGAGCAGGGAGCCGATCACAAAAGGGTTCCTGACGATGTTCATATAAATCCGACAATAATAGGACATGAGTTTAGTGGTATAATCATTGAGGTAGGAAAGAAATGGGCAGATCAGTTCAAGCCAGGTGATAAATTTTCAATCCAGCCAGCAATGAACTACAAGGGGAGCCTTGATGCACCAGGTTATTCATTCAGGTTTATCGGTGGTGATGCCACTCATGTGATTATTCCGCAGGAAGTTATGGAGACGGGCTGTCTTTTGCCCTACCACGGAGAGAGTTTTTTCCACGCTTCCCTGTCAGAACCAATGTCTTGTGTAATTGGGGCATTTAATGCCTCATACCATACTAAAAATGGTGTTTACCATCACGAGATGGGCATAAAGGAGGGCGGAACGATGGCAATTCTTGCCGGGGCAGGGCCAATGGGCCTCGGGGCTGTCGATTATGCAATTCACCGTGATATCAGGCCACGGCTGCTGGTTGTAACTGATATTGATGATGAGCGGCTTGAGCGGGCTGCAAAGATCCATACAGTTGAGGAAGCGGCAAAAAACAATGTCGAGCTTATATATTTAAATACATCCGGAGTAACTGATCCTGTAGCTAAGCTCCGGTCCTTTACCGGTGACATGGGCTATGACGATGTGTTTGTTTTCGCCCCTGTCAGGCCTGTTATTGAAACAGGAGACAAAATCCTTGGATTTGACGGCTGTCTTAACTTTTTCGCCGGACCATCTGACCCCGCATTCAGCGCTGAGATGAATTTCTATAATGTACATTACGCTTTTACCCATATAGTTGGTACAAGCGGTGGCAATACCGATGACATGAAAGAGGCCCTGGAGTTGATGGCCGCCGGTAAGATAAATCCTGCGGCCATGATTACCCATATCGGGGGACTCGATGCGGTGATAGATACTACCAAACGGCTGCCTGAAATACCCGGTGGGAAGAAGCTGATCTATACAAATATTTCTTTGCCGCTCACTGCCATTGAAGATTTTGAAAAGCTTGGCAGGATCGACCCGTGTTTCAAAGAGCTGCACCGGATGCTGGCTGCAAATGAGTTCATATGGTCATCTGAGGCAGAAAAGTTTCTTCTTGAACATGCAAGGCCTGTCTGATCAAAAAAACAGTATTTAATTCTAAGTGCAGATGACAGGATTGTCCGGTAGCAGGTTCTTTAAGGTGATTCATCCGTGGGAACTACTCTGCCGTTAAGTCTTAAGCGCTTATATTTAGGTTAATAGCTTTAAGTTTTGCCGATGTAATTAAATCTAACCAGAATGGAGAAGATCGCTTTTAAGATGAAACTTAAAAAAGGCTGCCGGGATGAGTATATCAGGAGACACAATGAAATATGGCCTGAATTGGTATCACTCCTAAAGGACAGTGGTATTGCAGATTACACTATCTTTCTGGACCACGATACCGATACCCTGTTCGCAGTCCAGCGACAATCAGCCGAAAAATCATCACAGGACCTTGGCAAAGAGAAGATCGTTCAAACATGGTGGAAGCATATGTCAGATATTATGGAGACAAATAATGATTTCTCACCGGTCTCCATTGCACTGGAACGGGTTTTTCATATGGACTGAAAAGTGGCATGTTATAGAGTCAGTCGTCACTGTCTACATTTACATCTGACTTAATGCCAAAGAGAAAAACCGCAGGTACAAACCACAATATTGTGCCTGCCAGCATGAGATTATTAACCAGTGCAGGTTGAATGATCCCCTGCCAGTTCAGGAACGAGGGGACAATTGTCAGCAACAGGCCTGATATTGCGATTATAATAAGGATCGTTTTGTAATTTCTAATTCCTGATTGCATATCTTTTTGTTATTAAATTAATCAACTCTGCTTAATTAAACTGCCATTCTGCTACCTACATGTTTCTGATAAACAATTGAAAACACAATATACAGTCCGATAGATGCAATCCATGTCGGTACGGGCAGAAAGAAAAGTTCTATCCCGAATACCCTGTTGGCTATCAGAGCAAGGGCAAGCAGCAGAAACCAGGTAATTCCGGCAGCAGTATTAAAGAGTAACTTATGTTTCTCTGCAAAATAGCTCTCCAGTCCTATTTTCCTGAACAGGTAAAAATCTGCAAATATTATTCCACCCATCGGTATTAAAACCAGCCCGTATAGCGCTACAAAGTCCAGCAACCTCATAACAAGGGCCGGGAACATTGCTGCGATGGTAGTAATTAATCCCGCAATAAGTGTCACCTTCCATCTTTGCCAGTTTGGAGATGCAACCTGCAGGGCCAGGCCTGCCCTGTAGAGGGTTGGATTTGCGGTGGTCCATCCTGCAATTACCACGCAGATAGCCCCCGCAATGCCAATTGCCTGATAGGCAACCGGGCCCGGTGCATCACTTGTCGCCGCGGCATAGATAACTCCCGAGGCAATCCACGCAATATAATGCCCCATGAACATCCCGACAGCAGAAGCAAAACCATAATACCATTTTTTTGCGTATCTGAATATTGACAGGTCTGACATGCCCAGATGCATAGCTGCATTAGCCAGCCAGGTGAAGAATATTATGTGCCAGATTGTAAACTGAGATTGTCCTTCCCTTGCAACTCCGGTCCATATGGTATCATTGGCCACCTGCCAGAAGTTTCCCAATCCGGGTTCAATTCCAAGCTTTGGAAAAGTGTTGACAGCTGCTGCCACAAATATCAGGAACATCCAGGGAGCAGCGGTTTTTGCAAATCTGGCCAGGGACTCGAAACCCATTATTGCAATAGCTGTAATTACCCCGCCCACACATATTACAGTAACTACCCACCCGATACTGCTGGGATAAAGGTCACCCAGCGATGGCATTGCAATATTGAAAGGTATACCCACTGCAGTAGCAGATACAGCCACCATCGCGCCGGCCAGAAAACAAAACATAAGCGCATTTACAATATTATATATAAATACAAGTACCGGTCCGCAAATCTTCCTCAGTTGCCAGTAAAGAGACAGTCTCTCTTTAACAGCTATGGGGGATGTTATTAATGCCCAGCTCAGCACGGCAAGCAGGTTTCCGATAAAGCCCCCGATAAACAGGTCGGCGGCAGAAACGCCATGGGCAACGAACAAAATACCAATCACAAACTCGGTGCCCGCTACGTGTTCACCTGCATACAATCCCAGGAAATTGCCGATTCCCTGAAGTCTGTTTTTGGTAACAGGCTCACGGTCAAATTCGTAAAGTTTGTCAAGTTTGCTTGTTATGGAAGAAGCCTTCATTTTTAATGGTATTGGGTTTAAGCGTAAATTTTTTTAGAATGGCTTCTAAAAATACAATAATTAGCATTAATGATACTATTGATGTAAGTTTTTTTGTAATTCATCATTGATGAAAGGTTTAATAAGATCAGGATGATTATCCATTAACAGTTATTGAAATGATTTATTAATATTTTTTCAGTGCAGCCGTGACATTATTTATTAACTTGCCACAGTAAGAGGTAAATGTCAGTGGGGTATGAGAACATAAATTCCGGGAATTTGCCGCATTTTATAGTGATAGGTGTTATATTTGTTGAAATAACGGGGTAATCTTTCAGAAAATCATTACCGGTTATAAATATATTAAGATTGATGTAAATATCTCCTATGGAAAACTATTTGGAAATTACAAGAGCATATGAACTGGCAAAGCAGCAGTATCATCTGCTTGGGGTTGACACTGAAGTAGCATTAAAGAAGCTGAATGACCTGCCAATATCCCTGCATTGCTGGCAAACCGACGATGTTGGCGGATTTGAAACGGCAGATTCATCGCTTGGCGGAGGCGGGATTCAGGCAACAGGCAATTATCCCGGAAAGGCCGGTACAATTGATGAGGTAATGCAGGACATTGACAAGGTCATTGGATTGCTGCCAGGTAAACAGAGACTAAACCTTCATGCAATATATGGTGATTTTGGAGGCAGGAAAGTGGACAGGGATAAAATAGAAACAATACATTTTCAGAGGTGGATCGATTGGGCAAAAAGACATCGTACCGGTCTGGATTTTAATCCGACCTGTTTTTCACATCCGTTTGCCGATGATGGCTTTTCTCTATCCAGCAGGAATGAAAAACATCGTAAATTCTGGATTGAACATGTCAAACGCACCAGGAAGATTGCTGCAGAAATGGGTAAGCAGCTGGGAACACCCTGTGTTCACAATATCTGGATTCCTGACGGCTCAAAAGACACACCTGTCAATCGTTATGAACACAGGGCACTTCTGAAAGATTCGCTCGATGAGATATACAGTGTCAGTTATCCGCAGGAACACATTCAGGATTCTCTTGAATGTAAACTTTTTGGTATTGGGTCTGAGTCAATGGTAGTCGGTTCACATGAATTCTACCTTGCATATGCAACCCGAAATGATAAAATGATTTGTCTTGATAACGGACATTTCCATCCAACAGAGCAGGTAGGTGACAAGATTTCTGCCACCCTGCAGTTTATTGACCGGATTTTACTTCACCTGACCAGGGGAGTAAGATGGGACAGCGACCATGTGGTCATATTCAATGATGAAATACAACTTATTGCACAGGAAGTAATTCGCTGCAATGCACTTGACAGAGTGAACATTGGACTGGACTTTTTCGATGCCAGCATTAACAGGGTAGGAGCATATGTTATCGGTGTACGCGCAGTTCAGCTCGCATTCCTGTATGCCCTTCTGGAGCCCGCAGATCTGTTACGGAAATACGAGACAGGGGGAAGGAATTTTGAAAGACTTGCTCTTTTGGAGATATTGAAGGCCAAACCATTTGGTGCAGTATATGACTATTATTGTATGGTAAGCAATGTGCCGGTTGCAGAAGATTATCTGCTTGAAATTAGTAATTATGAGAAAAAAGTTCTCTCAAAAAGAAAATAATTGCTGGTTATAATTCATGAATTGCTATTTTTATAAAAATATAAACTATTATAATTAATCATGGAAAATCATTCATCATCACGAAGAAACTTTATCAGAACCACGGCATTGGTGGGAGGTATTGGACTAATAGGTGCAAGGTCGGTATTTGCTGCTCCTGAACCTCAAACGAATGCGTCTCCAACACTGAAAGGAAAAAAGGTGCTGTTTGTTTATGGTGGCTGGGATGGTCATGAGCCTGTTCCGAGCAGAGATCTTTTTGTACCCTGGATGAAGGAGGAAGGAGCCGATGTTACAGTGTCCGATAATCTCGATTCATATCTCGATGAAAAGCTTATGTCATCAATCGACCTTGTTGTGCAGGTATATACAATGGGGCAGATTACCGGCGATCAGGAAAAGGGATTGCTTAATGCTGTCAAGAATGGCTGCGGCATTGCCGGATGGCACGGAGGACTTTGTGATTCATTCAGGAATAATACTGAATATCAGTTTATGACCGGGGGGCAATGGGTTTCCCACCCTGGTGGTGTAATAAAATATAAGGTAAACATTACTGACAAAAGAGACATGGTTACTCGCGGACTGAAGGATTTTGAGATGAATTCCGAGCAGTATTATATGCATGTAGACCCGAATGTCAAGGTTCTGGCCACCACAACATTTACCGATGAGCATGCCGGCTGGATCGGTGGGGCTGTTATGCCGCAGGTCTGGAAAAAGTACTACGGCAAAGGAAGGGTCTTTTATTCAGCACTGGGTCATGTCGTTAAGGATTTTGAGGTGCCCGAAGCACTGGAAATCCAAAAGCGTGGCATCAGATGGGCAGCAGAGAGTAAGTATCATCCGCATGAAAAATGGGTTAGTCCGGTATACCGTTAAAAGGTATTTGTTATAAATAATTCCATAGAGATTACAGTTATCTAATTTAGACAAATCCTTGTTTGGAGTGTTATTGCAGCCTGTTTGCCCAGCATTCAGGCTGTTTCTATTTCTCACAAGTTTTATTTGTATATAGTTTCATTCAATTTGTTTTTCGTCGTAACTTACCTTAGAATAAGACTAAGTAAATATAGTCCGGGTTCGTTCCCTACTGAAAACTTTTACATCTTTTCATGAGTTAAATGAGTTTATTTTCTATACTATAAATGTAATCGATGAAAAGCAAAATCCCGATATCATCATTTATGAGATTAGCATTATCCATCTGAAAACAGTATTGCTATGATGCTTTATATAAGTATGTTGCAATTGCTGATCTCGTAGTTGCCACGGATGCATTACCCATGTTAATTCTATTTTTGTGAGCCCGGTGCCCTGTTCATGGGAGATTCATGTAAGAATTGATCAGGAATCCTGAATAACCTAAAAAAATCAATGTTATGGAAAAGAATGACACGTTGTATCTGGGACTATGTCTTGCTGGTGCTGTTTCAGCCGGAGCTTATACTGCCGGGGTGATAGATTATCTGCTGGAAGCATTGGAAGAATGGGAAAGCAGAAGAGGCCAGGAGGATGTACCCTCCCACAAGGTGATCATACCAGCTATTGGTGGGGCTTCTGCAGGAGGGATGACAGCTACAGTCATGGCATCTGTCATCAATAATCCAATAACACCTGTTAAAGCATTAACGGATGATATATTCACAGAACAGCCACAAAATAAACTTTATCATTCCTGGGTTGATCTGACGACCACCGATATGTTCCCGGTACTTCTGAATAATAATGATATCAATGGCAAAGTTTATTCTGTTTTTAATTCCCTTTTTATAGATGAACTATCCCACCGCGCAATTGAAGTTGACAAATCACAATTTATTGACCGTCCATATCTTGACAAGTATTTAAAGGTCTTTACGACTCTTACCAATCTCAAGGGATTTCCCTACAATGTTAATTTTGCAGGTGGTCATGCCAAATCTGATTTCTATCTTTCACGGCATAATGATTACGCAGCTTTTATCCTGAATAAAACCGAAGAAGAATATTCTAATGATGGTTGGATCCCCCTTGATTTTTTCAGAGATTCCAATGTTGAGGTTGCAAGGAGTGCAGCAATGGCCACAGGTGCATTCCCGATAGGCTTAAGAAGCCGGAATGTGGTAAGAAAAATGCACTATCTGAACGACCTTTTATGGCACAGGGATATCACCAGCCACTTTCCCCTTACCCTTGATCCTGATAGTACATTATGTGTAGATGGCGGGATGATAAATAATGAGCCTTTCTTTAAGGTGAAAGATATACTTTCCGGATTGTTGAAGGAGAAGGCCGGAGGAGGTGATGATTTTAAACTGAATGAGGACCCTGATACTTTTGAATGCAGCATGCTCATAGTCGACCCCTTTCCCAGTAAACCAGTTAACTTCGAAGAGAAAGACGGGTTGGCAGATGTGATAGGCGGCACACTTAGCGCCATGATTTCACAAATGCGAATGAAGCCGGAAGCATTACAGGATATTTATGATAAAGATAATCAAAGCCTCTATTTAATCGGACCAAGCAGACAGGTAGACGGAACCTTCATTGAAGGGGAGCATGCTATTGCCTGTGGTTTTTTTGGTGGATTTGGCGGGTTTATAAATAAGGAATTCCGCATCCATGATTTTTTTCTGGGCAGAGGCAATTGTGAACGGTTTCTCAGAGAACATTTCACCGTTGCTGCAGATAGCATAAATCCAATTTTCAAAGATGGTTATAATGGAGTGAATCCGCAACTATTCAAAGCCAGGGATGGAAGGAGGCAGATAATACCTATTTTCCATCCTGAGGGAGAAAAAATTTATATGCCCGGGTTCAGACATCATGAAGACTGGCCAATAAGAAAAACGAAAGAAATAGATGCTTACAGAAGGGATATAAAAGACCGGGTGGGTAAGATAATAATGAATTTATCTGATTATAGCAGAAGGGACAGGTTTCTGATAAAGATCGGGAATAAAATCGTCCTGGAAAAAGCAATTGCCAATAGATTTATGGATACGATCAAGGAGTCAATGGCTGAGTGGAAGTTATTGCAATAATTAAAATTTCGTGAGAAATGCCCGTTTCACTTTGAAACCGGTGGTAAGTTAATTGTTGCCATACGGCTGTAAAACGGAATACTTCGGAAATCATAAACCGGTTGCAAAATTATTCTCTTTTTGCATTATTTCCCCAAGTATATCTGTCACCCGGAGTATCTCTTCAAAGGAATTATAAAGCGCAACAGGTGCAAGCCTGATGATGTTCGGGGGCCTCAGATCTGCAACAATTCCTTTGGATGACAGGGTGCTGAAGATTTTTGCTGCATCGGGATGTTCAATTGCAATATGACCTCCGCGGCGTTCATGGGAAGCTGGAGTGATTATTCTGAATTGCGGAAATCTGGAGACAATCTTTTCATTCAATGAACCGGCAAGGAATTCTGTGAGCTGAAGTGAAATTCTGCGTATGTTGTTTATACCTGCTTCAAGTATTATTTTCAATGACCCTTCAGCGGATGAAGAACCAAGTATACCCGGAGAAGATATCTGCCAGCGGCCTGCACCCATAGCCGGAATAAAATCAGGCAGCATCTCAAATTGTTTCTCCTTGTCATTTCCGAACCAACCGGGAAGTGATGGCATTAGGTGATAATGTTTTTTGTTGACATACAGGAATGCTGCAGCACCCGGTCCGCCATTAAGATATTTGTAGCTGCACCACAGGGCAAAATCCACTCCCCATTCATTGAATGAATGCGGGATTGCACCAACTGAATGGCTGCAATCGAAACCAATCATTATTTCTCTTGCATGTGCCGCTGCCGTAAGTTTTTTAATATTAAGAAGCTGACCGCTGCGATAAAGAACAGAAGGAAGAAAAACAAGCGATACATCCGGTTCCATCTGTTCAATAATTTCATCTTCGTCAAGTAATCCATCCCGGTCAGGCTGGGCCAGAACAAGGTATTTTCCGGGATCCAGGCCCCGTAACATTAATTGTCCCTTAAGCGCGTAAAGGTCACTTGGGAAGTTCAGGATGTCGGCAAGTATTTTATTTCGTTTGCCATCAGGATTATAGAAGCTCCCGATTAAATTATGGATATTTATTGTTGTTGTGCCGGTAAAGACAACTTCGCCACTATTTGCGCCGACAAGTGAGGCAGCCATATCACCAATTTCTTCACCAAAATTGAACCATGGCCTTTTTCCATTCATCCATCCGTCTATGCCAAGTGTTTTCCATTCATCAAGTACCCTCATCAATGAATCTTCCGAATCTTTGGAAAGGAGTCCCAGAGAATTTCCATCCATATATATTTTATTTTCAGGAGTATAGAACCTGTTTCTGAACTTCGAAAGAACATTACTCTCATCCAGCTTCCTGGCAGTTTCAAGGTCAAAATTAGTTATAAAACTCATCAGTAAAATTTTTCAGAGATATTTAAAGAATTATTATTTAAAACAATTTAATAAGTTTTTACCTGACACAGATAACTTAAAAATAATAGTACAGGTGATCCGACCGGCTTGTGCTATTATTAAAGATTTTGCTGCCGGGGCGAATGGATAATTGCACTCCTGACAAATTTAGGTTTTTTAGGTTAGAATTTGCTATCTGTTGGCAGGGTTGTAAGGGTACAGGATGGAATCGTACCGGTCTGGCTGTTAAAAAACCGCCCCATCACTGACAGGGCGGCCAAAGAGATAGTTTTAAGGTGCTCAGGCAGTAACTATCTCCTTTTTATCTTTATCCCAGAATACTTTTTTCTGCAACCTGTAGGCCTGTGTACCCATATGGGCAGAAATTGCCTCCTCAACACCTGCCTTAATATCACACGAGGTTTCGCCGCTTCCACGAATTGCCTCCAGCCATTCCCTGATATGAAGGAAAGTTGTGTCAACCCTTCTTCCACCGCGGTAGGTATAGAGCAATCCCCTGCTTGCAAAATACTGTTCTGTAGCCGAAGTAACGACATCAACTCCTTCCCGGCCGGGCACATATGTCAGCATTGGAGTATTAGCGCGAATTACACCGGCCTCTATTTTTTCACGATAGCGTGTAGAACTCATGTCGGGATAAACAGTCATACTTCCTCCAAGCTCCATGCTTGCGTCATGTCCGAAGAATGTTTTACTTCTCTGTTTGCTGCTTGCAAGTGAGGCGCTGTATAAAAGGCTCAGTTCCCTTTCGGGGAATTCATAGCTGACCTGAAGCACATCGGGTACGGTGCGTCCATCCTTGAAGAAATATATCCCGCCCGAGGCGACAGCTGAATCGGGAATGCCAAGCCCCAATACCTGATTGATAGCGTCATATTCATGTGTAAACAGATCGCCGGTTAAACCGGTGCTGTAATCCCACCAGCACCGCCAGCGGAAAAATCTTTCCAGTGAAAAAGGGTGATCAGGTGCCGGGCCCAGAAAGGACTGCCAGTCTATTGTTTTTTCGCTGGCTTCCGGATGGATATCATATACCCAGGCACCATTCGGGGAATTCCTGTTTGTATAACATTCAATTTTGGTGATTTTTCCCAGGATGTCCTTTTCAATAAGTTCCTTTGCTTTCAGGTGACTTTCTATCTGCCTGTTCTGATGGCCAAGTTGAAAAATGACATTATTCTCACGAACGGCCTGTTCAACAGCATGAGTTTCTGCAACAGTGAGACTTAAGGGTTTTTCAAGGTAAATATGCTTGCCTGCATTAGCTGCTTCTATTGCCATTCTGGCATGCCAGTGATCAGGGGTGGCTATTATAACAGCATCAACATCATCGGCATTCAGAAGTTCCTGATAGTGCTTGTAATACTTTGCAGGCTGATCCATTTGTCCGTCAGAACCGGCACGGTATAGGTTAGCTGAAGTTTCCAATGCCCGTTGGGTGTTGACCGTGAATATATCGCTAACAGCAGTTATCCTTATATTGAGGTCTTCCTGTTCCCGGTAAAACTGAAGACGATCATCTGCCTGGTTTAATGATGCGGACTGTGCCCAGCTGTCAATAAGACCCGGGTGAGCAAAACCCGCTGAACGCAGGAGTTGTTCACCCCTGATTCCAAATCCGATAATCCCCACCCTCAGCGTTTCACCGTTGCCTGAAACCGGTTGAAAAGGTACAGGATCTTCAATAGAGTCTAGTCCCAGTTCCCTTAATAATTGATTTTGCCTGTAATGCTGGAGGCTTTTTTTACGGAATGCTCCGTAAAGTAAAGCGCCAACAAGAGGCACGGTCAAAAGGCTTTTCAGGACTTCCCTGCGTCGCGGACTCATTTTTCCCGGTTTATCATTATCAGTTCGGTTATTATCCATTATAGCTCCGTTTTTTATATCAAGACAGACAAAATGAATTTGGTTTATCGTCTGTTATATGCTGAAAGTCTGATATTCCGATAAATAAACTGTAATTGAATATGAATTATTACTTAAAATTTCTTAATAGTCTGTCAATACCAATGATGTGTCCGGTGGGAAAGACATATAGCACAGCAAGCGCCAGCAATTCTATCAGGTTTTTATTAACCCAGAGATAACTTCCTTCGCCGGGAAGCAAATATTCAGCCATCATAAGCGGCGGCTGGGCTAAATAATAGAACAGAAGCAGTATAATGCCTGCAATTTTTGCATATCTTGAGAAAATACCCATGATCAATGCAAAACCAATCAGTGTAAGTCCCCACATATTCATCTGATCGGTAATGGCCAGGGCAGTTGGGTTGTTTGCAAGGCTTCTGAAGAATCCGGAAAAAATTCCCCTTGAATCAATTAAAAAAGAATAGGCCGTCCAGTTCTCCTGCAAAAGTTTTGCAATTCCTTCATACATGAAATGCCAGCCAATTGAAACGCGAAGAGCAACTAAAAGGACAAGCCTCCGCAAGCTATAAGAATCATGTGAAAAATTTTGCATTTGGTCAGAATATAAAATTCAAAATATCTGGTTTTTAAAAGCAATAGTAATAAATGATTTATGTAAAATATTTGTTCATTGGGAATTTTTAATATTTTTTGGCTAAATCTGAAATTATTTCCTGGCTTTCCCTGTATTTATCCATCATAGACTCCATAAGCCTGAATTGCGCCCTGCAACGCCTGAGATTTTGCTTTTCGTAATGCGTTGAGTAGTAGAGATCACCATCAATATAATCTGTCAGGAACCTTATTCCCATTATATATGTCATATACTGGGATGCAAGAGGAAGGAGTTCGATTTCTTCCGGACTCAGAAACGAAATAGTTCTTTCGAGAAAACCATCGGCAAATGCCTTGAATACCGGCATACTGAACTGAATATTTTCAAGTTCAGCTTCATCTTCTTCTCCTGTATTTGCTGCGGTACGTATAGTATCGCCAAAATCATACAGGGAAAGCCCGGGCATGACAGTATCAAGATCTATAACACACACGGCATTGTCATTCTCATCGAAAAGAACATTATTCAGTTTTGTATCGTTATGGGTTATCCTAACAGGAAGCTTTCCTTCTTTTTCCATACGGGGAATTAGTCGCATATTGTCAATTTGGGAATTGGCAAAATAGATCTCGTTTCTTACCTCTTCAACCCGTCCTTTCAAATCAGAATTCACTGCCTTCCTGAAATTTTCATACCGCATTTCGACCGAGTGAAATCCGGGAATGACAGGAAAAATTAAACCGGCGGGAAGATCGCGGAGGTCAGCTATAAATTGCCCGAAAGCCTTTCCGGCTTCACATGCTACATTTTCATTAGGTACAGTGTCGTAACTGAAGCCGGGAAAAATTCTCCGGTATAACCTCCAGTAGTTGCCGTTATGATCGGTGAGATGATTTTTACCGCCGACAGTATTGATGATCTCCAGAACCTGCATACCGCCTTCCCTGTTTTTTCCTTTGATATGAGTGGTAACTAAATGGATATTATCCATCATCTCCTTAACAGGCGGAAACACTTTGTTGTTTATCTTTTGAAGAATATAGCCTTTATGATTTTTGTCGGTGGTTTGTATCAGCCATGTACCGTGTATATGTCCCGAGCCTGTTGGTGCTCCTTCCAGCCAGCTTCCTGAAACCTCGAATTTGCTGAAAACTGATTTAATATCCTGAATAGTCATGCTACTTCCATAATTTCCGGGGATAGTCCCCTGAATCAATTTTGCTTAGGACACTTTGTTTTACAGCTTCCTTATCTTCTTTGTATGTTATTCCAAACCAGGTAGCATTACTGTTCAATACCTTAACTCTTGCCTCTCCGCTTTTTATAAGCAAATCAACCATTGTAGGAATATAAAACTCTGCTTTAGGGTCATTTATAGATTCTTCCAGAAATGCAGAGAACCGCTCTTTAATTTTTTGAAAAACACTTTCGTTAAAGCCCCACATGTTCATTGAAACAATTGATTCTTCCGGCAGACTAATTTTCTCATCATTTTCATAATAGACTATACCGGCACCTTCCTGTTTTATTTTGGTCAGTTCAGTGACAGTCCGTAAAAAGCCTTTATCATCAATGTCACAGAGTCCTCTTGATACAGTTCCGTGTTCTGAAAGTGTATTTTTAAGTTTATATCCAACCATGCAATAGTCGGTTTCCTTGTTTTTCCCGGTGAGAAATGAATTAAGTTCACTGAATGATTCATATCCATAAAAATCATCAGCATTGATAGCTGCAAAAGGAGTGTCAATTGCGCTCTCAGAAATCAATATAGCATGCGCTGTTCCCCATGGCTTTTTGCGATCCGGTGGTAAAGAGAAACCTTCAGGCAACATATCGAGCTCCTGAAAAACATAGCTGGTTTCAATCCTGTTTTCAAAGCGTTTTAAAAGGCTCCCCTGAAAATCAGCTTCAATTTCCTTCTTAATTACAAATACAACTTTCCCAAAGCCGGCCCTGATAGCATCATATACTGAGTAATCAATAATAGCCTCGCCTCCGGGACCTATTGGTTCTATTTGTTTAAGACTTCCGTAGCGGCTTCCAAGGCCCGCTGCCATAATGAGTAATGTCGGTTTCATCCGAATATTTTTAAGTTATTAATTTAACATAGCAGTATACAAGCCAGGTTCAGTTGTTACCACAGAATGACCCTCCGGACTTTTCAGGTAAGACGTATACAGGAATTTGTGGTTACCAGGAATTGATCACCCATACTATCTTGATTTCAACTTTTATACACGGCAACTGGCAGATTCAATTTATTGATTGATTTTATAGAAAATACCATGCATGTATTACATTGCCTTTAAGGATAATAACAAGATCGTCCTGTAAGATTCCTTACCTTGATTTAAGCTTGTTCCATGCTCTTAACAGCAGAATTGAAGAGACAATAGTTATGCCAATAAATATCAACGCTTGTCCGATATCGCCGTATAGCAGATTTCCTATTGTAAACAAGACACTGTAAATCGAAATACATCCAAGTATCATACAAAGTATACCTGTCGGAACGTCCCATCTCAGATCCTTTTCCTTTACCAGTTCAATATTCTCAGCTCTTGCCCTGTCTACAACTTTTTTCCATCCCGGACCTCCGGGCCTGATCTTGCGGTAAAAATTACGGAGAGTTTCTTCATTTATCGGACGTGTAATGAAGGTAACCACTATCCATGAAGCTGAAGTCAGGAACACTACACCGGTAAATTTAATAATATTCCAGTATATAACTGAAGTTGTCATTCCAAGAACCTCTACAGTATCGGGGCCTGGTCTTGTCATACCAAAATTTTCAATTATAATGAACATAAGTGAAAAAATACCTGCACCAAGCATGGCAGCCATCTCGGAATATGCATTAATCCTCCACCAGAACCAGCGAAGAATATAGATAAGTCCGGTACCTGCACCAATCATCAGAAGATACTGGAAAGCCTGCAGGGCATTTTGCAATACCAGTGCCAGTAATACAGAGCAGACCATTAAAACTACAGTGCTTAATCTTCCGAATCTTACTTTTTGCTTTTCTGTAGCATCGGGGTTATAGAATCGGCCATAGAAATCATTCACAAGGTATGAAGATCCCCAGTTAAGCTGTGAGGCGGTAGTAGACATATATGCAGCTATTAATGAGGCAACTACCAGTCCCAGTAATCCAGCCGGGAGGAATTCCCTGAGCATGGCAGGATAAGCAAAATCATTTTGTATATACTGAGTTGAAACATCAGGGAACTGGTCTACCATTGACTGGATATCCGGAAAAATTATCAGTGAGGCCAGGCCAACGACGATCCATGGCCATGGACGCAATGCATAATGAAAGAAGTTGAACAGCAGTGTGGCACCGACTGCATGGTCTTCATTTTTAGCCGACAGCATTCTCTGGGCAACATAACCGCCTCCTCCGGGCTCTGCTCCTGGATACCAGGCTGCCCACCACTGGACTGCAAGAGGTATAAGAAAGATGCTCATAAAGAGTTCGGGCTGGGAGATGCTTGGAACAAAACTTAGTTTATCAACAACATTGGGATGAGAAAAAAGAGCAGACAAGCCCCCTATCTCAGGTGAAGTTGTGACGTAATAGGCAGCTACAACAGCTCCAAACATAGCAAAGCTAAACTGAAAAAGGTCAGTCCACAATATTGACTTCAGTCCCCCGAGACCACTGTAAAACACTACAATTACAGCAGCAATTATCAGGGCAGGAGCGGGCTGAAGTCCGAGCATTACACCTGCTATTTTGATAAATGCAAGCGAAACACTTGCGATAACCATGACATTAAAAAAGAATCCAAGATAAATAGCCCTGAATCCTCTTAAAAAGGCTGCCATTTTCCCGGCATACCTCAACTCATAGAATTCAAGATCTGTCATTACCTGTGATCGGTTCCACAGTTTGGCATAAACAAAAACAGTAAGCATTCCTGTTAAAAGAAATGCCCACCAGAGCCAGTTGCTTGCTACGCCTCCGGTACGGACCATATCGGTAACCAGGTTCGGGGTGTCAGCTGAAAAAGTTGTTGCCACCATCGAGACTCCCAGCAGCCACCAGGGCATATTGCGGCCTGATAGAAAAAAATTGGTGGTACTGTTACCCGCTTGCCTTGATGCAATGTAGCCTATCGACAGCAGGATTATAAAGAAAATAACCAGAATGGTCCAGTCAATCGGTTGAAGTATCATGATTTATTTGAATTATGTAAATTATAGATGTTGGGTTCCTGTGAGAAGATATTGGTCATGACTACAGGGATAGTGCCAAGCAGACCAGCCTGCTCCTTAAGTTCTGAGGTAAAAATGCTGGCATCCTGGCGTATTCTGCTTAATGTATACTTGTTTAATTTTTGTTGAATAGGATCTGAAAGCAGGTTTTCAGCCTGGGCAAGATCACCACCGATAATAATGGTTTCAGGATTTAAAAGATGGATCAAAACTGCCAGTCCACGAGCAAGAAATCCGCCTGATTCCTCTATAAGTTCAATTGCAAACTGGTCACCCTGGTGAGCCGCCTTGATAATTACCGGTAATTTAATTGACTCAATATTATCATTAACAAGTTTCTTTATGATTGAGTTTGTGCCTTCTGATATCTTTTGTTTGGCTTTAGCAACAAGAGCTGAGCCGGACGCAACTGTTTCGAGGCAACCAATTTTGCCACAGTCACACAATTCGCCGTCAGGTATCATTTGAATATGGCCGAATTCGCCTGAAAAACCTGAAACACCCTGGTAAAGATCACCTTTTAAGATCATTCCAAGGCCTACACCCGATCCGACATTCAGACAGAGAACGTTTGACTTGTTTTTAGCCAGTCCGAACCATGATTCACCCAAAGCCATTGCTTTGGTATCATGTTCAATAAATGATGGCATTTCAAGCAGCTCGCTGAATAATTCACCGAGTGGTTTTTCTCCAAGGTTTGGATAGCTGTAATTGATATTGGTTTTTTTATCAATTAAGCCGGGCATACTTATCCCTGCTCCCAGTATTTTTTCCTTGTCTATATTATTTTGGGCAATAAACAGGTCAATCTGGTTTTTGAGGAACTCAAAGGTTTCGGGAGCATTGTTTAGTTCTATATCCAGCTGCAGATTATCTCCGATAGCATTATTCTGGAGATCGAAGATATTGATACGGGTATATTTTTTAGTCATCTCAATCCCCAGAATATATCTTATTCGGGGATTAAGGCCATAAAACACTGGTTTCCTGCCGCCACGGGATTCTCCGGTGCCAAGTTCAAGCACCCACCCATCCTCTATGAGTTCCTGCATAATCCTGGTCATAGTTGGTATGCTGACACTTACAGGAATACACAGGTCAGCTATAGTCTTATGATCTTCAAGATAGAGAATGCTGAATATCTGTTTTTTAAGAAGAAGTTTTCTGGCATTCCCGTTTTTTTTCCGAACTGAGTCGTTCGTATTTTCAAACAATTTTGATAAGTACATGCAATTTAATTGTTAATTGTCATGACATCCGATAAAAATTGCCTAAAAATATAAATATTCAGGAAAACAAATCAATAAATGATAAAAAGTTTTTGTTGTTTTAATCAAAAACAAATTGCCAATACAGAACTTATTATACTAAATAATTAAGCTATATACTGTTAGGGGAGGAAATGCTGTGAGCAGTTCAATATAACTTTTGTGGCATTAAAAGGCACTAAAAAACAGTAAGCTTCCGGTAAAGTAATCGAATAACGATGTGTTATGGTTTCCGCCCTGGATGGAACTAAAACTAACAGAGGAAGAACCTCTCTCTTTCATTGCATCATAAGCAGTAACAGAATTAAAATAGAAAACATAATCATCATCTGTCCCGTGGTAAAGCCGAAGCGGGGTAACTGGTTTCCAGTCGTAGTTGTCGTTGTCGGCAAGTACATTTAAAAATTGCGAGTCGGTGCCCTGAAGTATCCCACTCCTGAACTCATCAGTAAACAGGATGGAAGGATTCCTCTGGGTATTGGCAAAGACTCCTCCGGCTTCAATTGTTCCTGCATAAGGTTCATTAAAAAAATGATTATAAGGTCGGTTTAATCCATATATATTATTATATGTATCAAGAACCCATAAAAATGAATTAATGTAAGTTAGCCTGGTATTAGATTCCATTATATGTTTCGCAAATGCCGTTTTATTGTAAGCACCAGCACCTGCTGTTGCTGCAGTTACCTTGAACTCATTACTGTGTTCTTCTTCTAATAGCTTGAGCAAGGCCATTGTAGCGTATCCGCCTTCAGAATAACCTGTAAGGAACAGTTTTTCACCTGCCTGAAATCCATCATCCAATAAATCGAATTCTTTGAAGGCTCTTAACATATCGCGGGAAGCGGTTGCAAGAGATTTGCCATGTTCATATGGATGGTCTATATGATTTGATACACCGTATCCAAGGTAATCGGGCAGAATGATTATGAATCCGGCAGACGCATATACCATTGCAGGCAGGTATGTATTTGAACTAAAATATGACGGGGCATCCTCATCCGAATTTAGAGTTCCATGCTGGAAGCTTATTGCCGGATATGGTGAACTTCCTGTCGGTACAACAACGGCACCTGATGCGAGAATCGGATCGTTGTTGATGTCAACAGTTTCGTATACTACCCGGTATGCCGAAATGCCATTCTGAACAAGATTTTCGGCTATCTGGATTATTTCCTGAGGGAACTCTGCATTGGAACTGAGCAAGTTGAGGATCTCTGTAGTAGTATATTCATACAATAATTCCGATTCAACCAGATATTCAGGTTCAGGATTGGTGTTATTTCTTTCCTTTTCACACGAGTATAGTATGATAAGAAAAACAAACAGAACTGGAATAACCTTACGCAATACTGTTTTTCCGGACATAAATATATGATATTATTAAAGACCTGTTAATATAAAGGTTTTATTGCTGATTTAAAGCATTTTATAACCTGTGTTCAGACTCCGGGAGCAAATATACAGAAAGTTCATTTAATCTGCCGGCTGACTGTTTGGTGATTTAATCTTTCCAATGGAATAAACACATCTACATCAAGGTAGTTCACTTTTTAATCCGAATAAATATAATATTGTTAATTTCAAAAGAAAGAACCTGTGACCGATTCATTGGTTACCAGCGATGGATTACCAATTCAAACAAATTTCAGGCCGGGTAAAAGGAACAGGCGCCTAAGCTTGTCCAAAAGCTTTATAGGTACGCTCCATTGAAGACTTGCTCATTTGTCCGTCAGCTGTTTCAAGGCCCTTCCCGAGTGATGCATATGTAAACTCAGCTCCGATAAGTGGTGCTGCTATTCGGGTTATTTTGCCAAGACTTCCGAGTCCGAGTGCGATGATGTTTTTACCCAATGAATACAGGCTGAGTATACGTGCATTATCTTCTTTGCTGTTAACCTTGCAGACTATCTTTACAATATCGGCCCCGCTCATCGAGCACTCTTTCACGATCTGCTCAAGTTCTCTCTTTACCGGGGTTTTGTCCGGATCATGAAAGGAGACTATTACCCTGCAATCATGGCCCCTGGCAAAGGGAACCAGTTCATCTATAAAGTCGTCGCTGGCATCCCACTCGGTATCAACCAGTGAAGCACCGGCCAGGATTGCCTGTTTGATTAAACCCAGCCTCTCTTCATCATTTAATTTTCCCGGACGGCATGTTACAATTGTTTTTGCTTTTTGTGAGCAAATGCTTTTTATCTGCTCTTTGGTCAGTTCTATCAGATCAAGTCTTAATTCAATAAGTTCCTCTGTTTTAGATTTTTCAAGAACAGTTTCAAAATCAACATTGCCAATGCTTGTACATATCATGACTGGAATTTTAGGTATTTGGATTTACTGATCTTTAGAGATTGTTTCTTCCTATTTTGAACCAGAATTTCTTTATTTGTAAAATTAACAAAAATTATCATTCCTTTCTGGTATTACTTTAAATGTCGCATCTTGCAGATAAATAGGGTTTTGGTAATCCATGGAATTCCGGATGCCAATAATCTGCTTACGGGTAAATTAAATTTTTTTAATTATTTTGCGCTTCTATTAAACTAAAGCACAGTTATATCTTAAATTATTCCATCATGCATTCATTTCAGAGAATTATATTCATTTTTCTGTTGTCAGGAACTGTACTGGCTTCTGAACCTGTTAATCTTGATATGGTTAACAAAATCAGGGAGGAAGGGCTCAATAATTCCCAAATCAGGGATATATCCTTTTATCTTACTGACTATATTGGTCCGAGACTTTCAGGCAGTACCGGATTAAGCAATGCTTATACGTGGACCAGTGAACAGTTGGAAGAATGGGGTTTAAGCAACGTACAGGTTGTGCCGTGGGGAAATTTTGGTCGAGGATGGGATAATGAGAAATTCTATATTGCAATGACCAGGCCATATTACCAGCATCTGATTGCAGTGCCGCGGGCATGGACAAAGGGAACTGACAGCCTGGTTGTAAACAGACCGGTACTGGTCAATATACAGGAAGACTCAGATTATGATAAATACAGAGGCAAACTCAAAGGTAAAGTAGTAGTAACACCGGTTACTTCTGAACCCCGATTATCGTTCACCCCTATGGCTTCACGATGGGAAGATGAAGATCTGGAGAATTTGGCTCAATATCCTGATGCTGGTACTTCAGGACAAACCCAGAGACCGGCAAGCGAATATACTCCACAACGTCCATTAAGCCGGGAAATAATGAATTTTCTTGAAGAGGAGGGAGTCCTCGCCTTACTTAATCCCTCAGGAGTATTTGGTGTAGTCAGGTCACATGGCCGTGATTATAATGTCAGCAACGAACCGGGAATGGCAATTGTTGATATGACAACTGAACATTATGGCCGGATTGTAAGGCTACTCGAGGCAGGTATTGAAGTTGAACTGGAACTTGATATACGTAACCGCTTTTTATATAATGATCAGCTTGGCTATAATGTTATTGCAGAGATTCCCGGAACTGACCGCCGTCTTAAAGATGAGGTTATCATAATAGGCGGACACCTTGATTCATGGCATGCTGGGACAGGTGGAAATGATAATGCTTCCGGTGTAGCTGTCATGATGGAGGTTATGCGTATCCTGAAGGATCTGGATGTCAAGCCCAGACGAACAATTCGTATTGCCTTATGGGGCGGTGAGGAACAGGGTTTATTCGGCTCCAGAAGTTACGTGCGTGAACATTTTCATGACCCTGCCGACGGAGGTATAAAAAAAGGTCATGAGAAACTTTCCGCATATTACAATGTTGATAACGGATCAGGTAAGATCAGGGGAGTTTACCTCCAGAATAATGAAGCTTTGCGGCCCATTTTTGAATCATGGTTTGAGCCATTAAAGGATCTTGGAGCTGGAACCGTAACTTTAAGAAGTACCGGTAGCACTGACCATGTTGCTTTTGACAGGGCGGGACTCCCCGGGTTTCAGTTTATCCAGGACAGGCTGGATTATGGGCGTGGTTATCATACCAATATGGATACATTTGAACGGATGCAACTTGATGACATGAAACAAGCAGCCACTGTAGTAGCCATAATTGTATACCATACTGCAATGAGGGATGAAATGCTTCCCCGTAAGGAATTCAATCCTTGACCCGGCTAAACCTAAGCGTCTTAACCATCCAGTCAGGCAGTGATTTCTTGGGGTCTCTGCCCTTTAAATTCATATACCAGCCAATTTTCTTAATAATCGGTAGTTTATGAGTTTCCACAAATTCTATGGGTGTGCCGTCCGGATCGGAAATGTAAGAAAAATGACCTGCGGCAACCCCCATATCAAAACTATTTGCACTGTTGACGGTAAATGGAAAACCTTTACTCTCACATTCTTTCTCAAGTGCCTGCATTCCTACAACATCAAAACATAAGTGAATATATCCGAGTTCACCCCATATCCGGTCTTTGTATGTTTTCCCGGGTTTTCTTTCAAGTGGCTGGATCAATTCAATTTGAGTTGGTCCAAGCAGTTTGCTGAATGGCCCGGTTCGGGGTTTATGCTTAAGTAAAACGCGTCTGTATTTTTCATCGCCGCCAGGAAGTTCAGCAAGGTCTTCAAAATGGCCTGATTTATCATATACTATCTGGTCATATTCAAGAATATCAGAATATACCTTTTGGGAATTGTCAATATCGGATACTCCAATCACTGTTCCGGCCACTCCCCCGGTGAGTGATTTCTGTTTCATATAATGGCTTTTGTCTTCAATAATCTCGAATATATTATCGTATGTATCGCGCAGGTAATAGTGTTGCGAACCCTGGGGATCTTTGCTTATTGCCCCCATAATATTAAGTCCCCTGCTTTTATGTTCATTAAACGCCGTTTGGACATCCCTGCATTTCATCTTGCAAATAAAGATCCCGCAGTCGCCCAGCCGGACATTAAAAACCGGTGGTCTGGGTATCATGCCGGTATGTTGCCAGATCTCAATTCCGCCGCCGCCTTCCATGTTAAACGCCAGTGCTGCATATCGGTTAACCTCTTTTCCGTTGGTATAGGGCAGCATGAGCTTTGCTGTTGCAGTATCTTCGAAAACATTTATATCCATCCCGAAATGGGCCCGATACCATTTCCATGCTTCTCTTGCATCGTTTAAGCCAATACCGACTTGTTGAATTCCGCAGATATTTTTTTTCATATCTTGAATATGATTATTTAACTCCTGACAATTTAATTTTTTATCCCTGTAACTATTTTATAATACAGGGCCGGAAGAAAGCGCCTGATATAGACCAGTGCTACCTCCTTTTGACCTATTAAAACTTCTTTTCTCTTATTTTTAATGGCTTTAACTATGCGGGTTGCGCATTCATCTGCCGGCATTCCTTCAGCCTGTCCGGCATCCATTTTGTCATATGTGCCGCCTGAGCTTGTAATGGCATTCAACGATATCATGGTTTTTACCCTGCCTGGTGAAACAATGGTTACACCGATATTATCATTCACAAGTTCAGCCCTTAGAGACTCAAAAAAACCCTGAACAGCATGTTTGGAAGCTGAATAGGCAGTGCGCATAGGGAAACCGAATTTCCCCGAAATACTGCTGATTACAACAATGTGCCCGCTCCTGTTTTTAAGCATATGAGGCAAAACAAGCTTTGTCAGGGCTACCTTGCTGAAGAAATTAAGCTCCATAATAGTGCGGTCAATCTCCAGGGGTGTCTCTTTTGCAAATGACCTTTGACTTCTCCCGGCATTATTAATTAATATATCAATTCTTCCGGTTTCTTTTAAAACTGATGCAACCAGATTGTCGAGCTGATTTATATCCAGAAGGTCTGCCGGGTGCACCCAGCATTTTGAAGTATCCTGCAGGCATCTTGTTCTGACCTGATCCAGTTTCTCACTGTTACGGGCCGAAAGTACCAGAAAGGCTCCTTCCCTGGCAAAGGCATAGGCCAGTTCTTCACCTATACCAGATGATGCCCCTGTAATCCAGACAATTTTTTCCTTGAGTTTTTTCATTTGGAAGTAAAAACCAGGCTAAAATTACTGAATTCCGGGTAATAGACCAAATATTGTATAATTGTTGAATGAATCTCCCTTATGCCGTGGCGCATTCGGATGGATAAACAATCAGTGAATATAAAATTCCAATTTTTCATTGAAATTATAGGAAATTAAACTAATTTGATCTTTAGATTAATCCGGAAGAATAAGTGAAAGTATTTACAAACATAACGATTGCCATTACTGTATTGTTGATTATTGGAGTCAGTTGTCAGAAGGAAAGAATTTTCCTGCCTGAGGTAACCGCTGAAATTATATATGTGTACGATAGCATAGCCGTTGCAACCAGTGAGGTTATTTATGATGGAAACGCTGATATTATAGCCCATGGTTTTTGCTGGAGCAACGAGCCTTTTCCAAACCTGGACAATAATTTCTCTTCTTTTTCCGGCAACATTAATATTATTGACACCCTTAAGGGGTTAAGTTCAAACACCAGGTACTACCTCCGGGCATATGCCACAAACAGCCGGGGTACTGTATATGGAAAACAGTTGGAATTTAGTACTTTGGGCCTGCCTCAAGTCAGAACAAATACAGCCGAGGCACTATGGCGTTTAGACGCCGCCTATAACCGGGCAGAATTAGATCTGTCTTTGCTTCATGATGGAAACACCAGAATTGATACCTTGGGGTTTTGTTACAGTACAAACCCAAACCCGGATATTAGTGACAGTACTGTAAGTTTCGCTCCTTATGGAACTTTAATGCCCACGGGATGGAAAAGCTCTGCAATAGATTTACTTTATGGCACCACCTATTATGTTCGTGCCTTTTCTACTAATATTATTGGGACAAGTTACGGAGAGGAGTTAAGTTTTACTACCTTACCTGAGCCGCCAATTGAACCGGAAGAGACTATTATTATAGCTGATATACAGTATGCCAGTTATCAAAATAATTGGTATATGTATGATAATGAAAATTGGAGACAACTAGTTAGTACCAGCAGCCTTATTTTAATACCCAAAGAAGGTATAAAGCTGGAAGAGAAAGACTTAGAGTCAATTGGTATAAACAATTATCATCTAAATGGTCCTCTATTTGATATTTTTTACACGCTGACTTTACCTGATGATGCAGATCATATTGCTTTAGCCCTGGCACTTTGGGATACCGGTTGGTTAAAAGATCAGCGTTTTAGTGCGTCAGGGTTTTGGTATTAGGCAGAGCCACCTTAGGTGGTCGATCGTCCGATTTTAGCCAATTCTTACTCCCTTTTAGTCTTGATGATTACAACACCATTTTTTGCTTTTTCTCCATATAATTCAGTCGCGCTTTTATCTTTTAAAACTGAAATGGATTCAATTACGTCCGGATCAATTTTATAATGATCAAAATTTTCTATGGTTACTCCATCAACAATATAAAGCGGGGTTTTGCCGATCTCAGTTTTAACCCCAAGTGTTCTGTCTGAAGAAGAAAACGGACGATGATTTATTAAGACCTTTGAGAAATGCTCAGGTAGAAGGGAAGGGTCATTTACTGTGGTAATAAGAACAACACCATTCTTGCCGATATCTCCATAGGGAACAAGTTGCTGACTATCTTTCACAACCTCCACAGAATAAATCTGGTCAATATCCATAGTGGCAGTTACTGGTTCCGGAGTTAAGACCCCGTCAACAAATTTAGGAAGTGGATTACCTGCAGCATCTACAATTGGTGGTTCAACCGGTGATACATATGATTTAGTTTGCGGCTCCGGATCAGATTGCGATGCAGATTGTGGTGCAGATTCCCTTTTGGTTAATATTTCAATGATACCGTCTTTTGCATTTTCGCCATAGCGTTCCACAGCCTTATCACCCGGTAAACCCCTCATTAAGATTATATCTGCCGGATTTATTTTTTCGATTTCGCTGTAGTGAACCTGGACTCCATCAACAAACACAAGTGGTGGAGGTGGTGGCGGTGGTGGTTTAAGTTCTGAATTTTCCAGAGCAGAAGGAGGTGGGGGAGGCGGCGGCAAAATCTCCTCGTCTTCACCTATCAGTGCGATGGTGAATTCTGTTTTATTTTCAACCTTTATTGTCCTTGACTTGAAGCCTTCAGATGCAACAGTCAATGAACCATCGCCGGCAACACCATCAAGTTTGAAATTACCTATCATATCGGTCACTGTTCCAGATGTAGTGCCCGTAATAATAACAATGGCGCCGGGAATTGCATTCCCTTTAGAGTCATAAACCACGCCTGATACTGTTTTGTCTGATGTTTCCTGTACCTCTATTTCAGTTGCTGAAGGCTGACTGGAGTAAACATATTTTTCCTCGGCAAACGCAAAAATTAATAATGCAAAAACCGGCAATACAAAAAGAATCCTTGCCTTTCTGTATGGAGACCTGATTGTTGTTTTCATCATTTCAAATCTTTTTTTATTGAGGGAATAACTAAAGGAATTTGACAAGCTGATAAGGGGTGAGTCGAATAGCTGATTTAATAAAGTAGCCTGATAAATTGCAGGATCAGAGATATGTTTCAATGCTGTTTCATCAGCAATGTATTCATTGTTTTGCCTTATGAAGGAGGCATAGACCCAGACAACAGGATTGATCCATTGTATTAGCCTGACCAGCTCAGTAAGAACAAGATCGATCCAGTGCTTATGTTTGACATGAACCAGCTCGTGATTCATGATCATCTCTTTTTCTTTGCCTCTTATTGACGGCGAAATAAAAATATAATTGAAAAAGGAGAATGGCGATTTGACTTTATCTGTGCAGACCAGTTTTGCATTTCCAAATCTCTCAATAGCTGATCTTCTGATAATTTTATAAATTGAATTTAATTGAGTCATCAGTTTAATTATCAGGAATATTACCCCTGTACAATAGAAGAACAGCAGAAGTTGTTTATAATTAAACTGCTTTATTTCCCCAGGCTCAAAGTATGAATATTCAACATGTTCTTTCGGGACAAAAAATGCCGGAGCAGGAATTTCTACCTGATACTTTACCGAGATGAACGGAAATATAACTGAGGTGACCAGTCCAAGGAGAAGGTAGTATCTCTTCAGGATGAAGAACTTTTCATTTCGCAGGAATAAAAAATAGATTAATCCGAAACCGGAAAGCCACATTGCCGATTTGAACAAATATATGGTGAAGGATTCCATCATTTATTGTATTTTCTATTAAACAATTTCTTCTTTGTATCTTCGAGCAGATCTTCAAGTTCCTTAATTGTCAGGTCTTTCTCCTGTGCAAAAAATGAAGCCAGGGCAGGGAATGAATTATTGAAGTAATTATCCATTAATCTGAATAGCTGGCTCTTTGAGTAATCTTTTTTGGTAATTAAAGGGTGGTAGCGATGAACGTTTCCGATAGCTTTATGACCGACAAACCCTTTCTTTTCAAGCACCCTCAATACTGTCGATACTGTGTTTCGGGCGGGCCTGGGTTCATCAAACCGGTCGCGGATATCCTTAACCAGTCCGTCACCCATTTCCCATAATATCTGCATTATTTGCTCTTCAGCCTTAGTCAGTTGCATTGTTGTAAAGTTTCATGATTAATGATGACAGCTTCTTTTATGTTCTACTCTTCTGTCAGAATTATAAGGTAAAGTTATGACTATTTTTGTAGTCATGCAAGTATTTTGCCAAAAAATGACTAAAAAAATAGTCAAATTATTTAATTGCCAATATGCCAGGTTTTTATATAGAAAATTGTAAATGTTTTCAGGCCAGGTTGCATGATGAAACCAGGTTTCAGAGAAGGTGGCCGGAAGCATATTTCATAGGAAGTACCAGAAAACAGGTTTCATCAGAGGAAATGTTATTGAAAGTACTTAATAGAAGATTAGGTTAAACCATTCTCAGGGGTAACATTACAGAGAAAATAAATCAAAAAAGCTATGGTTGCCCTCAGATATGTTTAGTAAGCCTTTCCAGAGCCACAGAAAAACAGGAATTGCCGGGATTATTTACTGAAACACCCGGAAAATTAACATCCTGATAATGATTTATTCAGTGGTGTTATAAAGTAGTCGCCACGAAAGAATTATTTTTACATTAGCGTGACTCAGAAAAAAGATTAATATTAAAATCAGGGTAACTCTAATTAATCCTTTTCGCTTAATTCAAGCCACCGGTCAGATTTAGAATCAAGTTTTTTAATTGTTTCGGCGTGGCGTTCAAAGTACTCCTGCAGTTTTTCGGGAGTAAGATTTGCACCTGAAAGCTTCTCCTCAATGGCCGACTTTTCTGTTTCCAGCAATTCAATATCTTTTTCCAGTTGTGAAAGCTCCCTCTTTTCATTGAAACTTAACTTTAGGGTGGTTCCGGTCTTTTTTGGTGATAATTTATCGTCAGCATCACCAGCCTGCTGTTTCCCCTTTCCGGGGGATTTTAAAGCAGACCGCTCAGTTTTGGCTTTTTGTTTTGCCTCTTCCTGCAGATGAATACGGAACTGGGTATAGTTGCCTGGAAAATCCCTTATATGTCCGTTCCCTTCAAAAACAAAGATATGGTCAGATATCTTATCGAGGAAAAACCTGTCATGAGAAACCACCAGAAGGCAGATTCCGGTAGTGGCAAGGTAGTCTTCAAGTACATTGAGTGTCTCTATATCAAGATCGTTGGTCGGCTCATCAAGGATCAGGAAATTTGGATTCCTCATTAGCACGGTTACCAGGTACAACCTTCTTCTTTCTCCTCCGCTTAGCTTTCCGATATAGTCATACTGACGGGCAGGAGGGAAGAGGAAGTGATTCAGCAGCTGTGGTGAGCTGATTGTTGAGCCGTCTTCCATGGTTACCACCTCGGCAATATCCCTTACAGCGTCAATAACCCGTTGCCCCTCGTCAAAGCTTATTCCCTCCTGGCGGAAATAACCGAAGCGCACAGTCTCACCCGGATCAGCAGTTCCTGTGTCAGGTTCAAGTGTACCTGTTATCAGATTTAGGAATGTTGACTTGCCGGAACCGTTTTTCCCTATAATTCCGACCTTTTCAAACCGGCTGAATGTATATGAGAAATCTTTGATGATCGTTTCGTCATCATAGCTTTTGCTTATATTGTGGATCTCGAGAATCTTATTGCCCAGTCTCCTGCTTCCGGCACGGATCTTTATATTTCCGGCATCCTGTGTTCCTGCAGCTTTTTCCTTCAGATCATAAAATGCATCAATCCTCGATTTTGACTTGGTGGTTCGGGCTTTCGGCATCCTTCTCATCCATTCCAGCTCCTTTTTCATAAGGTTACGTGCCTTATCGGTAACCGACTGCATGTTTTCAAGCCGTTCGGCACGTTTTTCAACGTAGTAGGTGTAGTTGCCGGAATATTTGAAGATATCATTGTTGTCGAGTTCAATAATCTGGTTACAGACCCTGTCGAGGAAATACCTGTCATGAGTCACCATAAGTATTGTGAGGTTAGCCCTTTTCAGATAATTTTCAAGCCACTCGGTCATGTCAAGGTCGAGGTGGTTTGTAGGCTCATCCATTATAAGCAGTTCAGGCTCATCAATAAGCACTTTGGCCAAAGCAACCCTTTTTTTCTGACCACCTGATAGTTGACCTACCGGTTTATTGAATTCGGTAATGCTGAGTTCGGTAAGTATCTGTTTTGCCTTGGTTTCCTGATCCCAGGCCTGAAGTGCATCCATGCGGGAAGTCAGGCTGTCTATCAGACTCTGATCGCCACTGTTAATGGCCACTTCGTATTCCCGGATGGTAGTAGCAACTTCACCGGTGGAAGCGAATACCTGATTGATAACTGTAAGCTTGTCATCCAGGACAGGATCCTGCTCGAGGTAGCCAATCTTCAGGTCGCGGATGGCTGTTATCTCGCCGCTGTCTGCCGTATCTTTCCCCGAAAGGATATTAAGAAGCGTGGTCTTGCCTTCTCCGTTCCTGGCAATAAGCGCGATTTTTTCATCTTTGTTGATGACAAGTGTAATACCGGTAAATATGGTCAGACTGCCATATGATTTGCTAATATTGTCTGCCTGCAGCAAGGATGTCATAGATAATTGATTTTTGGAAATGTAAAAGTAATCAATTAAAAAGGTTTTATCTTTAAGGCCTGAACCCAATATGCCGGAGATCAATTTTCAAACCTGATGAGAAAAGAAGAGCGATATAAAAAAGTACTGGAGTTTTTTCTAAAGGAACAGCCATTGCCTGAAACTGAACTGGTTTATATAAATCCTTATGAACTGCTTGTGGCCGTAATACTTTCGGCACAATGCACCGATAAGAGGGTCAATTTAATTACACCAGATTTTTTTACAAGATTTCCTGATGCAGAGACTCTTGCATCTGCGGAAGCAGGAGAGGTGTTCGAACTTATAAAAAGCTGCTCTTATCCCAATAATAAGTCCAGGCATCTTGTCGGAATGGCAAAGGTGCTTACTGAAGAGTTCGGGGGGGTAGTGCCTGATGATGTAGGGTTGCTGCAGAAATTGCCCGGTGTGGGCAGGAAGACAGCCAACGTAATTGCATCTGTCATTTACAACTTGCCCGCCATGGCCGTTGACACCCATGTTTACAGGGTATCAGCCAGAATCGGGCTCACAACAAACGCAAAGAATCCATTGCAGACAGAGATGCAGCTAATCAGGCATATACCCAAGAGCCTTGTTTCCAAGGCACACCACTGGTTGATCTTGCATGGTCGTTATGTATGTATTGCACGGAAACCAAAATGCATTGATTGCGGGATTAGCGATGCATGTAAATACTATTCAGAGAAACTGAAGTCGGCCGAAAAAAAGAAATAATCCACCCTTATATAAAATTACCGGGAGCATGCCCCCGGTAATTTATGGAAATTTGTGCAGTTTCAGAGTTAGTACTTTTCGTATTCACTGTCATTGGCTGATTCACTGAACATTTTCAGATCAACACCCTTTTTTATTGCGACTTGATGGGTCTTTGCCTGATTTGTACTGTGTTGCACATGAGATGTTTTCTTTTTCTGTTCAACTTTAAATGATGATTTTTTATAGCTTCTGTCTAAATCAAGCCTGAAATAAGACACAGTATCCTTCAATTGTTCAGCCTGTCCTGAAAGCTCTTCTGAACTGGTTGCCATTTCTTCTGATACGGCAGCATTTTGTTGTATCACCTGGTTCAACTGCTGTATCGCATTATTGATCTGGTCTGCGCCGGAGTTTTGCTCCAGACTTGCCGCTGTAATTTCCTGTACCAGTTTGGCTGTCTTTTCAATATCCGGCATCAGTTCAGTCATAAGTTTTCCCGACTCTTCTGTAACGTTAACGCTTTTTGAAGCAAGCGCTACTATTTCATCGGCGGCAATTTTACTTCTTTCGGCAAGTTTGCGAACTTCAGCCGCAACAACCGCAAATCCGCGTCCATGTTCACCTGCCCGTGCTGCCTCAACTGCTGCATTCAATGCAAGGATATTAGTCTGGAAGGCAATGTCATTAATAATATTGATTTTTTCGGCTATGTTACGTATAGATATGAGACTTTCATTTGCCGAGGCACCTACCTTCTGTATTCCGCTTGAAACATTGAACGCGATTTTCTCAGTCTGTTGTGCATTATCAGTATTCTGCTGTATATTTGATACCATCTCTTCCATAGATGATGAAACTTCCTCTGCAGATGACGCCTGTTCAGTAGCGCCCTGTGACATTTGCTGAGATGATGAACTCATTTCTGTAGAAGCACTTCCTATATTTTCGGCTCCGGAAACTATATCACCAATAATAGACCTCAGTTTTTCTACCATCAATTGCATTGCTCTTCCGAGCTGACCGATTTCATCTTTCTGTTCCAGTATATCCTTATCAACATCTATGGTTAGATCTCCTTCGGCAATCGTCTCAGCAATATCAACACCTTTGATAATTCCTTTTGTTACCATTCTTGTTATGAATAATCCGAGTATGATTGCAAGTATGACACCAAACAATATCCCACCCAAAACCGTTGCATTGCTCCTTGTTATAACGGCATCGCCATGTGATGTTTCACGGTCTGCACCGTCAATATTAATATCCTGTAACTGATTGAATAACACCATTAAGTGGGCGTGTGCCGGATTCGATTCATTATTAAGTACACTGCTCATCTCATTAAATTCAGCAACAGCCCTTTCGGCTTCCTGGTTGATAAGGTTAAAATAATTGAATACTGCTTCCTGAGCAGGAATCATCAGGTTACGGTAATTCTGCATGGCAGCCTGACTGTTGCCTCGCTGTATATCCTGTTTGATAGTGTGTACAGCTGCATGAAATCTGTTGTGGTCTCCCCTCATGTCATTAATGATCCTGTTGATCTCCTGATTGCTGGATCTGAATTCAGGAAGCCAGCGGCCGAAATTGCATTGGGTGGGATCATCTCCGCCATCAAAAGTATTCATACTGAGTATTGCATTTATTGTCTGCACCTGCACCTCGTAGTGATTCTTCATGAACATTTCAATATCACGGTTAACTTCCATAGGATTCATAAGGTCGATAGACATCACCTCATTGTGTTCCACATCCACCTGCTGTATGTTGATGTTTCGCCATCTCTCAATTTCATCGAGCATCTGCCGGTATAATATGGCTTCTTCTTCAGTCTGTTCAAGCGGAGCAAACAATTCATTAAATCTTATGTATTCAGCTCTGTTTTGCTCGATACCACGCAGTATAACCTCCCTTTCTTGGCGGGTCAGCTGGTTGTCAAGAAGCTGGAGATATCCTTTTTGCACTCTTTCAAGGTTTGCCTCCATCTCGCCCAGGTATTGAATACTTGGCAAGTTCACATCGGAGACCTTATGAAAAGAGCTCCCTACATTTCTCAGGCCAGTTATACCTATTATCCCTATAATAATGGCTATTACGGCTACTAAAAGAAAACCTGAAATTAATTTAGTTCCTGTTTTTAAATTTCTGAAGTCCATTTTTACTTAAATTAAAAATTAATAATTGCACCTTATTTAAATCTGTTTATATATATATATTATCTACCTGTTAAGATTAAAATCTCTGTGAGATGCCAACTCCTGCATAATTATCTGTTTCCCCGGTAAGTCTTAATCCGCCATATAAATCAATTTGGATTCCAGGAGTAAGAAGATAGATTATGCCAAATTCCGACCCATTAAACAATTTGCCAGCTCCCGGATAACCAACATTATAATACTCTGTAAACACATTCAGCCTGTCAGTTATTGAAAAGCCTATCCCGACAGCAATTGCTGTACTTAAACTGCTTATTTCCGGTATAGTTTCATATCCGGCCTGACCGATTCCAAAGAGTTCAAACCTTTCGGATAATGAATAGTCCCAGGCCAGGGCAATAGCAGGATCAACTGAAAATGAATTATTTTCTACACTGCTTTCAACCGTCCCTATGAGGGTGAAATTATATTCATCTGATTGAATTAACCGGTATTTAGAACCAATTCCGGGCAAGCTTATTCCAGTTTTGCCAGGGATGCCGGCAGCCTGGCTGATATGAGAAACCTCAATACCATCCCACATCAGGAACAGTTCTGCTTTATCAGCTATGCCAATCCTTACATTCATTACCGGAATTTGGCTGGAACCTGACAAATTGTATTCATGGCTAAATGTATATTGATACCCGGTTTCAAAATATACTCTCCCTGGTGTTACAGCATGTGTCCCGGTACTGAATCCGGGACGATCGGCCGATAAATCAGCAGGTTGCGAAAAAATTGTAATGTTTTGGATCATGCCAAAAAATAACAGGATAAACAGCTTTATTTTTTCAGTCATTACCGGATGATATGCGTATTTATTGATGCCAGGCAAATGGATAAGATTTGGATTAATTTTATTTACTGATACGTATGAAAGGATTCTTAGTTTGAAAGTGAAAGTGATCTTAATTAATTTGTCAGATGATCTAAATCATCAAAATGGCAGTTGATATAATACTCCGGATTGTAACCTTTGCTCGAAGCTCTCTGTTTAACAGGATGACCGATATGCAAAGATATGAGAAGCTCTCGCAGGGGTTTGGTATAAGCAGATTACCTTGACAGGCAATAAGTAATAACAATTCAATAATTTCCGTTTATAATGTTCTATTAAATCAAGGCATATGAGAAAAATGGTTTTTATATCAGTTTTGTTTCTTTACATTTTCCCGGGGTTACAGACGGGGTTTGCCGGAATTAATATTCCTGGTCTGAATCAGAAGATTGTTGATTATGTTGAGACTGTAATTGGCCAACAGGTAGACCGCGGAGAATGCTGGGACCTTGCCAATCAGGCACTAAACCGGAATGATGCAAAATGGGATGGGCAATATAAGTATGGTAAAGAGCTTAATGTGAAAAGGGAAAAAGTATTGCCGGGTGACATCATCCAGTTTAAAAATGTCAAGGTTCAATACCAGGAAGGGAATACAATTTACACCGAGACCATGGCTCATCACACAGCAATTGTCTATAAGGTGCTTGATGACGGTGTTTTGGAACTGGCTCATCAGAATACTGGTTTTTCAGGGCGTACCGTTGGACTGAGTAAGCTGGATCTTGACACAGTTAAATCAGGAAAGATGTGGTTTTATCGTCCTGTCAGGAAATAAATCACCCGTATAGTCAATACTTCCTTATGTTTTGGAGAAATAAGATAAAATTAATTATATTTGCAACCTCAAAAGACTCCGTAGCTTAATTGAATAGAGCACCTGACTACGGATCAGGAGGTTGGGGGTTTGAATCCCTCCGGGGTCGCAAAGAGAACAGGTATTCCGCATTATGTGCGGAATATTTTTTTTACCGGGGTCAGGATGTATTGTCAGGAGGGTATCGATTCATTGCCACGTGGGAAGGCCCCTGCCTGAATCAATCCCTCCGGGGTCGCAAAGAGAACAGGTATTCCGCATTATGTGCGGAATATTT
>CAYQXY010000014.1:0-335 GCA_964421595.1 uncultured Bacteroidales bacterium | reverse complement strand
GGAGGGTATCGATTCATTGCCACGTGGGAAGGCCCCTGCCTGAATCAATCCCTCCAGAGTCGCAAAAAGAACAGGTATTCCGCATTATGTGCTGAATATTTTTTTTTACCGGGGTCAGGATAAATTTTAAGGAGGGTATCGATTCATTAATTGTAAACTCGCGCGCGCAATATTGCAGGGGGAAATATATTATTTAAATTAGGCAGTCTTTTTTCAAATAGTTATACAATATCTCCTGTAGTCAAGGAATCTTTTTTCCTGTTTTATCAGTATAACAGTATTAACCTGAATAATTCATAAACTCAAATTTAAGGGATAAAATCCAAAAAATTTGT
>CAYQXY010000013.1:0-113893 GCA_964421595.1 uncultured Bacteroidales bacterium | reverse complement strand
AATCACGTGGTCGCCACGGATGGATCACCCATGGATTATTCGTTTCTTTTTGTGTGCCCCGACTCATGGGAGATTCAGCCGATTAAAATGAACGGGGAATTCTGAAAATTATCTCCGGTTAATGATGTTATTGCCTATTTGACAATTGAGGCATCGTCTGTAATTGCAGAATTCATTCTTTTGTTGCAAAAGTGCCTGAGAAATTAAAGCATTATCTGCCCCTATTCCCAGAGCACTCCATTTGCTGATTACAGAATTTTTTTCTCCAGGTAAAGACTTCAGAAAATTTATTGCACGTTCTGAATACTCATCCATCAATCGTTGTTGTCCGTAGAAATATAAAACAGGAACAACAGTATTTATGATTATTGAGTGCAAGGCAAACCTTCCTAAATTCTTTACAATCATTCCTGATGTTCTATTAAAAACATAATGAGTGTTCCAATATTCAGAGGCTGATATTTTAAATAAGGATTCCATCTCTTTTCTATCACCCGTTTCCATGATAGTTGAGAACAGGTACGGGGTTTTATACAGGAAAGCAGAAAATTGTGCAATACGGATTGTAGGAAAATTGGCTGGACGCAGCCGGAGGAATTTCCACAGATGCTTTTCAAGAGGAATAAGGTTGTATTTTCTTTTTAAAAATAGATATTCTCTTTTTAATGCCTCGAAATAATCGTCCCCCTTATCGGACGTCAACATACCTGCTTGCCCAAAAAGCATTGATTCAATCTGGAAAAGGCTGTTCCTGTGCTTAAGTACCAGCTTATATGGCAATGATCTTGCAAGCAGCCTGAATATTTCTCCGTTCAACCTGAATCCAAAATTATGCGCAAGCTGCTGATAAAATGTCTCCTCCCAACTGTTCTGATTTTGATGTAAAACATCCCTTAATATCAGACTCTTTTGTTCAAGTCTCCGGACTGCCAGGGATGGCAGCCATTCTTCCTTGATGCCGGCATTAACCTGATGTATATATGGCTGACAGGGAATCCAGTTCTCATTTCGCATAAGCTGCCTGTATACGCTGATCATTTTGCTGTCAAACCGCAGCTCGGCTGTTGGGATAATTTCTCCGGTTGTCCGTCTGACTTCAGCATCAATGTTCATGACAAGTTGTAATATTACATTATCATAAGCTTTGTTAAGATGATGACCATGGCGATACCAGTCAGAAGCATTGATATGGATCTCCACATTACCTGCAAAGACCATCTTATCAATCATTATTCTGGCATCGAGGAAATCAGGACCCGAATTAATATTCTGTTCACCGGCACACAAAACTTCAATTTTATGCCTGAAACCATTTATTGATAATGGATAAAATAATGATGACCTCCATATATATTGCAGAAAATCTTCTGTCATCAGACAATAATAGTATGATTCTATTAAAGATAACAAAACTACTCCTTAAAATCAAGTGCAGGATTTAGTAAGTATACCGGGAAGTTTTTAAGGCTCAGCCTTGTAACATCAGATAAGATTACGGTTTTTCAGGATGGCAGCCATCTCCTTCTGGATAATTGACGCTTTTATTCTTGCGGCAAGTGCAAATTCATCGGTAGTGTCAGCATGTATAATTGCCCGTGAAGAGTTTACAATCAGTCCGCATCTGTCATTCAATCCATATTCAGAAACCTCTGACAGACTCCCGCCCTGTGTCCCGACACCAGGTACCAGCAGGAAGCTATCCGGCACAATATCCCTGACCCTTTTCAGCATGGCCGACTGTGTTGCCCCGACAACAAACATCAGGTTGTCGGTGTTTCCCCACGCAGAGGCTTTTTTAAGGACTTTCTCAAAAAGAAACAGACCTGAATCTTCATCCATAGTCATCTGAAAATCAGAAGCTCCGGAATTGGATGTTAATGCAAGCAAAATGGTCCACTTCCCGGAATAATCAAGAAACGGCTTTACTGAGTCTTCTCCCATATAAGGAGCCACTGTTATTGCATCAAATCCGAAATTGTCAAAAAAAGCTTTTGCATATTTTTTTGAAGTATTTCCAATGTCTCCTCTTTTAGCATCGGCAATAAGAAAGATTCCCGGATCTGTTTTTCTAATATACTCAATTGTCTTTTCAAGGCTCCACCATCCCCCTGAACCCAGCGCTTCATAGAATGCAATGTTCGGTTTGTATGCTATGCTGAATGCATGGGTTGCATCAACTATTTTCTTGTTGAACTCATAAACCGGATCGTCAGATTCCAGAACAGAATCAGGGAAAGCCGAAAGGTCGGGATCAAGGCCCACACATAAAAAGCTTTGCTTTTCACGAATTTTCTCAAAAATGGTGTCGGCAGTCATACGAAATAGAAAATTAGATTATAGTAGTCCGGTTTCTGCAGCGAATAACATCAAATACTGGCAGCTTTTAACCTTTCTGAATTTTCTGCCATCTGAAGCTTATCAATAATCTCGTCAATATCACCGTCAAGTATTGCAGCAAGATTATACAATGTAAGATTTATTCGATGATCGGTAACTCTCCCCTGCTGATAATTGTATGTCCGTATTTTGGCAGATCTGTCACCGGTCGACACCATTGTTTTTCTCTTGGAGGAAATCTCATCAATATATTTCTGGTATTCCAGATTATATAAACGGGTCCTTAACTCGGCCATAGCCTTATCCAGGTTTTTGAGCTGCGATTTCTGATCCTGGCATGTTACGACTATTCCACTGGGTATATGTGTAAGCCTTATGGCAGAATAGGTAGTATTGACCGACTGCCCCCCCGGTCCCGATGAACAGTATGTGTCTTTCCTTATATCGTCAGTCCTGAGATCAATATCAAATTCTTCAGCTTCAGGGAGAACTGCCACTGTAGCAGCTGAGGTATGCACCCTTCCCTGGGTTTCTGTCTGCGGCACCCTCTGCACCCTGTGCACACCCGATTCATATTTCAGGATTCCGTAAACACCCTGTCCGCTGACATTGAAGACAACCTCCTTATATCCACCGGCGGTGCCTTCATTGAAATGTGTTACCTCCATTTTCCACTTTCTGGCTTCGCAAAATTTACTGTACATCCTGAACAGGTCTCCGGCAAAGATACTTGCTTCATCTCCCCCTGTGCCAGCTCTTATCTCTACAATTGCGTTCTTCTCGTCTTCAGGATCAACAGGCAATAACTGAACCCTTATCATCTCTTCCATTGGTTCAATCTGCCCTTCCAGTTCTTCGATCTCCATTCTTGCCATCTCACGCATCTCCTCATCTTTCTCAGAAGCCAGAAGTTTTTTTGCAGAATCTATATTATCGACAATATTCTTATACTCCCAGAAAGATTTTATTAAAGGTTCCAGATCCCGGTATTCCTTGTTCAACTTGATATATCTCTGCATATCATTTGCCACTGTCGGATCGGTAAGCATCTGCTCAACTTCCTCAAAGCGGAGCCTTACACCTTCAAGTTTTTCTAAAATATTATTGCTGCCCATCTTTATTCATATATAATTTCTGCCTGCAAAATTACAATTATAAATTTATTATATACAATTACCAATACACTGACAACCAAACGCCTGGCAATTCAGCAAATTAAGAAATACCCCGTATCACAACTAATTATTTCTTTTCAATAATCAATCATACACAAATTCCCCGTGCCCGGTCTTTATGGTAAGCTTATTTTCACTGGCTTTCTCACAGTATCCGATAATCCTGGCATCTACGTCAAAGCTTTCAGAAATCCTGATGATATCCTCTGCAATTTCAGGTGATACATACAGTTCAAACCTGTGCCCCATGTTAAAGACCCTGTACATTTCCTGCCATGAAGTACCTGACTGCTCCTGTATTACCCTGAAGAGGAGCGGAATGTCAAACAGATTATTTTTAACAACATGCAAACCCTCTACAAAGTTCATAATTTTAGTTTGCGCCCCTCCCGAGCAATGAACCATGCCGTGTATCTGATTACGATAACCCGAAAGTATTTCTTTAATTACAGGTGCATAAGTCCGCGTCGGCGACAATACAAGTTTACCAAAGTCAAGTCCGCTTTCGCCGGCAGCATCAGTAAGTTGAAGCTTACCACTGTAAACCAGGTTTTCCGGTAATGAAGGATCATAACTCTCCGGATATTTTCCCGCCAGATAATGATCAAAAACATCATGTCGTGCAGAGGTTAATCCATTGCTGCCCATGCCACCATTATACTCACTTTCGTAATTCGCTTTTCCTGATGAGGAGAGTCCGACTATTACGTCACCGGGACTGATCCGCTCATTGGAAATAACTTCGTTTCGCTTCATGCGGCAGGTGACAGTCGAATCGACAATAATTGTCCTTACGATATCTCCTACATCTGCTGTTTCGCCTCCGGTAGAATATATTCCTATACCGGCATCTCTCATTTCCTGAAGAAACTCCTCCGTTCCATTAATGACTGATGCAATTACTTCGCCGGGTATAAGGTTTTTATTTCTGCCAATTGTCGATGACAGGATTATATTATCTACAGCACCCACACACAGAAGATCATCAAGATTCATAACGATCGCATCCCGGGCTATACCCTTCCAGACCGATATATCACCGGTTTCTTTCCAGTAGACATATGCGAGTGATGATTTTGTGCCTGCACCATCAGCATGCATTATATTGCAATACTGTTCATCCCCACCCAGAATATCAGGTATTACTTTACAAAATGCCCTGGGAAATATTCCTTTATCAATATTTCTTATTGCGTTGTGCACATCCTCCTTGGATGCGGAAACACCTCTCAGATCATACCGGGAACTTTTTGTCATATGGTCTTTGTTTTCTTTGGTCCGGGCACATCAGCCTTTGGTTGTGGTTTCTTCCATTTTAAACTATACAGGTCAGTTCTTCTGTCCTTAAGGTTTCTGACAGAACCATGTACATGCAACTCCTTTAAGAGATCAAGATTGACATCAACAATCAGTGTCATCTCAGTATTGGGTGTTGCCTCACTGACAACGGTATTGGTAGGAAATGCAAAATCTGATGGGGAAAAGACCGCGGACTGGGCATACTGGATATCCATATTGCTAACCCTTGGCAAATTTCCTACGCAACCTGCAATCGCAACATAACATTCATTTTCAATTGCACGAGCCTGGGCACAATGCCTTACCCTGTTGTATCCGTTCTGGGTATCGGTTACAAACGGTACAAACAGAATTTCTATGCCCTGGTCTGCCATTATCCTGCCCAGTTCAGGGAACTCAACATCATAACATATTGATATCCCTATCCTGCCCGCATCAGTATCGAAAACCTTGATATTGTCACCACCACTGAATCCCCAGCTTGTCGATTCACTTGGGGTTATGTGTATCTTGTACTGCATATCCCATGATCCGTCTCTGCGGCACAGATAGGTGACATTGAACAGCTTCTCGTTTTCATATATCGGCAGACTTCCGCATATTATATTAACGTTGTAGGAGATTGCAAACTCAACGAATTTTACCCTTATTGCCTCTGTATAATTGGCCAGGGCCCTGATGGCATCATATTCGGCCAGATGATTGTATTTTGCCATCAGCGGAGCGTTGAAAAATTCCGGAAAGATGATGAAATCACTCTGGTAATCACTGACGACATCTATAAAAAACTCCATCTGCTCAAACAGGTCATCAATTGAGTCAAGGTTCCTCATCTGCCATTGTACCAGTCCAAGTCGAACTACAGACTTCTTTCTTCCTATCGCAACTTCTTTTTCTTCGTAATAAATATTATTCCATTCGAGAAGAGTAGCGAAGGTTTTTGATTCATTATCAAGCGGAAGATAATTCCTGAGTATCTTCTTGACATGGAAACTATTTGAAATCTGAAAAGTCAGAATTGGATCATATACCTCCCTTGATTCAACCTTTTCAAGGTACTGCTTGGGTGTTAGTTCATCAGCATAGTCCTTATACCCGGGAATTCGTCCGCCGGCAATGATTGCCCTTAAATTGAAATTCTCACATAGCTCCTTTCGTCCGTCATAAAGCCGACGGCCAAGTCTCATATTTCGGTATTCCGGATGTACAAAAACATCAATCCCATAAAGAACATCGCCTTCCGGATCGTGAGTACTGAACCTGTTATTTCCGGTTATCTGGGTGAATGTATGGTTATCACCAAATTTAGAATAATCGACTATGATGGAAAGGGCACATGCAACAACTTTCCCGTTTACTTCAATACATATCTGCCCCTCAGGAAAAAGGCCCAGCAATTTTTTTATATGTGAATACTTCCAGTCAGTTTCTTCTATACCTGCATAGGCAATTCTCATTGCTTCGGCAATATCTTCGAAATCCTTTAACCTGAGATTCCTGAGAATCACAGTTGTATCTTTATTCATAGGCTTTATATGCTTCAAAAATAATTTGCAAATTCAAATAATCGCGCAAAGATACGAAAATGAAAGGATAATAAGAAAATCCTGTAAGTATTAAACCTGCAGGCCCTTACTAGCAAAAACCACAAATCAATGCTGCCGGATAACAAAAAACCAACTGTTAATTACAATATAAACCAGTACGCGACCAGCAAAACAAACAAAGAAAATCAATCAATTATGTCTTCTGAACAATATCCGGGCAGATTACATTGTTAATTATTTATTAATTTAAGTGAATTACTTATCAAAACTTTTGCACTTATTGATTATTTTAATTTCATTTGCTCACTTTTTTTGTGATTAAATTATACCAGAAATGAAGAATAAATATATCGATCTGATTGATCAGACCTTTGAGTTCCCGACAAAGGAGTTCAGGGTTGAGGAGGATGAGCTCTATTTTAATGACATTCCCCTTATGGACGTTATCAAGCAATACGGAACTCCATTAAAAATTACATATTTACCCAAGATAAGTTCTCAGATACAGCAGGCTAAAAAATGGTTTAATGTAGCAATTGCCAAGGCTGACTACAAGGGGGGATATCATTACTGTTACTGTACAAAGAGCTCTCATTTTTCATTCGTTGTAGAAAAAGTACTGGAAAATGATGTCCATCTTGAAACCTCCTCTGCTTTTGATCTCAATATAATTGAGGAATTGTACCAGACCGGACTTGTTAATAAAGACATCTACATCGTATGTAACGGATTCAAACGGCCCCAGTATATTGAAAATATAGCGACATTCATCAATGGCGGCTTTTCCAATACCATACCCATACTCGACAACAAGTCGGAACTTGATCAGCTTAATGGACTGATAAATACAAAATATAAGGTAGGTATCAGGATTGCATCTGAAGAAGAGCCACGCTTTGAATTCTACACTTCAAGACTGGGTATACGGTATAATGACATCGTTTCATTCTATGAAGAGAAGATAAAGCCCGATCCGAACCTGGAACTCAAAATGCTGCACTTCTTCATCAATACAGGAATAGGCGATAATGCCTATTACTGGAATGAGCTCTCAAAATGTGTAAATGTCTATTGTGAACTGAAAAAGATATGCCCGGAACTTGACTCATTGAATATTGGAGGAGGGTTTCCCATTAAAAATTCATTGTCATTTGACTACGACTATGAATATATGGCGGAGGAGATAATTGCACAGATTAAAAATATATGTGAACGAAATGAAATACCTGAACCGGATATTTTCACTGAATTCGGATCTTACACAGTTGGTGAAAGCAGCGCAGTTCTTTATTCCATACTCGGGCAAAAGAGACAAAATGACAGGGAACTATGGAATATGATCGATTCATCATTTATGACAACCCTGCCGGATACCTGGGCACTGAACAAAAGGTTTGTATTGCTTGCCGTAAATAACTGGGAGGCTGAATATGAAAGGGTTTTTCTCGGGGGACTGACCTGCGACAGTGAAGATTATTATAACTCTGAAACTCATGCCAATGCTATTTTTCTGCCAAAGATAAAGGATGGAAATACCCAGTTTATAGGGTTGTTCCATACCGGTGCCTACCAGGAATCAATAGGTGGTTACGGAGGCATCCAGCATTGCCTGATACCAGCTCCCAAACATATTATTATTGACAGGGATGACGAGGGAGAAATTACAACCAAGCTTTTCGCGAAAGAGCAAAGTCATAAATCCATGCTTAAAATCCTTGGGTATTAGCCGATAATTCTTGAAATTTACATTATATTATCAAACAAAGAACGATCATGACAAACTTTGGTGGATTACCAGAGGAATATTCTAAAGAGGAAGGTTCAGCAATTGTCATATTGCCTGTACCATATGATGGCACCAGCACGTGGGGGAAAGGTGCCGATAAAGGACCCTCAGCCATTCTTGAGGCTTCTGCCAATATGGAACTCTATGATATTGAAACTGAAAGTGAGATTTATTTAAACGGCATTTATACAGCCGATCCGGTTAAAGAGAATGACAGTCCGGATGAAATGGTCAAATCAGTTTTCAACAGGGTTGCCGGATATCTTAAAGCCGGCAAGTTCCCTGTTATACTGGGAGGAGAACATTCGGTTTCTATAGGAAGTATACAGGCCTTTGCAAATCATTACCCTGATCTTTCTGTGTTGCAACTGGATGCGCATACTGATTTGAGAGATGAGTATGAGGGATCAAGGAATAATCATGCCTGTGTAATGGCAAGAGCCAGAGAAGTTGCACAAATAGTACAGGTTGGAATAAGGTCGATGGACTCGGGGGAAATTCCATCAATGAACAGGGAAAGGGTATTTTATGCACATCAGGTTCATAAAGATGATTCCTGGATGGAAAAGGCAATAGACCTGCTTTCAGATAACGTTTACATTACACTCGATCTTGATGCATTCGATCCTTCAATTATGCCTTCAACCGGCACACCTGAACCAGGTGGACTGGGATGGTATCAGGTTATGGATTTTATTGACAGATTAGTTTCGCGCAAAAACCTTGTTGGTTTTGATGTAGTAGAACTCAGCCCTTCAAATACTGATAAAGCGCCCGATTTTATGGCGGCCAAAATTGTGTACAGATTTTTAAGTATGCTTTACAACAAAAGAATTCAACCTAAAAAATAATAAAATGGAAAAAAAAGATTTCCTTAATGATCCTGTAAAACATATCGACATAAAGGCTTTTGACGCAACTCCAATTATTGACTCAATGCGGGAAATGTCCTTTACATCGCGCGATACCGCTTCTGCCGCCGACATATACACAAGAATGTTAAAACAGGATGACTGTTCGGTAATACTTACTCTTGCCGGAAGTACCAGTGCAGGTGGATGCATGCAGGTATATGTGGATATGGTCCGGAGCAAGATGGTAGATGTCATTGTTGCCACAGGCGCATCAATTGTTGATATGGATTTTTTCGAAGCCCTTGGATATAAACACTACAAAGGCTCTCCTGATGCTGATGATAAACAGCTGCGTGAATTTTATATTGACCGGATTTATGACACCTATATTGATGAGGAAGAATTGCAGGCATGTGATCACACTATCAAGGAAATAGCCGACAATATGAAGCCCGGAGCATACTCATCACGTGAGTTTATCAGGGAGATGGGCAGATATCTGGTTAACAATTCCAAAAAGAAGGATTCACTTATCCAGGTGTGTTATGAGAATAATGTTCCGATATTCTGTCCCGCCTTTATTGACAGCAGTGCCGGTTTCGGACTTGTAAAGCATCAGTGGGACAGGCCTGAAAATCATATTACCATTGATTCGATAAAAGATTTTCTTGAACTGACAAAGATAAAGATGGCAGCTCCGGCAACCGGATTATTTATGATCGGTGGCGGGGTTCCCAAGAACTTCACACAGGACACCGTTATTTGTGCTGAGATTCTGGGTAAGGATGTTGATATGCACAGATATGCAATTCAAATAACTGTTGCAGATGCCAGAGACGGTGCCTGTTCCAGCTCTACGCTCAAGGAAGCTTCATCATGGGGCAAGGTTGATACTGTATACGAGCAAATGGTATATGCCGAGGCAACATCTGTACTTCCTCTGATCGTAAGCTACCTTTATCATAAAGGCGACTGGCGTGCCCGTACTAAAAAAGAATGGTCCAGGCTGCTTGATGAAGTTCGCGAGACTAAACCCGTTTGAATTAAACAGGATTCAACAAAATTGTGATTACATAGAAGGGATTCAACAAAATTCCGGCTTAAACTATTGAGCCGGAATTTTTATTTGTTATATATTCAGGTACCGATTCGCAGATTAATACCTGATCATCAATTTATGGAGTAGAAACCTGGTAATCAGTTGAAAGCACTTCAAACTCAGTACGGCGATTAATCTGATGGGCTATTTCACGTTGTTCTTCAGTTGGCAGGGTACTTATAAATTGCTCGCTTAGTATAGTACCCGGCTGAAGAAACTGATAGACCGCCGAAATTCTGCTATCAATTGTTTTTGGCCTGTTCTTTCCATAACCAACTGCACTTAACCTTCCGGCATCAATACCATTTTCAATAAGGTAATCAACGACCGACTGGGCACGGCGTTGCGACAATTCCATATTGGAAGCCGCCCCTCCCCTTGAATCGGTATGAGAAGCAAGCTCAATTGTAACATGCGGGTTGTCATTCAGGGTTTCCACAAGTGAAGAAAGTGCAACCATTGACTCTGGTCTCAAATCCCACCGTGCAAAATCATATAGAATATTCGGCAATTCAATTGGTTTTTCAAATGACTGGATGTCAATTGAAATGGAAAAATCTTTGCTCTGGTCTATGCCCCTTGTTGTAACCCCCCTTTTATCTGTAAGATATCCCTCCTTTGAGGCAAGAAAAACATAGTCAACATTTGGCTTGAGCATAAAACGAAATTGTCCGTCATCACCGGTATTAACCTCTATTATGGTCCCGTCACTTCCAACCATTTTAACGGTTGACCCTGCCAGAACTTGTTCAGTCTCGATGTCCATTACTTTGCCATCAACATTAAAGTGCAAAGGGGGAAGATAAAAGGAGTAAATATTATCTACACCTCTCCTGCTTCGGTTGGAACTAAGATAACCCCTTTCGGCCTCTTTTTCGAATACAATACCAAAATCATCTGATGACGAATTGACCGGATATCCCATATTCATGACATGCCACCCACCATCATCCTTAACTGTAGCCTTGAAAATGTCAAGGCCTCCCATGCCGGGATGTCCGTTTGAAGAGAAATAAAGGGTGCCATCGGGATGAACATAAGGAAATACTTCGTCTCCTCTTGTATTTATTTCAGGACCAAGATTGACTGGTGCTCCCCATGGAGCATTTACCGTACTGCGGGATACTTTCCATATATCTTTTTCCCCTATACTTCCTGGCATATCAGACACAAAATATAAAACAAGTTCATCAGGAGAGATAGCCGGATGGGCCACAACAAGAGAGTCATCTGCCAGGTCAATCAATTCCGGCCGACCCCACCTGTCACCATTCCGTATAGCCTGATAAATCTGACATCCATTACTTTTTCGCCTTGTTGCCTTACAGCTGGTAAAATACATTACGGTAAAATCATGATTGAAAGAAGGGGTCCCTTCATCAAATTCGGAATTTAAAGACTCCAGTGGTTCAGGAGAACTCCATCTTCCCTGTCTGTCCTGCATTGACTCATATATATCGGCAAAATATTCCCCGGTTACACCGTGCCGGTTTTTTTTATCACCTTGTCGGGATGATGTAAAATATACGAGAGTATAATCAGAATTAGCAAAAACAGGAGAGTAATCACTTTCTCTGGAATTGAAAAAATTTACTTCAGTTACCTCGTATGAAGTTGGATTTTCCATCCAGTACATAGCCATTTCCGATGACTTTATTCCTGTTTCCCCCCGGGGATCATCCGGAACAAGATCACTGTATATCCTGAACTGTTCTATTGCTTCTTCATATTTCTCGTTCATCTTAAGGGCCTCACCGTAGTACCAGTGAATCTCAGGATTGTCATAGTCGCGGTTAATAGCCCTTCTGAACCAGCTTTCAGATTGCCTTGCATCAGACACCTTCATATAGCATTGTGCTATAAGGAAAATTATCTCGCTACGTACATCACGGTCGCTTACAGCCGAATATGCATCTTTGTACAAATCAATGGCTTCATAATATTCACCTGCCGCCCAGGCTTTTTCAGCTCTGTCAAGCCGGCGCGATTGTCCGTGCAAATCTGCACAGAAATATAATCCAAGGAAAAGAACCGCAATGGTGATGTATATCCTCATTTTAGCAATAAATTATTAACGCATTTTGGTAAAAGTAGAAATTTTTGATTCAAAAAAAAACAAAAAAATTATCACCCGGAGATTGCAAAAAGTATTAATTCAGGAACTCATCCATTCCTTAAAAAAAACAAACCGGAACAAAATTTATTGTTCCGATTTGCCAAACATGTAAAAAAAACCTAACCTACCTAACCTAATATTGTTCTGACAACCTGTCAATTGTCAATAGCTGAAAACATGTCAAAAAAACTCCTTGTACCCAGCTTGAAAAAATTTATCTGATAAACAGCAACTCCCTGTATTTTGGCAGGGGCCATATTTCATCATCTACTATCATCTCAAGGTGGTCAATCTGATAACGAATTTCCTCCAGATAAGGTTTCACATTATTTGAATATTCCTTTGCCTTAAGATCAACTTTATCGATTGTATTTGCCTTTCTTCTTTCATCAATCATGTTGTTAACCTTAATATTTACCATCGCTGCCCTGCTGGAAATCTCCTTGATTGAAGCTATTTGCGTACCGGCAAGTTTATCATAATCTGAATCAGAAAAGAGTTCCTTAAGTCCCTTTACATTTTCTATCAGAATATTCTGGTATTTATAAACGGTGGGCAAAATGTGATTTATCGCAAGGTCACCGAGCACTCTTGCCTCAATCTGCACCTTCTTAGTGTATTTCTCCATATCTATCTCCAGTCTGGCTTCGAGTTCAAGCTCAGAAAATACTTTCATCTCAGCAAAAAGACTCTTTGATCTGGAGTCAACAACTACTGAAAGTGCCTCAAGCACATCACTCACATTTGTTAATCCGCGTTTTTTTGCCTCCTTAACCCACTCTTCTGAATAATTATTTCCATCAAACCTTACTTTTTTAGAGGCCAGAATAAACTGCTTGATAACCTGAAAAATAGCCTCATCTTTTTTTATACCCTTTTCAATCAGTAAATCAACCTCTACCTTGAAATCCTTCAGCTGCTTGGCTACGATGGTATTAAGCGCGATCAGTGGGGAGGCTACGTTTGTTGAAGCTCCTACCGCCCTGAATTCAAACCTGTTACCGGTAAATGCAAACGGAGAGGTGCGGTTCCTGTCAGTGTTATCCGGCAAAATTTCGGGAATTTTACCTACATCAAGTTTAAGCTCGGTCTTCTCATCCGGACTCATCTTTTTACCGGAAACCCTGGTTTCAATCTCATCAAGAATTTTGTTCATCTCTTCACCAAGAAACACAGACATAATTGCCGGCGGAGCTTCAGCTGCACCGAGACGGTGAGAATTACCGAGTGAAACTATACTTGACCTCAGCAGATCCTGGTATTCGTAAACTCCTTTTACCACGGAAACCAAAAATGCGAGAAACAACATATTTGTTTTTGGTGTTTTACCCGGCGATAGCAGGTTTACCCCAGTATTGGTAATAAGTGACCAGTTACAATGTTTCCCTGAGCCATTGACATCCTTGTAGGGTTTTTCGTGAAAGAGGACTTTGAAATTGTGCTTTTTGGCCACCCTTTTCATTACTGTCATAAGTAACTGGTTATGATCTGTGGCAAGATTGGCCTCTTCAAAAACCGGGGCACATTCATACTGGTTTGGGGCAACTTCATTATGGCGTGTTTTAACAGGTATACCCAACTTGTATGCCTCAACCTCAAATTCATTCATGAATGCACTGACCCTCATAGGTATATAGCCGAAATAATGGTCTGCCAATTGCTGGTCTTTGGCAGCTGAATGGCCCATAAGTGTGCGATCAGTCATCTTGAGGTCAGGCCGGGCATTGAACAGGGCATCATCAACAAGAAAATATTCCTGTTCACAACCAAGTCCGACTATAACTTTGGTGACATTTTTATCAAAATAGTTGCATAGCTCAACTGCAGCCTTATCGATTGCTTCAACAGACTTTAGCAGCGGGGTTTTATAATCAAGGGAATCACCCTTGAAAGAAACATAAACAGACGGGATACACAGAGTGTTGCCCATTACAAAAGCGGGAGAGGAAGGATCCCATGCGGTATACCCCCGGGCCTCAAAAGTATTTCTCATTCCACCACTCGGAAAACTTGATGCATCAGGTTCCTGCTGAACCAGTTTACCTCCGTCAAAATTCTCCATAACTGAAGAGTCTGAACCAGGTTCGAAAAATGAATCGTGCTTTTCCGCAGTTGCACCTGTTAACGGATGAAACCAGTGTGTGTAATGTGTTGCCCCACGATCAATCGCCCAGGCTTTCATACCTGAAGCTATCTGACTTGCAACTTTCCGGTCTACTTTCGTACCCTTTTCAATCGCATTCATAACACTGTCAAAGGCCTCCTGTGACAGGTATTCCTGCATCTTACCCTTGTTAAATACATTTACCGCAAAATAATCTGATGTCTTTGCTGAAGGAAATTTAACATCCAGCGGATGTCGGGAAATAGCTGCTTCGATTGCCTTAAATCTCAGTGTACCCATGGTTGAATTTTTTGATTATAAATTTAATTTTTCGTGAGCAAAAGTATTATTTATTTTCGTTACCCCCAAATTTTTTATATATAAAATACTAAAATGATAGTATTTTCTTCAGCACCCCCCAATTATCAGGACACAAAACACAACATATCAAACTTATTTCTTAATGATATGCACGGCACACATAAAAAAAAAGCCAGTCTGTAAGACCGGCTAAAATGAAGTTTTTGTATAAAATCCAATCATTGAATCTCTTCAAGATAGTATTTATAGAACAGGGGTATTGTCTCTATGCCCTTATAAAAATTCCAGACCGGAAAATTTTCATCAGGTGAATGAATTGCATCACTTTCAAGGCCGAATCCCATCAGGATAGTCTTAACTCCCAGAACCTTTTCAAATAGCGATATAATTGGTATACTTCCTCCACTGCGAAAAGGTATTGGCTTTTTTCCGAAAGTTTCCTCGTATGCTCTGCTTGCAGCCCTGTAGGCAGGGTTGTCGACAGGAGAAACATAACCTTCTCCTCCATGCAGAACACGTGCAGCTACCTTAACCCCTGCGGGCGCAATCGATTCAAAATGCCGTATAAAAAGTTCATCAATTTTTTTCGAATTTTGATTTGGAACAAGCCTCATCGATATTTTAGCGTAAGCTTTTGATGGCAGAATTGTTTTTGCCCCCTCTCCTGTATATCCTCCCCATATTCCGTTCACATCAAGTGAAGGACGCATCCCGGTTCGTTCCATTGTTGAAAATCCTTCCTCACCGACCAGTTCTTCGACATCAATCTCTTTTTTATACCTCTCAATATCGAATGGAGCTCTTGCCATTTCATTGCGCTCATCGTGGCTGGCTTCCAAAACGTCATCATAGAAGCCCGGAATGGTAATTCTGTTATTCTCATCGGTAAGTGAAGCTATCATTTTGGCAAGCATATTAACGGGATTTGCCACTGCTCCGCCATAAAGACCTGAATGAAGATCACGATTCGGACCGGTAACCTCAACCTCCAGATAACTCAGTCCGCGTAACCCTGTTGTAATGGAAGGCACATCCCTTGCAATCATGCTTGTATCGGAAACTAGTATTATGTCACACTTCAGCTTATCGGTGTTTGCCCGGCAAAATTCTCCAAGATTAGGAGAACCTATCTCTTCCTCACCCTCGATCATGAATTTTACATTGCAGGGCAGACCATTCTTCACCATATACTCGAAAGCCTTAATATGCATAAAAAGCTGGCCCTTATCATCATCTGCACCTCTTCCCCATATTTTCCCGTCACGAATCTCCGGCTCAAATGGTGGTGAGTTCCAGAGCTCAAGAGGCTCTGCCGGCTGGACATCATAATGTCCGTAGACCATAACAACAGGCAGATCAGGGTTAATCATTTTCTCTGCATAAACTACCGGATGTCCGGCTGTCGGGATAACCTCAGCAAGATCAGCACCGGAATCAAGCAAAGCTTTTTTGATATATCCGGTTGCTGCAAACATATCATCTTTATTCTCTGATTTTGAACTTACCGAAGGAATCCTTATAAGACCGAATAATTCATCAAGAAACCGGTCTTTGTTTTCATCAATGTAGCTTTTAATGTTCATCCAAATAAGGTTTAATTATTATGCTAATTATAAGTAATATACATTCTATATTAAAAGTTGGGAAGATGGATCACCCATGTAATTAATCATTCTTTCTCGTATACTCATGCAATGGGCAATTCAGGTTATTAGAAAATAATTCTACAGTTATGTTACGGCATGTAATATTAACCATTTTTTTATAAGAGGCATAATATTCCGGATGTGTAAAACCCGATTCAGGAGTATTATTTCAGGCCAGCCTAAAATTGTATTTTCTGATATTGAAAAATGAGAATAAAGAGTTCATTGAAATGAACTTCATTCCATGCAGCAAATGGGAAGTATCATGCTTAAAGAGGGCGCCAGGTTATAAACTGATGAGTTTGCCGGCCCAGGTTTTTACTTACTTTATTCTGAGCTCTCCCTGCTAAAACTTTCAGCTGCAATCTCAAGTTCTTTGTAAAACTCCTTGCCAAACCTGCGCATCACCGACTCACGGCAAAAAACATAAACCGGAACATTCAGTTTTTCCCCGTTTGAAATTGCAGGTTTACATACCGGCCACCGGTCATAGTTAACGGCGGTAAAATTTTCATGATCCCTGACCCTTATTGGATAGAGATGACATGAGACAGGCTTGCGAAAAGATATCCTGCCATCGGTCCATGCCTTCTCAATTCCGCAAAATGCAATACCACGGTCAAAAACGGCATAAACGCATTCCTTGTCATTAAGCAGCGGTGTAACCGGCTCGCCATCATTTTCATCTATCACATGGGTTCCCTGTATCTCAATTGCTTCAATGGATTCGGGCCGAAGGTATGGCAAAATAACCGGATATATCTCCCTGAGTACAGGTAACTCCTCCACTAAGAGAGGAGCTCCGGCATCTCCCTGTACACAACAGGCACCTTTGCATTTTTCAAGATCACAGACAAACTTTTCATCAAGAAGGTCAAGGCTGATTACCTTTTCTCCAATCTGCAACATGCTGCTCATTATTCAATAAGTATTTTACCTGTCATCTCCTCTGATGCCGGAACTCCCAGAATATGAAGCAGCGTGGGAGCAACATCGGCAAGTATCCCATCATAAACAGTTTTGTAATGATCAGATACCAGGATACAGGGCACCGGATTAAGTGAATGCGCGGTATTGGGCGATCCGTCAGGGTTCAGGGAGTAATCGGCATTGCCATGATCAGCTATTATAAGGCAATCATAACCATTCTTCCTTGCTGCATCAACAACCTCGCCCACACAGGCATCTACTGTCTCTACAGCTTTCCTGATTGCGTCATATATGCCGGAATGCCCCACCATGTCACAATTGGCAAAATTCAGACAAATAAAATCAATGCTGCTTTCATTTAATTCCTTAACTACAGCATCCTTAACCTCAAAGGCACTCATTTCAGGCTGAAGATCATATGTTGCCACTTTAGGAGAAGGAATCAGAATACGGGTTTCATTTTCAAACTCCTTTTCCCGTCCCCCGGAAAAGAAAAATGTAACATGTCCATACTTTTCTGTTTCAGCAATTCTCAACTGCTTTTTACCGGCTCTTGACAGAACCTCACCCATTGTATTGCTCAGATTATCCTTGTCATATAAAATCTTTACTCCCTTAAAAGTATCATCGTACCTGGTCATAGTGACATAATACAAAGGCATTGTTTTCATTTCATACTCCGGAAAATCATTCTGGGTAAGGGCAACCGTAATTTCCCTGAGCCTGTCGGTACGGAAATTATAGCAAATCACAACATCTCCGGGCTTGATCTGTCCTACAGGTTCTCCTGAATCATCTACTTTTACAACCGGCTTAATGAATTCGTCGGTAATCTGATCATTGTATGATTCTTTGATAGCTTCCAGTATATTCCTGCTCTTTTTTCCGGTTCCGTGAACCATCAGATCATAAGCCACCTTAACTCTTTCCCAGCGTTTATCGCGATCCATTGCATAATAACGGCCTACCAGGGAGGCTATCTGACCGTTGGAGCCTGCAAGATGGTCTTCCAGGTTCCTGACAAAACCATATCCGCTTTGCGGGTCAGTATCACGGCCATCAGTAAATGCATGAATATATACTTTGTCCAGTCCATATTCCCCGGTAATATCGCATAGCTTGTACAGGTGCTTATCAGAAGAATGAACACCACCATCACTAACCAGTCCGAGAAAATGCACTGCCTTATTATTCTCTTTTGCATAATTAAAGGCATCCTTAAGAACAGGATTATTGACAATACTGTTGTCTCTGATGGCCAGATTGATCTTTACGAGGTCCTGGTAAACTTTCCTTCCTGCACCGATATTAAGATGCCCTACTTCAGAATTCCCCATCTGTCCTTCAGGCAGGCCGACATTCTCTCCGGATGCCAGTAATTTTGAATTTGGATATTTTGCCATCAGCCCGTCCATAACAGGAGTGCTGGCATTATATATTATATCAGCTTCAGATTTATCTCCTATCCCCCAGCCATCAAGTATCAATAGTATTGCCTTATTATTTTTCATATTATTAAATTTTCTTTAAAATTTGAGTACAAAATTATCTTTTTTTGCCGAGAGAAAAAATGAGATGTTAAAATTGTCGCTATGCTAATTATATGACTTTCAGATTTGATATCTTAGTGGCCCGAAAAAAATTCACCGTAAAATAATTAATTCATTTCTATGGCGGAAAATCTTAAACCTGAACAACTCAAGAATTCCGGCAATTACACTCTGATCAGGATTCTGCGGCATAACGAGATCGTTCCATTCGTACTCAGTGAGGTCAGACAGCTAAGGTGGCCCATGCTTGTCTTTTATGGCTTTTGCATTTTGGTGCTGATAATGATCCTGGCATTTTCCATTGCCAGTTTAATGAATACAAATATTACATGGGGATTATACTGGAAATATCTTTTCTTCGGGTTTCTGTCAGGAATGCTTATTGTCATCCCATTCCATGAGTTGCTGCACGGACTGGCATACAAGATATCCGGAGCAAAAAAGATTAAATATGGGGCCGATTTAAAGCAACTTCTCTTTTATGCAAGTGCACCGGGTTTTGTAACTGAAAGGATTGCTTTTTATTTCATCGCCTTTTGTCCTTTTATCATTATCAACTTGTTTTTCCTTGCCGGATTTATATATGGAACTCCCGCTATCCAATGGGGGTCACTGGTAGCTTTATTCGTTCACAGCACAATGTGTATAGGCGATTTTGCAATGGTAAACTTTTTTGCAGCCTATCCTCGTGACAGAGTTTTCACCTTTGATGAGGAAAAATCAGGAATAAGTTATTTTTACATGGAAAACAAGCATGAGTCCCGCCACCACGATCAGTTTTAACCTCATGATTGATTTGGAAAATCCGGAAGTTTATTATTATATTCACCATCACTTTTTTTATTGACTTAATATCCCAGTAATATTTCAGTAATGTCAGGGCTTAGGAGATTCTTAACGGTTATACTATTTATCAGTATTTCAACATATAGTCATTTACAGCAGCATAATAATACTTCAGGATATATAAAATCACCGGAAGAAATTATAAGAACCCTTGAAGAACAGAATTCGGTCAGAATATTCTATAAACATGAATGGATCAAGATTATCGATCCCTCAATTACCGGGCTTTCTCTGGAAGAAGCCATAAACCAATTGTTAAATGATAATTCCCTGAAGGCATTTTACCTTCACAATTACATAATTTTAACACCAGGCTCAGCCAATACTGATCTCTTAAATACACCTGATAAGCAGCAGATCACTATTGGCGATCCGGCCGAACTGGGAAGGTATTCCAACGCTGAATTCTCAGGAAAGATAAAAGATGGACAAACCGGAGAAGCATTACCGAGTGCTGTAATTTACAGTGAGGTGCTTGGAAAAGGCATTCCGACCGACCGTGAAGGAAGGTTCAGCATTAACCTTCCTGTTGGCGAACATAATATTATAATAAGCTATATCGGGTATGAAAACACCAGCCGCAGGATAAATATCATGGGACCGGGTAATTTCGATTTTGATATATTTGAAGAATCACTTAAACTGGACGAGGTTACCGTGCGGGCCAAAAGAGCCGGAGCCAATTTAACACAAACCAGGATGAGCATGATTACCCTTGATTCCCGATCATTACGGGAACTTCCGGGAACTATGGGAGAGCAGGACATTATAAAGAGTATGGTTCTGCTCCCCGGTGTGCAGTCTGCAGGTGAATTCGGTACCGGATTCCATGTCAGGGGCGGAAGTGCCGACCAGAATCTGATTCTGCTTGAGGATGTTCCCCTGTTTAACTCTTCACATCTTTTCGGACTTACCTCTGTTGTAAATCCCGATATGGTGACAGGTATTACCCTCATCAAGGCAGGCATACCTGCAAAATACGGAGAAAGAGCCTCATCGGTAATGGATATAAGGATTAAGCCTGAGGAAGTTGATAAAACCACCATACGGGGCGGAATAGGCCTTCTCAACAGCCGGCTTCACCTCGTAACCCCGGTAGGAAGCGAGAAGATCCAGCTATCTGCAGGCGGACGCACATCTTACTCTGACTGGTTGCTGGGAAGGATGAGAGACCAGGATCTAATGAACAGTTCGGCAGGCTTCTATGATTTTACCGGGACGCTCTCATTTTTGATAAACCCGAGAAATACAATTTCTATTTTTGGGTATAAAAGCAACGACAATTTTTCATTTGCCGGCAATGCTGATTATCAGTATGGTAATAATCTTGCCTCGGTGCGGTGGAATTCCGTCATGGGTGAAAAGATATCATTTTCGGTTAGTGGCGGGCTAAGCCAGTATGAATACAAGGTTACCGGCGATAAGGAAGAAAACCCTCTCCAGGCTTACAGGCTCAATTCATTTATAGATTATCGTACCTTGAAAGGCAACCTGATGTATTTCCCTGATACCCGGCATAATATTGAACTGGGAGTACAGGCAGTAAACTACCACATCAGACCGGGGGAACTGAATCCACTGGAAGGATCAGAAATCATAAAAAAGAAGATCGACCAGGAAGATGCCCTGGAACTGGCAGTTTATTTAAGTGATAATTTTCAGGCTGGAGAAAACCTGAGTATTGAAGCCGGGCTCCGGTATACTAATTATATATACCGTGGTAAAGCGGATGTATTTTTATATGAAACCGGTATGCCGAAAAATGTCACCTCAATTACAGACACCCTTCATTTTGAAAGGAATCAAAAGGTCGCCGGGTATGGCGGACTGGAACCACGACTCAGCGTCAGATACAGCCTCAATGCACAAAGCTCTCTTAAGGCAAGCTATAGCCGTATTAACCAATATATAAATCTGATATCAAACACATCGGTAATTACACCATCAGATTTATGGAAGTTAAGCGATACCTATCTGCAACCTCTTAAAAGTGATCAGTATGCTATTGGTTATTTTATGAATCTGAGCGACAACAGCATCGAGACCTCAGTTGAGGTTTACTATAAAGATATGAATAACGCCCCGGAATACAAGGAAGGGGCTACTATTATCATGAATGAAGCAATTGAAACTGATGTAGTAAATGCAACCGGTTACAATTACGGGATTGAATTATATGCAAAGAAGAATTCGGGGAGACTGACCGGATGGGTAAGCTATACCTTCTCAAGTTCTATGAGAAGGTCAAGAGGGACTTTTTCCGGCGACATGATAAATAATAATAAATATTTTCCTTCCAATTACGATAAGCCTCATGACATAGTAATAAACACGAATTACAATATTTCCAGAAGGTGGGTAATTGGTGGTACTTTTACTTACAACACAGGCAGGCCGGTAACACTTCCCGTCCTGTATTTTAATCACGGCACGGCACAGCTTGTACAGTTCTCTGACAGGAACATGTTCCGGCTACCTGATTATCACAGGCTTGATGTTTCAATTACCCGTAATGATAATCTTAAAATCAACCAGAGAGGAAAAGGTAACTGGACTTTCTCACTTGTTAATGTTTATTCCAGAAAGAACGCCTATTCGATATTCTATGAGAAAGCGGGTGCTTCCAATGCCCGTGAAGGTGAGCCTTTTAATCTTTATAAACTCTATATTATTGGAAGAGTACTGCCCACTTTGAGTTATAACTTTACTTTTTAACCATGATTTTCCATTCAGTCAATATCATACGAAACAATGCAGAATTGATCTGTCGGTTGAGAAAATTAATCAAAGGTTATCCTGCGCTATTGGCGATTTTACTTACGGTATTTTTTACCGGTTCATGCCGGGAAATATATAATCATGATGCCGGCCACATGGAGAATGTCATTATTGTTGAAGGATTAATAACTGACCGGAACGAGCCTTACGTGATAAAGCTAAATACCAAAACACTTATTGACAACAACTTACATGACCAAACTTCCTTTCCAACGGGAATATCAGATGCAACGGTATATGTTAAAGATAATAATGACGAAATATTCTTCTTCACAGAATCGGAACCCGGAAATTACTATTCTCAGGAATTCTTCAGGGGTATCAGTGGTAACACCTATACCCTGTTTATTGAAACGCCTGATGGTCATTCATACGTATCAGAGCCTCAGTCATTGCCATTCCCTGTTAACATTGACTCCCTCTATGCCCGGCCAAAGGTTAAGGAAACACTGAAACGGAACGCACAGGGTGGTTATTTCCTGAAATCGACAGAGGGAGCAGAAGTTTTGCTCGACATATCATATCAGGATGAACAATACAAACATTTCAGGCTGGTGCCTGAAGGATTGATCTTATATAACTTCCCTACAGGGGAAATACAAAATTACCTGTGGAAAAAGATAAATATGCTCGAACATGTCAATGTGAGCAGCTATAAATTTGAAACCACTTCAATTGTTACCAGGCAACATAATGTTACATTTTTCCCTCACAGCAAATATGAATATAATATTAACAATGACGAATACATCCACAGAAAAATATTGCTTTTAAAGATATATGGGCTAAACAAGGATTCCTGGGACTTTTACACCGCTATCGAGCGGCAGATAAATTCTGAAGGAAAACTTTTTGATCCTGTTGCGACACGGCTGCCTTCAAATATCAGATGTACCAGTGACGCCTCCCGGCTGGCTCTTGGATTATTTGAAGCTTCATCAGTCGTTTCCGTGACTTATATTCTTGTTGAGAGACCATGGGAAGATTCTTATCATCTAAAAAAAACAGATGATCTGGATCATCTTCCCCCAAATGGGAATCAACCCTACCTTCCTGATTTCTGGGTAAACTGAAATATCAAATAAGCCGGTATATGTTTAATAATAAACATTCTATTCTGTTTTTTCTGTTTTTTGCACTGATCATTTTTAATGTTCGGAAGTTGCCTGCAAACGATTTTTCAGCAAAAAGGGGACTTTTTGCAATTTTCAGTGACCGGGACGTATATATTGCCGGTGAGAGAATATACTTTAAGGTGTACCTGGATATCTCAGCAGAAAAAAACATACATGGGGGCCTGGTTGGTTATGTATTAAGATCATCAATCGATAAAAGTATACATACCGGTATTCTCACTCTGACAAATAATATGGCATATGGCAGCTTCAATATACCCGACACACTTTCAACAGGTTTCTACCAGCTGGTTTGCTTTACAAATACTGCAAAACATTTGGGTGAAGCAAGTTACGCTGCCAAACAACTGGTCATAGCCAACAGGTTTGACAGGGAACCGGAGAAGGCAGTATCACCCCTTGTTGCCTCTGAAGGACAGGTTCAACCCGCTTTACCCGCCGTAATAAATTTCTCAGGAAATGGCAATCTCCTGAGAAGTTGCAAGAAAGAATACAATACAAGAGAAAGGATCTCAATCACGATTAACCCGGCCTTATCAGAGCGTGGTGCAACATGGCTGTCTTTGTCGGTTTCAGAAACAGACGGAATGATATATTATCCCGGAAAACAAGTTTCCGGAAACAGTTTAATTAACGGCTTAAAGATAAATCAGAAAGACAAGCTGGCCAGAAATAATGCACTTCTGATCTCAGGCGAGGTTACTGATAAATTATCCGGAATTCCCGTGAAAAACATCGATCTGTTTCTTACTTCTCCTGACAGTATTATTTACCTGTTACATACAACCTCCGATGAAGACGGGTCATTCCATTTTATTTTGAATGCCCCTGAGAGGGAGGTCTTCATAAATTTGAAAGATCCTGAATTACAGGATAACAGCATAATACGTCTTTTTGATAAATTCAGTATAGAAATTTCCGAATTGCCAGTACCTCCATTTCTAAACGAATCTGTTTACGACCATATCAGAAAAAGTCAGGATATTGTTTCAATAAACAGGCATTTCGATATTTCATTCCATATTGATCAGGATAAACCCGAAGAAAATCGCGCTGGCATAAGGCCAAGACTTTATTCAAACCCTGTTTCTGTTATAAAGCTGGATGATTACCTGCCATTCTCTGATCTGAGGGAAATAGCCAGGGAAATAATACCGGGGTGGAGGATCAGGCAGAGAGATGAGCGGTTGACATCCAATCTCATCAATGTCAGGACAAGACAATACTTTAATGATGAACCCGCTCTGTTTCTTGATGGTGTACATATAGGGCACCTGGAAGATATAATCAGCTTTGGTTCGGCTGAGTTATACTCAATTGAGATCCACAATATGCACTGGCGATATGGTGAAACTGAATTTCAGGGGATCATTTCAATTAACAGCAGGAGCAATTTATACAAATCAGTCGTGTCAAGCCGCAGCTTTGCTTCTTTCAAACCTCCTTCACTTACATATCCTTCAACATTGATCCTTCCGTTTTATAATGAAAAAACCAATTATGATAATATACCCGATTTACGCCAGACACTTTTCTGGAAACCTGATATATTTCTTAACCATGAAAGTGAAATTGAAACAATTAGTTTTTACACCGGCGACCTGACCGGCGATTTTAAAGTCATTATTGAAGGTGTTACCGATGAAGGTGATTATATTTCAAAATATATTAATATCAGAATTAAATAATCCTTTTATGAGGGCTAAAAACAAATATTTTACTCTGTGGTTTATTTTGATGATCACTTTTCACAGTGCAAGCCCCCAGGAAAGACCCATACTTTCAGGAGAGGTTATTCAATACACAACAGGAATTAAGGGAAGTCCGTTTTATATTAATGACTGGCTGGCGGGTGAAATTTTTTTTACTGATGGTACACGTGTTACGGATAAGAAATTCAGGTATAATGGTTATACTGATGACATTCTTTGGCTTCATGAAGGAAGCAAACAGGTTGTTTTAATTGACCGGAATCTTATAGAGAAATTCTGCCTCTACTTACCGGGCAATACAGAACCTCTGGTTTTTGAGAAGATGCCTTTGAGATCAGCCTTGCAACAAGGGACCGGGGATATTTTTGCACATTCATTATATAAAGGGCATATTTCCCTGTATGCAATAAGGCAGATTGTTAAAAAAAGGGATGTGATTGAAAAAAGGGGCAATGCACGGGGATTGTTCACCGAAATTGAACCACGGCATACTTATTTCCTTATTCTTCCCTGCGGCAGGGTGTCAATTATTGACAGGTCCCGAAGAAAATCAATATACAGGGCATTCCCTGAATTCCGTAAAGAATTAAGAAGTGCCTTCAAAAACTCCCGCAACCGCTTAAGGGATGAAAATGGAATGATTGAGGCAGTCCGGATTATTAATGAAATTTATGACAGAAAGTAATTCCCCTGCTGATTCCTCTGTAAATTCCTTTTACAGAAAACCACTTTAGCACAACTTTCTTATTCTTCAGATGAACATGGAGCGGGGTGTAAGATTTAATCTTCTTATTCTGTAGTCTGATTGCAAATAAATTATTACCCGTGACTCTGGATCAGAATTTGATACGGGATTGATACGTGATGTCTTTTGTTTTATTTAATTGTTCCGAAATTGTTCTGATTTTTCACTCAAATTGGCCGGATGGACATATTTTTTCGGCCTCTGCAATCCGCAGCCTGCCTGAAAAACAACACAGCGTGCCGTTAATGGACACGCTGTGCGGTGGTGCCACCTGGAATTGAACCAGGGACACACGGATTTTCAGTCCGTTGCTCTACCAACTGAGCTATGGCACCTTGATTAGGGAATGCAAATCTATTAAAAATATTTATTCTACAAAATGATTTTCCCACCTATTCTCAATTTTGTTTAAACTTATCGGTCATATTATTATTTTTGCCGGAAGAAGGTTCATATTTTTGAATAAGTTCCCCTTTGTATTTTTTAAATATGGTTTATCTGCCCCGGGAAATAACTAACACAATTTATCGTTTCCATTTGATAACTGAACCTGTAAGTAATTATATTTAAATCAGATTACATTTTATTTGGATATATGTATTTCCATACTCATACCTTTGAAAACGGGATAAGGATAATTCACCACCAGATCCCTTCCCGGGTTGCGCATTGCGGACTGCTTATTAATGCCGGATCACGTGATGAACTTGCAAATGAGCATGGCATGGCCCATTTCATTGAACATGTTATTTTTAAGGGCACCAAAAAGAGACGGGCCCATCATATTATAAACAGGCTGGAAACTGTTGGAGGTGAGATCAATGCATATACGGGCAAGGAGGAAACCTGCATATACTCATCATTCATGAAAGAAGACTTTGAAAGGTCGCTTGAATTGATTTGCGACATGACATTTCATTCAGTATTTCCGGAGAAGGAGATGCTCAGGGAGAAGGAGGTTATTATGGATGAAATAATTTCATACCTTGATAATCCTTCTGAACAGATATTTGATGATTTTGAGGAAATTGTTTTTAATGGCAACCCGATAAGCAGGAATATCCTTGGCACCCCGAAATTCCTGAAAAAGTTTACCCGTGAAGATGTTTTTAAATTCATGGTCAACAATTATCAGACCGACCAGATGGTTTTCAGCTCAGCCGGTGATATCGGGTTCAAAACGGTGCTGAAATATGCACAGAAATACCTTGGTTCTGTACCTGCAAATAAAGTTCCAAGGAGCAGGATACCTCTCCTTGACTACAAACCGTCTCAAAAGACATTAAAGAAAAGGACTCATCAGGCTCATTGCATAATTGGAAATCTGGCCTTTGATCTTTATGATAAAAGGAGGATGTCAATGATACTGTTAAATAACATTCTCGGCGGACCAGGGATGAGTGCCAGGCTAAATCTTGCACTCAGGGAAAGGTCCGGATATGCATATAATGTTGAATCTCATTTTACCTCATATTCAAACACAGGAGTTTTCACAGTGTATTTTGGCACAGACAAAGTTAAGCTGGACAGGTGCCGGGAGCTGGTTCACCGCGAATTTTGCAGATTAAGGAGTAATCGGTTAAGCGACATCCAGTTAAAAAGAGCTAAACGACAGCTTACAGGACAAATGACTATTGGCTGGGAAAACAAGGAGAATCTGATGCTTGCAATCGGAAAGAGCTATCTCCTGTTCAACAGGATTGATAATATGGAAGAAATGTATGCTAAAATAGATAACGTCACATCGGCCGATATTCAGGATGTAGCTGACATTGTACTTGATCAGCAAAATCTTTCTGAACTTGTATATCTTTAATCCGGTTAAAAAACAAGAGGCATGGAAAATGTTGACAGCAGAGAATCATACATCATTAATCATTGTACTTCAGAGGATAAAATCCTGAGCGACCTGCACAGGCAGACCTATCTGAAGATGCTTAATCCAAGAATGATCTCAGGGCATTACCAGGGGAAACTTCTTGAACTGATCAGCCATATGATAAACCCCGGGAAAGTTCTTGAAATTGGCACATTTACCGGTTATTCAGCAATATGCATGGCCAGGGGACTGAAGAAAAACGGCATGCTTCACACTATAGAAATCAACGATGAAATTATTGAATTCACAAAGGATTTTATCGCCAGGGCAGGAATGGAAGAAAAAATAGTCCTTTACACAGGTGATGCAATTGAAATCATTCCATCGCTTAAAGGGCCATATGACCTGGTTTTCATTGATGGAGAAAAATCTCAATACGTTGATTTTTATAATCTGGTACTGCCAATAGTCAGACCCGGCGGGTTTATTATTGCTGATAATGTATTATGGGGAGGAAAAGTGTATAATAGTCAAAACCAAAAAGATGAATCTACCAGTCATCTGATCGAATTTAATGATATGATCCAGAAAGATGACCGCATCGAAAACTTCCTTCTTCCGGTAAGAGATGGATTAATGATAATACGCAAAAAATAATTAAACCTGCCTGATTCATATAAATCAAAACTTTTTTTTGTTTTATTTGTTAATTAAATAGTTTATACAAACCCAATACTTTTTATGCCCTGGTTTTGTGCTATTCAACCATGTTTACGTGGAGCAGGCATATTCCAGCCCTGAGTGGACAGGCAACAGAATGTATAAAGGAACTGATAAAATCATTAACAATTAAACCAAATATGGCTAGCTATTCCATAAGAGACCTGGAAGATCTTTCCGGTATAAAAGCTCATACAATCAGGATCTGGGAAAAAAGATACGGGATTGTTGTTCCTGAGCGAACAAGCACTAATATTAGACTATATAGCGATAATGACCTGAAGAAGCTTTTAAACATATCCATTCTGAACAGGAACGGCCTTAAAATTTCCTATTTATCAAAACTCAGCACTAATGAGTTAAAGGAAAAAGTAATTCATATTTCAAGGGAAACCAGTGATTCCAGTACCCAGATTGAAAATCTGATTATTTCCATGCTGGAACTTGATGAATGGAAATTTGACAAAATACTTTCAGATTCAATCATAAGAATCGGCTTTGAAGAGACTCTGGTCCAGATAATGCATCCGTTTTTTGAAAAAATCGGACTTTTATGGCAGACTGGTTCGATAAATCCTGCACAGGAACACTTTGTTTCTAACCTGATGAGGCAGAAACTGATAGTTGCTATTGATGGCCAGGCCCCGGCATTAAAGGAAGCCCATGCAACTTTTATTCTGTTTCTTCATGAAAATGAACTGCATGAACTTGGCCTTCTGTTTTACTCCTACATTTTAAAGAAAAAAGGTGTAAAAGTAATTTATCTAGGACAGACTGTCCCATTTGATGACCTGAAAATAATAAACAGGATCCAGAAAGCAGATTATATGCTTACATCTTTTACAACAGGTATTTCAGAATCTTATTTAAAAAATTATCTGGAGAAAATTGCCCAAACATTTCCCTCCCAAACCATATTTTTCACAGGATACCAGGTCAGGGAAATTGATGGAAATCTGCCATCCAACCTTGTAAAGGTAGAATCGGTTACCCATTTTCAAAATATTCTTAAAACCATTTAAGTTGCATGGCATCAGATCAGCTGACCCTGAAAGTGGAAATTTCGGTTTGCCCGGCTCATTCTAATTATTGAGGTTAATTTATGTCTATTACAATATCATTATCCAGACGATATTGCATTTCTCCCTGAATTACCCGTAATTTATAATCTGTTTCATACATTCACTGGTAGCCTGTTTACTGATAATCTTACAATTTTATTTGTACATGATATCTTAAAATCATTAATACAATAATTTTGGTCAGAATCTCATTATTTTTTTTGTACCTTGCGCCTAAGTTTCCACCATAATCAAACCAAACCATTAATGCTGAGTTGCATAATTATCGATGATGAGAAATATGCCCGATCAACATTACAGCAACTAATCAGGACATTTCTCAATGGAAGACTGGAGGTTGTAGATACGGCATCTTCCGTACCCGAAGGTGTAGTAGCCATAAAAAAGCATAATCCTGATCTGGTATTTCTTGATATAAAAATGCCCGGACAGAATGGGTTTGCCCTTCTGGATCATTTTAATGAGATCCCTTTTCGTGTAGTGTTCTGCACGGCATATGAGCATTATGCAATTGATGCAATTAAAGTTGCTGCTTTTGATTATTTAATAAAACCGGTAAAAATTGATGAGCTAAAAGAGCTAATGGACAGGATTGAAAACCTGGAGGCCTCTGCGGCAGATAATAAAATCAGAACCAGCACCCTTCTTCACAATGTTCAGACTGACAAGTTTGCGTATAACAGTATTGCACTTCCAACAAAAGACGGCTATCAGATTGAAAAAATACATAATATAATATACTGCAGGGCACAGGAATCATATTGCAAGATCTATCTTGCCGGCAACTTTAACTATCTGGTTTCAAGAAGTCTTAAGCAATTGGAACAGATACTGCCCGGCGACATGTTTTTCCGCATTCATAAATCATTTCTAATTAATCTGAATTATCTCCATTCCTACAAGAAGGCGGAGGGTTACATTATTATGCATAATGGTGAAGAGCTGGAAGTAGCAACACGCAGAAGCGAAGAATTTCTTAAACGCCTGATTCATCGACAGTGATTTTAGATGCCATTTACAGAACTATTATTCAATCCTTTAAGTAACAGGGAATGAAAAAAGTTAATATATCAGCAGCTAATAAAAGTGATAATATCATACCCATTCTTACAGGAAAAAATATATTAATTGCCGAGGATGATTTTTATTCCCTTGAAATGTTGACATATTTGCTGAATAAAACCAATGCAAATCTTTTCTCAGCAATTGACGGGGAAGAAACTATAAAAACCTTCTTCAATAATAAAATTGACCTTGTATTATTGGATATACGGCTGCCCGTGCTTAACGGTTTTGGTGTAATAGAACGCCTGCGTGCTGAAAATAAAGAAACTGTTGTCATTGCTCAAACCGGCTTCCTGGATTCATCAGATCTGACAAAGATTCAGGAGGCAGGCTTTACAGACTATATTGAAAAGCCTGTTAAAGAAAAAATTTTATATAACATTCTTTCTGAATATCTGGGTTGATCAGCACCACGAAACATCATGACAGATCATCATGATCCGGAGGGTGGATATATAAACAGGCAGCCGGTCCATTCGTGAATATCTGAAAAAGATGATATCAGGCTTTTAAAGTATATGATAAGATGAGTTAAATACAATATCGGATGATGAAAAAAGCCAGGAAGGGACAAGAAATACCGGACAATATTGCTGTTGATCGCGGGAGAACGAAAGGTGACCCGTTATTTAACCTGACTGAACTTCAAAAAATGGCAGGCAATAATAATGAATTTTTGCATCATGCCGTTTCCATCTTTGTTCAAAGTTCAGAAGAGGCAGCAGCGAATTTTAAAAAATACCTGGAACAGGAAGAGTGGTTGAAAATAAAGGAAATTGCTCATAAAATTCTTCCTTCCTTCAGACATCTTGAAGTGAATACAGTAATTCCGAAACTTGTTGAATTAAATAACACAATTAGTTTCACCGATGAAAAAGCTGTTATCCCCGCTCTGGTCAAGAAAATTATCAATGAAATTAAGATCGTTGTTAAGGAACTTAAAAAAGAATTAAAAAAATAAACACCTGCTCCACATATCATAAACGCCTGTATTACTGTTCATTATGTTTTTATCCGGAGTTTATGATAACCTAAGGCATTGTTCCCTGCGCATTTTAAAAAAATGAAAAAAAAAACTACGAAACATTAATACACTATATCGACACGGTTATTAAATAATACCCTGCGTTAAATAGTTCAACTCCCACCGCACTGTTTTACTTTCTATCTTTATAGTTCGAAGAAATTATATCGTTTCATTTTTTAGTACTGTTTTATTCAATCATTCTCAGTTAATCATGATGAGTTTCGACTTCCCCAGATATAAAAAAAACCGGAAATTTCAATGTGATTATAAATCTGAAATATTATTTTTGTTTAACTTTTCAATAATAGACTTAATCATTATATAATTTTTAATGTTTCTAAATTACTAAAAAGCAACTGTTTACTAGACTTTAACTTTTATTTAGACTTTTTATCAATAAAAAATTTGTTTTGTGTTCATAAAGTTGCTACTTTTGTTAAACGAATTCAATATCTAAAACCACTCCAATGACTGCAACCGAATTTAGCCACCAACTAGTAACCCTTGAAAAAAATCTTGAAAGATTTGCATACAGTTTAACTGCAAATCAAGAAGATGCAAGAGATCTTGTTCAGGAAACTTTCCTTAAAGCTTTAACATACAGGGAACAGTTTACTGACCAGTCAAATCTTAAAGCATGGGCATTTACGATACTCAAAAATACTTTTATAAATAATTACAGGAAGTCGGTTAAGCAAAATACCACTTTTGACAATACCAAAGACCTCTACTTCCTAAATAAAGCAGAGGAGTCTGCAATATCCAAACCCGATGCCCAGATATCGCTTGATGAAATAAATAATAAAGTAGAATCACTTGAAGATGAATTCAGAATCCCGTTTAAGATGCATACATCCGGATATAAGTATAAGGAGATTGCAGACGAATTGAATCTGAATATAGGAACTGTGAAGAGCAGGATTTTCTTCTCCCGCAAGAAGTTAATGAAATCCCTGGAGGAATATGAACCGGGAAGATCCTGATCCCATTAAGTCTATTGACAACAGTTTATACTTCTTCATAATCAAAGTTAATGCCTTATCCTTTAAATATAAAAGGATAAGGCATTATTATTTCGGTTCAGACCTGAAACAGTCACGTATATTTTAATCGCCCAGAAGATTATCTGGTTCAGGAATTACAAAGGCTCCCTCTATCTTCTCTATCCTTAAAAGATGTATCAGATAAATATTGTCTTTGAGCCTCAGCAGAAAATGAATCCTGAAGTTCCCGTTTTTAGTCTGCAGGTTACCAATACCAAACCGTGAAGCTTTTGGGCCTCCCTGATGCAGCATATCAAATTTAACAGGAGGATTTACAGAAAAGAAATCCCTCAGGATGAGTTCGGCCTGAGATTTGCTGTAAACATCTTCGTTGTCTAAAACCACAAGCTCAATGTTATTGTTAAAATGCCGGGCAAGTTCCCTTGCATTACCTTTTTTGAATGATTCAACTATTCCGGCAGGAGTATCTTGAGACATTACAGTTCCGGTTATAACAAAACAGAGAGTGGCGTAAGCAAACAATTTCAGAAAACGGTTCTTTAATAACATCTTAAATCAATTTAATTACAGATTTGCATTTACAATATAAGTAAATTTATTAATATACTCAGCTTGTTTATATTTGCATATATTACGACCTGTTGTTGTGAGGACATATCCAGATGATCATAGCAAAAAGCAAGCCAATCATATAGAATAATTATTCTTTAAAAATAAAAAACCGAAAACAAATTCCCCGGCGAATTATTAGTATTATGAAGATTACACTATTATTTACAGGAAAAACAGAAGAAGGTTACCTTAAAGAAGGAATAAATATCTATATCAACCGGCTTAAGCATTATATCCCTGTTGAGATTAAAATCATCGGCGGAAAGGGAAAAAAATCAAGGTCTTCCGGATCAAAACGTGAAAACCGGATCAGTACAGTAGCCGGCAACTCTTCTTATATAACACTTCTTGATGAAAAGGGGGAAAGTTTTAGCTCTGAAAAATTTGCAAGGTTTATTGAGAAATTAATTATTCAGGGGCACAAGGAGGTTGTGTTTGTAACAGGAGATGCATACGGCATTTCCGATGAATTGTATACTGCTGCGAACAAGGTTGTATCATTATCTGAATTGACGTTTACTCATCAAATGGTCAGGCTGATCCTGGCAGAACAATTGTACAGGGCAATGACCATTATTAAAGGAGAATCATATCATCATGAATAGCTATTTACTGTAAATATCTGAATTAACAATACGAGTCGTGTTATGCCCGGATCCTACTAATCTAAAATGAAACATATCCAAAATATCCTTCTTGATTACCGCTATCTGATTATTGCTATAATTGTATTTGCAGGAACTCTGGTTTTAGAGAATTATGGTGATCTTCTTGACTCTAAAAATATAAATGCAGAGCATTTTCAATCTGTGCTGAGTGAAAAGGAGAATGCAACCAAAATGAATCTGCAAAAAATGGCAGAAGCAATAAGAGAAGAAGGCCTGGATACCTTTAAAAATGTTCATGCATCTGACTATTACGATCTGTATGAAAATAAAGGAATTGTAATTCTTGGATACCAGGGGGTTAACCTTAAGTTCTGGAACAGCAACCTTGTTCCGATTCAAATTAATGAATCAATTCTGAAAGAGAGTGAAAAAGTAATCAATCCCGGCAATGGTTGGTATGTCGTAAACAGACACACTATAAATGATTCATTGACACTTCTGGGATTCATCCTTATAAAGCATGATTATGTTTTTGAAAATGAATTTCTCATTAACGATTTCCATCCTGATTTCGGCTTGTTTCCTGAAGTGGAGCTGGCATTCACTCCTGAAGGGGAAAATATCATTTTAAATGAAGACGGAGAATTCCTTTTCTCACTTATTGAACCAAACCCTCCGGTTTATAGCAATACATTCTCAGATCTGACATGTGTTTTGTATTCGATTTCGCTTATCCTTCTTCTTTTATTCCTCTACCATAGTTTTAATATTTTCAGGGTTAATTCTATCACTGCAAAGAATCTCTGGCTGATTGCAGTAATTGCTCTTCTGTTATTGTTAAGACATACTATGCTTTCAGCTGGTTTCCCGGAGATATTCAGCAGCCTGTCTCTGTTTCAGCCGCAGCATTATGCGAAATCACCGGCATTCCCTTCTCTGGGCGATTTTTTGATAAATTCTGTTTTTATACTCTTTGCAAGCATTTGTTTTTCATCGCATTTCAGGTTAATGGACAGGGATACAAATCCGCAAAATTTTAAAAACATCAGCCGGGTATTCTTGTTAAGCAGTGTTCTCGTTGTCTTTATGTTTTATTTTCATTATCTGTTCTCCGGACTAATATTTAACTCAAACATACAACTCGAGGTTTATAATTTTTTCTATCTGAATCAATTCAGCTTCATTGCGTATTTTATCCTTGCCTTACTCCTGGCGTCTCTCGTAATTTTTACAGATAAAATTGTTTTTCTGGCATCAACTTTAGTCGGAATAAAAACCTTTATTATAATATTTGCAGGTTCCTTAATTGCCGGCACTCTGATTTATCTAAATATTGAAGGCAGTGTTAGTATATATGCTGTTTCATTCTTCACAGTTCTTACTGGCAGCATAATCGGGATAAGATACTTCAGGTATAGCTATTCTCATTCATTTCAGCTATATCTTATTTTCATTATATCTGTATTTTCACTTGCATTTATTACCAATAAGAGCAGAGAGAAAGAAAAGAATATCAGACAGGTACTTGTCGTAAATCTGGCTAATGAGCGTGATCAGATTGCTGAATTCCTTCTCGGGGAAATAGAAGTCAATCTAAGGAATGACGATTTTATTAAAGCATCGCTTTCATCACCTGATCATGATGATTATGACCTTATCGGTTACCTGGAAAACAATTACTTCGGAGGTTATTTCAGAAAATATGAATTGCAGATAGCCTCATGTGGTCATGGAGTAGACCTGCTGCTGGAGCTTGACAATGAGTGGGTGGACTGCTATTCCTTTTTTCATGAAATGATGGATAATAGCGGCGTGCCCGTTTCTGCAAATTCAGGTTTTTACTTTCTTGATAATCTTACCGGAAGAATCAGTTATCTGGGCATGGTGGTTTACGAGTTTGATGAATACCCTTATGAAAAAACCCTCTTCATTTCCCTTGACAGCAAATTAATGGTTGATCACCTTGGGTATCCTGAGCTGCTGCTTGAAGGAAAATTTTCAACCAACTCGTTAATGGTCCAGTATTCACATGCAAAATACAATAATGAGCAATTAATTACACGGTCCGGAACTTTTCCATATGCCCTGTCATTACGTTTTGATCCGGAGCCCGGAGAAGAGTTCTCGTATGTTGTAAAAGAAGGATACGAACACCTTGTTTATCAAATAGATGAATACAATGTAATTGTAATGAGCAGGCCGGTAACAGGCATTGTCGATCTAATGACATCATTCTCGTACAATTTTGTATTTTTCTATCTGCTATTTTTACTGGCATTATTAATCAGCAACAGGTCCTTCAATCTCAGAAAATGGCAAATAGACTTTAAGAACAAAATAAAGTTCTCAATGATAGGTGTCCTGCTTCTTTCACTGCTAATTATAGGAGCAGGAACCATATACTATAATATAAGACAATTTGAGAACAAACAGTACGAGAATATCAGTGAAAAAATTCAGTCAGTTATCGTTGAACTTGAATACCGGCTTGGACTTGAGAGAGAATTAACTCCGGAAATGAGTTTCTATATTACTGGTTTGCTTATTCAATTGTCCAACGTTTTTAATACCGATATTAACATATATGACCTGGAAGGTAATCTTTATACCTCTTCAAGGCCAGAGGTATTCAACCTGGCATTGATCGGAGAACAAATGAATCCGCAAGCCTATTCAGGGATGCTTCTTGAAAAAAGTGCCAGGTTTGTGCATAAGGAATCAATTAGCAATCTTTCATATCTCTCAGCTTATGTTCCCTTCACCAATACACATAATGAGGTGCTTGCCTATCTTAACCTCCCCTATTTTACCAGGCAATCTGTGCTCAGAAAAGAAATTTACACTCTGGTTGTAGCTGTGGCAAATATTTATGCGATTCTTATATTGATAACCATTCTTATCGCGGTAATAGTATCCAACACTATAACTAAACCTCTTCAGCTGATCCAGGACAGGCTGGGCGAACTATCAATTGGAAAAACAAATGAACAGATTGATTATGAAAGTGATGATGAGATAGGGAGTCTTATAAAAGAATTTAACAGGATGGTTGCAGAACTGGAAAACAGTGCTGTCCTGCTTGCCAGATCTGAACGAGAGAGTGCATGGAGGGAAATGGCCAAACAAATAGCCCACGAAATAAAAAACCCGCTTACACCCATGAAACTCAGCATACAGCATATGCAGAGGGCCTGGAAAGACAATATCGACAACTGGGAAGTTCTTTTTAAAAACACTTCACGAAATCTTGTTGAACAAATTGATCATCTTTCATCGATAGCAACAGCCTTTTCTAATTTTGCCAAATTGCCAACAACAACAAGAGGGAAGGTGGACATTATTAATGAAATTTCAAACTCTGCCAGCCTGTTCTCAAATACTGCAAATATTGATATATCCATTAATCTCAACAATATTGATAAGCTTTATGTAATTACCGATAAAATGCATCTTAACCGTGTGTTTATCAATTTACTTAAAAATGCAATACAGGCAATACCAAAAAACAGGCAAGGCAAAATAACGATCGAACTAACCAGGGAGAAAGATATGGCATTTGTCACCGTAAGCGATAACGGCTATGGTGTACCTCCTGAAGCAAGAGAAAAAATGTTCACTCCAAACTTTACAACAAAGTCAGCAGGTATGGGCCTGGGCCTTGCAATTGTAAAAAGTATAGTAGAACAATCCGGCGGCAATGTTGGATATACAAGTGAATTTCAGAAAGGAAGCAGTTTTTACTTCAGTCTTCCTGTTGCAGATAACAGCAAAAACAACACATAACCCCCTGATTCGTCAGCCAATTAATTATTGTCATACAGGTTAATCAAAACCCCGGCAAACCGGTCGGCAAAAGGGGATGTCCTTGCAGTCTGGTCTTTTATGGTTACCTTAAAAATCTCTTTAAACTGCCCTTTTCCTTAATGTTATTGCTGGCATTTGAAATCATTAATTATTAAAATTGTTTTGTCTGCATATATGAGATATCAAGGTTATTATTATATTTGTTTGGTATACTGCCGGAAAAATCCTTAAAAATAGCACCCGGAGACACCTTAACAACAGTTGTAAGTATTTGTAAATTGTCAGTAATTATTAAAAAGTTCAGATTACTTTTCATTGAAACAGTTAGTATGGCGAGTGTTATACGTATTCTTTTGTGTTCCTGTCTGCTGAACTTTACATATGTATCAACTGTATATTCCCAACAAGAGATTTCCGGCACCATAAATGAATACACTCCGGTAGAATCAGTCACCGGCAGTCAAACCATAACTGTAAGTAACCCCGGGTTATTTGCATCGGGTGATACAGTACTTCTTATCCAGATGAAAGGAATGGGTATCCTCACCAGTCCCCCGGAAGATTACGGACGGCAACAGAATCTGAATAATTCAGGTAACTATGAGATACTCTTAATTGACAATGTAGCTGGGAACGAAATTACGTTCACAAGGGAGCTTCTTAAGGAGTATAATACCTTTGAAACATTACAGCTCATAAAGGTAAAAGGCTACGAATCTGCCAGGGTAACCGGAAACCTGACCGCGCTACCCTGGGACGGAGAAAAAGGAGGAGTGCTTGTGCTTATTGTTACCAATACCCTCACACTGGAAGCAAATATTGATCTTACGGGTACCGGATTCAGAGGTGGCGCTCCGGTTACAACTCCTAGTGGTAATTGTTCCGACACTGACCCGGTACTATATGATATGATGTCTTATCCCTCGGGCACCGATATTGCAGGAAATAAGGGCGAAGGCCCGGCAACTTATTATACCGATGCTGATGAAAACATATTTCCTGTTGGAGATGACTTTGTGCAAGGTAAAGGAAGGCTTGCAACAGGAGGAGGAGGAGGTAATGGCAGGTTCTCAGGAGGTGGAGGAGGCTCAAATTATGGACAGGGGTTTTACGGCGGAGGTGAGTCAGCCGATTGTTCTGACTTTTCGATAGAGACTGAAGGAATTGGAGGTTACCGTATGTCTGAACTTTTACGTACTCCTGAAGGAGATTTTGCAAATCGCCTGTTCCTTGGTGGAGGTGGTGGCGGATCAACACAATACGGAGATAGAATTGCTTCAGCAGGTGGCAATGGAGGAGGTCTTATCATCATTATTGCCAATAACATTGAAGGCAGCCAGGAATACGGAATCATTTCCAATGGTGGATCAGTACATATCGAAGCCACTGCAGGTGCTGGCGGTGGAGGCGGGGGAGGCACCATAGTTGCATCAATAGATAACTATTCGGGCATTCTCAACTTATCTGCTGCAGGAGGTAAGGGTGGGGATATCCGTCATTCAGTAATAGCCGGCCCCGGTGGTGGCGGTGGTGGCGGAGCCATCATCCATTCCGGCAGTACATTGCCTGCTTCCGTTAACAAAATCCTTGATCAAGGGGTAGGCGGAATCAATATTGAGCAGGGGACTCCCCATGGTTCAGCTAACGGTTCTCCCGGGGGACTAATAGAGGGACTTGAGGTAGTTCTGAATGGTCTGCTTTTTAATGGTATAAATACTTCAAGACATTTAATCTGCGAAGAAACCGCTCCTGATATCCTTCTGGGAACTCAGCCCAGAGGAGGCATTCAGCCTTATATTTATGAGTGGTACAGCAAAACTGAAAGTACTGGCTGGGAGCAGATTGCAGGTGCTGGTGAAATGCATTACCAACCGGGTGCGCTCAGCGAGACAACCCATTTTCTCAGGGTTGTTAAAGATCAGGATCTTGTTCAGGTAGTTGATACAAGTAATCATATCCTGATTGAAATACAGCCAAAGATTACTGGAAACATAATCGGCGAAGAACAAACTATTTGTGAGGGCGATACCCCGTTACTTATAACAGGTGCAGTTCCGGGACCTGGTGATGCCGGGCAGTTTGAGTATTCCTGGAAAAAAAAATATTCCTCCGGCAACGAATGGATAAGTCCTGTTAATGAAGGGAGCGGACTGAATTATCAACCCACTGTACTCAGTGACTCTGCATTTTTCCTGAGAATTGCCATATCCGGAGTTTGTATCGACAGTTCTAATTTTGTACCTGTCAATGTCCACCCAGGCATAATCAATAATACCCTTGACAGTGACCAGACAATATGCTCGGGTAACAATCCCGAACCTGTTTCGGCTCCATTACCGGCAGAAGGCGGACTTGGCTCAGGTACCTATATTTATTCCTGGGAACTGGGAGTTAATGATGTTTGGACACCGGTAACTGATGGTAATCAGGCTGCTTATGATCCAGGTTCACTAAGTCAGACTAACCAGTTCCGAAGAACTGTTCAGTCAGGCGTGTGTACAGATACCAGTCCACCTCAAACAATTAATGTCCTGCCAACTATTTCAGGTAATACAATATCTGAAAACCAAACCATTTGTTTCCAGTCTGCTCCGGAACTTTTTGCCGGAACAGAACCTGCCGGAGGTGATGGAAATTACAGCTACTTATGGGAAATATCTTCAATGGGCGAAACCTGGAACACTGCTGAAGGCATTCACGGGGAAAAGAATTACCTGTCCCCTGCCCTTTCCGAAGCAAGATATATCCGACGAATTGCCCTCAGTGGTCAGAATGCAGCTTGTAAAGATACAAGCAACCTTGTTTTTGTCGGTTTGCAGCCCCTTTCTCATGCAGAGATCTCTGAAACCAGAGACACAATTTGCTCAGGCGGGCAAACAGAGTTAACTTTCAATCTAAATGGTGAAGGCCCATGGAACCTTGTTTTCACAGACGGAACAGATGATTTTACCTTAACCGGCATTGAGGCACAAACCCAGAAATACAATATTAACCTTAATTCATCCGATTCAGTAACATACCAGTACGGTATAAAATCTCTTACCGACGGTTTCGGCTGCGCTACCCCCGCCGAAAACTTTTCAGGAATGGCAGAGGTGAGGGTTTATGCCTATCCCGATCCAATTCCGGGTTTTGACGGAGAAATTTGCGGACTTTCATACGATCTAAACGCCACCCCTGTATTTGGCAAAGGAATATGGGAAAGCACATCAACGGCACAATTCGATCCGCGACCCAACTCCCCCCAGACAAAGGTCACTGTTGAAGAATATGGATCTCATGAATTTATGTGGACAGAAACGAACTGGCAATGTCCTGCCAGCAGAGGAATAACAGTTACATTCTTTGAAAAGCCTGCCTTAGTAAATGCAGGAGCAGACCAGACTCTCCACTTTCTATTTGAATCATACCTCGAAGCTGAACTTCCTGATAATATGCCATCAGCTTATGGAGAATGGTCACTGGAAGAGGGAAATGGCAATATAATGTTTCCTGAATCGCCGAACAGTCTGGTTACTGATATGACCTTTGGCAAAAATACTTTTTTATGGACCGTACATAATGGTGTTTGCGAACCCGGTTCGGCAAGTGTCACCATTATAATAGAGGATCTGGCTTATCCGACAGGCTTTTCTCCTAACAATAGCGGACTGAATGATCGTTTTGTGATAAAGGGTCTTGAGAATTCATCAACAAATGAATTCACTGTTTTCAACCGCCAGGGCAACGTGGTTTATAAAGCAACGAATTACCAGAATGACTGGGAAGGTAAGAATCAGCAAGGCATACCCTTGCCGGAAGACACATATTATTTTATACTGAATGTTGAAAATACTCGCCCATATAAAGGGTTCATAGTCTTAAAACGTTAAAACACTATAATTGAAAAGGTTTCTGATAATAGTGATATTAGGTTTATCTGTATACAATGGAAGTTCACAAAACCTCTTCCCTGTATACAGCCAGTACATGTTTAACGGCCTGGCATTAAATCCTGCCTATGCAGGGAGCCGTGACGTCCTCAATATTACGCTTGGGTACAGGAATCAATGGGTTGGATTTGAAGGTGCCCCTGTAACACAAACCCTCAGTGCTCATTCACCTTTGAGAAATGAAAAAGTTGCACTTGGTTTTTTTCTTCAGAATGAACAGATAGATGTAAGAAATAACACCAGTATGTACCTTAACTATGCATACCGCCTGAATGTGGGTCGTGGATTGCTTTCTCTCGGCTTAAAGGCCGGTGGTGCTGTCAGGAGTGCCAACTGGAGCAGGATTACTGTTAATGATCCCGGCGATGATGTTTTCAATGATCCCGGCACCCGTGATATGTTGCCTAATATTGGCTTCGGGGCGTATTATTATACCGATAGTTATTACATTGGGGCATCTGTACCATTCTTTTTGTCTGACAGCACTAAAAATGGGAAGGTAGTCTCATATCATGATATGCAGAATTACAATTATCTGCTGACTGGTGGTTTGGTTGCCGGCAAAGGAAATATGAAAATAAAACCCGGCTTTCTTCTTAAATACAATAATATTAATCCACTTCAACTGGATGTAAACCTGTCAATCATATTTACAGACCTTTTATGGATCGGGGCTTCATACAGAATTGAAAATGCAATGGTGGGACTTGTTAAGGTGCAGCTTAACGAGCAATTCAGGATTGGATATACATATGACTATTCACTGGGACAATTGAATCAGTACAATAATGGTTCACATGAGATAGTGCTCATATACGATTTCAGGTACAGGGTGAATGCTGTAAATCCGCGATACTTCTAACAATGAAAATAATATTGTATATATTGGTTGCAGCTTCAACACTAACCGGGCTAATGGCTCAATCAGATGACTTTTACGAGATAAGCAGATTACCTTTTACAAATGACAGGACTGACGATTTTGCGCCGGCATTTTTCAGGGAAGGCCTTGTATTTACTTCCAACAGAAAAACCGGAGCTTTCATATCGAGGCTGACAGAAGATGATGAAATACTTTATAATATATTCTACACCTCCGGAAAATCAGAAAAATGGGACAACCCCGATCTTTTTGCCAAAGGCCTTAAGAGTATTTATCATGACGGACCGGTAAGTTTTTCGCCTGACGGATCAAAAATTTACTTTACAAGGAATGTTCCTGCCAAAGGAAAAAATATTCCGGTACTGGGAATATTTATGGCAAACTGGTCAGACGGAGAATGGATCGACATTACTCCATTCCCTTACAACAGCGATAATTATAACTTAACACACCCCTGTATCAGTCCCGATGGAAAAACCCTTTATTTCGCCAGCGATATGCCTGGTGGATTTGGCGGGATGGATATTTATAAATCGGAAATACAGGGGAAAAGCTGGACAGCTCCGGCAAATCTTGGAGAACAAATTAATTCTGGAAAAGACGAAGTATTCCCTTACTTCCATTCATCCGGAAGATTATATTTCTCTTCCAACAATAATCCCTCAAACATTTATGATCTTTTTTTCAGTATGCCTGATGATCCATGGAGGTTACCTGTCAGACTGCCTGCGCCATTTAACAGTGAAGCTGATGATTTCGGATTTATTGCCGATAATGAACTAATTAATGGATATTTCACCTCCAACAGGGAAGGATCTGATAACATATATTCCTTTGTCTCTACTTTTCCTCTGTTTACTCAATGTGAAAGTATTAAAAAACCTGCTTTACACTATGACTTTTACGAAGCTTCCGGAGGAGAAATTGACACCCTAACTCAGTATTTCGAATGGGATATGGGCGACGGAACTCTGCTCAGGGGAATTGAGGTCGATCACCGGTTCAGTGATGTGGGAACTTACAATGTAAGACTTAATGTTATAGATAATATCACAGGTGAGATTTTTAGTAATATAAGATCACTTGAACTTGTAATTCCATTGCCGGAGCAGGCGTTTATAAATTCCCCTGATAGTTGTTTTGTAAATGAGATGATCACTTTAGATGCAAGCAGTACCAATCTTCCAAATCTCGATATTGATGGTTACTACTGGGATCTTGGCGACGGCCACAGGTCATCAGGTGAAACTATAACGCACAGATTCTCTGCACCAGGAGTCTATGAAATAAGACTGGGAGTAATGTCTGATCCCGATTCGCCTTACGGACAACAAAAAAGTTGTGTAATTAAAAATATTGTTGTCATCGAAATGGAACAACAGAATTAGTTGATAATATAAAAGCAATCTTTTGCTGTGGCTTCCGGGAGAATGATCCAACATGCTGTATTTTGTGACACTAACCCACGAATATTAACCTTTTGTGAAAAAAGAAACAGTTTGATGATTCATCCGTATAAGATATTTATTAGTCGTATAAAACCAATCTCAATATGATTAGATTTTACTGTTTTTTTTTATCCATACTTCTTTCTGTAATAGCCCAGAAGTCATTCTCTCAGGCGGTGCCTGCACAGGATGAACATATTCCATATCTGGTTACTTTCGGTCCCGATGCCGGTACTCACTGGGGAGATGATGATTACAGCCAGGCATTTTTCTTTCTGATCCCTGAATCACATACACAACCGGTATATATAAGGGTTTATGATCCTGATACCGGCGGAGCAATTGACGAATTGAACGGATACTGGAACTCAAAAACCAACTTTTCCGTATATGGAGGAAGGGGATGTCATTCCCATCCTGATGCAAGAGATGTCGATCCAACCGGAAACTACAGAAGCGGAAATATGCTGGCTTCGCGGACTTTTGGCAATGAACCTGAATGGGACAGAAAATGGTATACTTTCGGTCCCTTCAATCCGACAGAAGGCGAATTTGAGGAGCAGTTCGGCGGATATGTATTTAAGATAATAGCAGAAGGGATTGAAGGAGGTGACGGAAACCTTTACCGATACTTTCTCAGCACCAGCCCTGATCAGAACATCCCGATTGAGGGTGCCAATGCTTTCGCCTATGAATATACATTCCGGCTCTGGGATGACCCGAAACAGGTATCACACATCTATCCATTCATTGATGAACATACCATAACAATAGAAATCGGGAACTTTGACTGGGATAATGACGGGATAATCAGACTGGTATCAGTTGCCAGGCAAGGCCAGCAACTTAAGGTATCGGGTGATGATGAGTGGCAATATGACAGATTTGCAATTTTACCCGAAGAACACAACACATCACTTGATATCCAGTTTCACAAACAAGCTTTTCCTGTTGTAAGGAATAATAATGTAGTTGTAAATATCCGCAACCAGAGAGGTGAGGGAGTGCCATTCTACACAATCCCGATCGGGGGGGTTCCGCAATATCAGTATAGTATAGGCGTGAGGCCGAGATCGAATTAACCACAATAAATCCCTTTACCAAGATGCCAGGTCTGTTTGATTTTAAAAGAATAAGTTTATTTCTAATTTTTGGTCTTCTTTCATCTTTAGCTCTTCAGGCGCAAATATATCAGTTCAGGAATTACGGACTGGAGCAGGGACTGCCGCACAGATGGGTCTATACGATAAACCAGGACCCGTCAGGTTACCTTTGGATGGGTACAGGAACAGAACTTACACGCTTCAATGGCTTTGAATTCGAGACTAACCCAACAGGTGATTCGCTGCCGACAGATCTTATTTACTCAAGTTTTCATGATTCGAAGGACAGAATATGGTTCGGATACGATGACGGCAGCATAACAGTCCTTGAGAATAACAAAATATCCAATGTTGAAAATCAGGGATTAAGTTCCCGGATTACAGCAATAGCTGAAGACGACCGCGGAAACATACTGATAGCTTCGCAACAGAACGGAATACTGGTAGTTGACGATTCAGGAAATGTCATTCTATGGCAGGATAGTTTTAAATTCACTACCATAACAGCCATGGCACCCGGAAGGGATGGCGAACTGCTGATAGGTTCATTTGAAGGATTGTTTAATTATAATTACAGTGAGGGAAAGGAACCTGAGCTGATTGGGCCGGTCGCCGGATTTCCCCGTGTAACAGTAGATGTTATAAGGAATTTTGGTGAGAAGGGGATTTTTGCCGGGACAAGGGAAATGGGTCTGTTTCATCTTCAGGAAGAAACCGCAGAAGGATATACAGTTGTCAGACCCGGATCACTGTCACTCCTTGGTAGTGCCAGGGTTCAATCTGTTTCCCTCGACAACAGGGAGAATATATGGGTAAGCACATGGGGACAGGGTGCATTTAAAATCAGCAATTACTTTAATCCCGGCGTAAATCATGAAATAAGGAGAATATCCATGGCAAACGGATTGGCGGCAAACCATGTTTACGGGATATTCCAGGATCGTGAGGATAATTACTGGTTCAATACTTTTGACGGACTGTCAATGCTTATTGATGAAACTTTCAGCTTTTTTCCTTCTTTTGGAGAACCTTTCGGTAAAAATATATTTGCAGTACATTCTGACAATAACAGTATCTGGCTTGGAGGTGAAAGCGGACTTCTTCAGATCGGGAAAAATTTTGAAGGGGCACAATTTCATGGTACAGGCCGTGGTTTACCGTTTGACAGGGTGAAGGCCCTGACTTCATGTAATCACGGAGATCTATGGATAGGTACTGAAGATAATGGAATCTACAGGCTGAAACAGGGTAGTGAAAAAGCAGAATCATTCCATCAATCTGACAACTCGCTGGAGAACAACATCAATGACCTGATTTGCCGTGATAACATTCTGATTGCCGCAACAAGTAACGGTGTGATTGAATTTAACCTTTCAAGCGGAGAAATAAAGAATTATCGTACAAATGAAGGCCTGACCCATAATTTTATCAGAAGCATTTATAATGACAATGAAAACAATGACTGGGTCTCAACCAGGGGTAACAGATTAATGGATATTACCAATAATACTGTTATCAGCACCGGAGTTGAACTGGAATTTATCGCGGTTACCCAGGATAACAGAGGTAATATATGGGCGGCTACCGGCAGAAACGGAATAATCAAAATAGCTAATGATACGATAATTCAAATATCCTCATCTGATGGCCTCCATTCCGATTTCTGTTACAGTCTGATTACAGGTCCGGACGGAGATATCTGGGTTGGCCACAGACTTGGTTTAAGCAGGGTTAACCCGGAAACTTTTTTTGTAAGGACATACGGTACTGAATATTCAATCAGGGGGGATGTTAATTTTAACTCTGTTCATAAAACTTCCGAAGGAACATTGCTTTTTGGCACCACGGAAGGCCTGGTATCCTATAATGTCTCAAACGAAAAGCCATCATTTTCCCCTCCCCTTCTGAATATTACTTCGCTTCTCATTTCTGATGAGGAATATGGCAGTCCCCCGGGTGTATCCCTTCCATACGGAAGTTATAAGGTCAGGATTGAATTCATCGGACTAAACTTTGCAGACCCCGGCAAAGTTATGTATCAGTATAAACTTGACGGGTATGATCTTGACTGGTCTGATCTTTCGCCACAGAGATTTGCATATTATTCAAGGCTGGATGATGGAAATTTTACATTTTTGGTTCGTGCCTACAGTGCAGAAGGTATTGTTACTGAAACCCCTATGTCCCTTTTGATAAGCATTGAGCAACCTTTCTGGAAAAAATGGTACTTCTATCTTTCTCTGATTTCCCTCACTATTCTATTGATCTATATGGTTATTAAGATCCGGGAACGGAACCTGCGTCTTGAGAAGGAAAGAATTGAGATCGAACTTGAAATCCGGACCAGGGAAGTAGTTGAACAAAAAGCTGAAATAGAGCATAAAAACAAAGATATTACCGACAGTATTAATTATGCCCAGAGAATACAGGCAAGCATCTTGCCTCCGGTATCAAAAATTGAGGAAAACTTTAATGAATCATTTGTATTTTATCAGCCCCGGGACATTGTAAGTGGCGATTTTTACTGGTTTGACAAAACAACTGAAAGCAAATTCCTTATTGTTTGTGCCGACTCCACCGGTCATGGTGTTCCCGGAGCTTTTATGTCAATGATTGGCACTACGCTTATAAAGGATATTTGTATGCGTGAGGATGTAAATTCACCATCGGAGGTACTCGGGACTCTCGACAGGGAGATTACCAGTACGCTCAACCAGAACAGCATGGGCAAATCAACTGACGGCATGGATATTACCGTATGTGAATTTGACCTGAAAACCCATTATCTGCGATTTTCTTCTGCAATGCGTCCAATAATGATCCTTCACAATGGAGAGATGTTGTACATAAGGGGCAGCCGCAGTTCCATCGGCGGATATATTAACGAGGAAAAAGAATTTGAGAATCAGGGATACCAGCTTCAACCTGGTGATATAGTCTATCTGTTTTCAGATGGTTATACCGATCAGTTCGGCGGACCGTTGGGTAAAAAATATAAAATTGTAAGGCTAAAAAACCTGCTGTCCGATATATGCATGAAGCCGATGAAAGAACAGCAGGAACATGTACGGAATAACTTCAACCTGTGGAAAGGTGATTTTGAGCAGGTTGACGATGTACTGTTTATGGGTATAAAAATTTAACCGGTTGGTTATCAATTTATATACTCAGGTCATGACAGATGGCACTATTTCTTCCTGAAAAAAAGCTGAAGTGGCACACCTGTAAAATTATATGTTTCTCTCAACCTGTTTTCAAGGTATCTTTTATAGGGGTCTCTGATGTATTGAGGCAGGTTGCAAAAGAATACGAATGCGGGGGTATATACTGGCAATTGTGTTACGTAATTTATCTTGATGTACTTTCCTTTAACCGCGGGAGGGTGGAACTGATCTACGGCCTGCCTAAGGGTCTCATTAAGTTTTGAAGTTGATATCCTCTTCCTGCGTCTTTCAAATACCTCAACGGCAGTTTCAAGGGTTTTATGAATTCGTTGTTTTGTAAGGGCAGAAGTAAAAATTACCGGAACATCATCGAACGGGGAAATTCGTTCTTTAACGACTTTTGTAAATTCATCAACCGAATTTGAACCTTTTTCGACAAGATCCCACTTATTTACAAGAATTACCACTCCTTTTTTATTCCTGACAATCAAATTGAATATAGTGACATCCTGAGACTCAATGCCCCGCGTTGCATCGATCATCAGCAGGCAGACATCGGCACTCTCTATAGCCCTGACCGACCTCATTACTGAATAGAATTCTATATTATCCATGGCCTTACCTTTCTTACGAAGTCCGGCAGTATCAATCAGCAAAAATTCATGCCCGAATTTATTATAGTAAGAGTGAATGGAATCTCTTGTGGTACCCGGCACAGGTGTTACTATGTTCCTTTCCTCACCGAGCAATGCATTTGTAAGAGATGATTTGCCCACATTCGGCCTGCCTACAATAGTAAATTTGGGGATATCTGCTTTTTCTTCTGTTACTTCCTCAGGCAGTGAGTAATTTTTTACCAGCGCATCAAGAAGTTCACCCGTTCCGGAGCCATTCATTGCCGAGACAGGAAAAATATCACCCAGACCCAGACTATAGAATACATTTGCCTCATAAAATCTCTGCGAATTATCCACCTTGTTCACTACAACGAGAGTTCTTTTTCCACTTTTCCTGAGTATGCCGGCTATAGTCTCATCAAGATCAGTTATCCCACTCACAACATCAACAATAAACAGGACTGAATCGGCCTCTTCCATTGCCAGAAAAACCTGTTTACGTATCTCATCTTCAAACACATCATCAGAATTGGTGATATACCCGCCAGTATCGATGAGTGAAAATTCCTTACCATTCCAGTCAGACTTCCCGTAGTGCCGGTCCCGGGTAACTCCTGACAATTCATCGACTATGGCTTTCCGTTCACCACATAACCTGTTGAAAAGAGTAGATTTACCTACATTAGGTCTGCCTACAATTGCTACTAAATGACTCATTTTATTTAAATTAATATATTATCCAATCCTAAATTGCCTTCCTTAATCAATTCTGACTACCTTTTTTTAATTGCTTATTATCAGTTATCTATATTAACACCAAATTAATCAGTTTACACTCATGTAATTCCTGCTTTTGGCGTCATCGTCAGCAATTAAGAGGTTCCTCTGATGTGGGAATGCTTTATAACGCCTGCCTCTTAATGCCCGGAAGAAGGAGGGCAATGAACAAAACAAATTTCCTGTAATTCCATCATTTTGTATAACCGAACCTTCTTAGTTGCTGATCCTTTGACCTCCAGTCTTTATTAACCTTTACATACATCTCAAGAAAGACCTTTTTACCGAAAAAATCTTCCATATTGATCCTTGCTTCAGTGCCGGTTTTTTTAAGGGCAGCCCCTTTCTTCCCAATTATTATTCCTTTCTGGGTTTCCCTTATAACATGAATAATCGCCCTGATACGGATTATATCTTCATTTTCAACGAACTCTTCTATTTCAATTTCCGATGAATATGGAATTTCCTTCTGGTAATTAAGAAGTATCTTTTCCCTGATTATTTCTGATGCAAAAAAACGCTCTGATCTGTCTGTCAGGGTATCTTTTGGATAAAAAGGAGGAGATTCAGGCAGCAACTCTAAAATTTTGTCGAATACTGCAGAAATGTTAAACTTTTCTTTAGCGGAAACAGGAATTATAACAGCCGCAGGCAGTACTTCCTGCCATTTCGAAACCTTAAATTCAAGAGCCTCCTGTGTTCCCAGATCAATTTTATTAATCAGCAGCAAAACCGGGATACTTAACTTTCCTATTTTTTCAAGGTATTCATGCCTGTTACCCGGATCCTCACCAAATTCTGCAACATACATAAGGATATCGGCATCGGAAACAGCCTTATGCACATACTTCATCATCGATTCATGAAGCTTATAAATTGGCTTTATAATACCCGGTGTATCGGAATAAATTATCTGAAAATCCTCTCCGTTCACTATCCCCATAATTCTGTGCCTTGTAGTCTGGGCCTTGGAGGTAATTATTGACAATCTTTCACCAACCAGTTCATTCATAATTGTCGATTTTCCAACATTCGGGTTTCCAAGTATATTGACAAAACCTGATTTGTGAGGTGTCTCATTTAAATTTTCTGCCATATTCCTATTTGTTTGTTTTATCCAAGGTTAATATTCTAGCCCACTTAATTTAAGGAAATCCGGCTGAACCCGGCTGTCTATTGAAAAATATCCGTCCAGCGAAATTGTTGTGCCCGTTCCTTTCTGATTAAATACAATATTGACAAAAGGCAATGGTTCACCAGTCTCTGCATCAATAACCCTGCCCTGTATTATATCCTGACCTGAAAGCAAAAACATCGCTGATGGTCCGTTTAAACTTGCTATAATAAAAAGAAGAAGAACTTTCTGCATTCTTAAGAATAATAAACATTAAATTCAGGGATATCCGGCATCAAAGGGTGAAAATCACCAGCCGGTCTGAATCATATCGGCTTAATAAAAAAAGCGGATTATCATATAATCAACTGAAAATATTCATTTTCAGGCGGTTCACTTCTTTTTCGTCCAGAAATCTCCATTTCCCCCTTGGTAGATTTTTTTTGGTCAGGCCTGCGAAAAACACCCTGTCAAGCTTTACCACATTATAATCAAGATGTTTAAAAATGCGCCTTATGATCCGGTTCTTTCCTGAATGTAACTGAACACCTACCTTTGATTTATCCGATTCATCAATCCAGCTGATCTCATCAACCTCTACAGGACCATCGTCGAGCTCAAGCCCTGAAACTATCTTTTCCATGTCGGCACGTTCAAGTGGCCTGTCCAAACCGGCCTGATATATTTTAATGATTTTATGAGAAGGGTGGGTGAGTTTCTTTGTTAGTTCCCCGTCATTCGTGAAGAGCAATAAACCTGTAGTGTTCCTGTCCAGTCGCCCGACAGGATAAATTCTCTCCCTGCAGGAATTCCTGACCAGTTCCATTACTGTACGCTTTGCATGAGGATCGTCGACAGTTGTTATATAATCCTTAGGTTTGTTAAGTAACAAATAAATCTTTTTCTCCGGATTCAGCTTTTTACCCTTGAACCTCACAATATCAGAATATGTTACTTTAGTTCCGACCTCCTTTACCAGTTTGTCATTTACATGAACATGCCCGGCCAGTATATATTCATCGGCTTCCCGCCTTGAGCATACGCCTGAATTTGCAATATACCGGTTGAGTCTTATTAACTTTGGATCATTAAATGCTTTTTTCGGAACCTGATCTCCTCCTTTTCCTATAATGCTTCTGTTCTTTTCTGCATCCTGCGTATCCAGTCTTTCAAGCACAGGCTTTTTATTCCTGAATTTTGAGAAGGGAACTTCCTTGTCATCTGGTTTACCTGAAGGTCTGCTTCCTTTTACCGGTGTTCTTTTTCCCGGGCCGCGTGTATTCCTGTCCTTCATAGTGGTTTTGTTTAATAAGGTGAGTTAATTAATGTTGCAAAGTTAATATTTTAAAGCCATAATGCCACCATGCTGCTCTACTCTATCGGGATGATCCTAAAATATTTTCCTGATTTAAAACAATTAACTTAACTTCGCTTTCCAACAAAAAAAAATTAATATGACACTTATAAAATCCATATCGGGAATTCGTGGCACAATTGGAGGCCTTCCCGGAGAAGGACTGACTCCGCTTGATCTGGTCAAATTCACATCTGCCTACGCCATCTGGATCAGGAAACAGGCAACCAAAGAAAAATACAGGGTGATCATAGGCCGGGATTCAAGAATTTCCGGAAACATGGTGAACCATTTGGTTTGCGGGACGCTTATGGGAATGGGTATTCATGTTACTGATCTTGGATTTGCATCTACTCCTACTGTTGAAATGGCAGTAGAAATGAAAAACGCCGATGGAGGCATCATCCTAACAGCCAGTCATAATCCTGCTCAGTGGAATGCATTGAAACTTCTTGACAGCAATGGAGAGTTTCTCTCGGCTGAAGCAGGTATCGAATTGCTGGATATTGCTGCAGGGGAAGAGTTTGATTACGCATCTGTATCTGCCCTGGGAAAATATGATACTGATGCAGATTTTAATAAAAAGCATATCGGTGCTATTCTCGATCTGCCTCTGGTAGATGTTGAAGCAATCAGAAAAAGTAATTTCAGGGTAGTGATTGACTGCGTGAATTCTGTTGGGGGTTTAATTATACCCGAGTTGCTTACAGCCCTTGGTGTTGAGCATACAGTTAAACTTTATTGTGAACCAACCGGTGTTTTCCCTCATAATCCTGAACCATTACCGGAGCATCTCACAGAACTTTCTGCTGCAGTTACCGGGAATAATGCCGATGTGGGGTTTGCCACTGACCCTGATGTTGACAGGCTGGCAATAGTAAATGAAGACGGTAGCATGTTTGGTGAAGAATACACTCTTGTTGCAGTTGCCGATCATATTTTAATGAATACACCCGGGAACACAGTTTCAAACCTTTCATCAACAAAAGCACTTGGAGAACTCACCGCAGAATATGGTTTCAGCTACACCGCTTCAGCCGTTGGAGAAGTGAACGTAACTACTCAAATGAAACTTACCGGAGCGGTAATAGGAGGCGAAGGGAACGGGGGTATAATTTACCCTGAACTTCATTACGGACGTGATGCACTGGTTGGCATAGCCCTATTCCTGACCCATCTCGCCAGATCGGGTAAAAAATGCAGTGAACTACGAAAAAAATACCCTGATTATTACCTTTCAAAGAACAAGATCGAACTTTCAGCAGGCATCGATGTTGACAGTGTGCTTAACAGAATTAAAAATTATTATTCTGATCATGAAATAAATGAGATTGATGGCTTGAGAATTGACTTCCCCGAGGGCTGGGTACACCTGAGGAAATCCAATACAGAGCCCATTATCAGGATCTATTCTGAGGGAAGTGACAAAGCAACAGCAGAGAATCTTGCTCTTTTGATTATAGAAAAGATTAAATCAGAGTAAACTAAAAGAGTTAAAATAACTAAAAATTTGCTGGTATAATTAAACCTTTTTAATCTTTTAACCTCATAACAGAAAGGAATGAACCAAAGCAGGAATAATAAGGTCTGTATTGGTTAAAAAAAGTTAAGTACTAATTTATTGGGATTGATTTTTTGTTTCTTTGACAAAGCATTCATTTGCCCGAATAAAAGTACAAATGGCAGCTGCAAATAAGTAATTAATAATAATCAACCGAAAAATGAAGAGAAGTGTAATAATTACATCAGTTATAATCGGCGGTTTGGTATTGGGTATTATCATATATGCCCTGGCCGGGGAAAAAGAGAATGTTGCCATGCTGGAGGTACCCGTTCAAAGCGGAAAATTTGAAGTTCTGGTTACTATTACTGGTGAATTGCAGGCGGAACGTTCAGAACAGATAATGGGTCCTGCAGAATTACGAAGCAGGAACCTGAGGATTGGCAATATACGTATTCAGGATCTTATTCCTGAAGGTACAGTGGTTGATTCCGGCGATTATGTTGCCTTGCTTGACCGCTCCGAATCTGACAACACCCTTAAAGACATGGAAGATGAGCTGGAACGGGCCGAAGCACAGTACACAAGGACCCAGCTCGATACTACTATAACCCTCAGTAATCTCCGTGATGAGCTGATAAATCTGAAATATAACCTTGAAGAGAGGCAGCTGACACTTGAACAGTCCAAATTTGAACCTCCTGCAACAATAAGACAGGAGGAGATCAATCTTGACCGGGCTCAGAGGGCACTTGAGCAGTCCACTCAGAATTATCAGCTTAGAATTAAGCAGGCAATGGAAGATATGAATGAAGCAGCCATCAACCTTGCCCAGCAAAGAAGAAGGCACCAGGAGATGCTTAATGTACTTGACAAATTTACTATTCGGGCACCAAAATCGGGGATGGTTATTTACCACAGGGAATGGAACGGACAACGGAGAACTGTAGGATCAAGTATTAGTCCATGGGACCTCACTGTTGCTACTCTTCCCGATCTTTCCTCAATGCTCACAAGGACATATGTGAATGAAATTGATGTAAGCAAAATCAAGAATGGCCAGGTGGTAAGGATTGGTGTTGATGCCTTTCCGGAAAGACAATACAGTGGCAGAATTATACAGGTTGCCAATGTCGGCGAACAGATGCCCAATACTGACGCAAAAGTATTTGAAGTTCTGATCAGGATCAATGAATACGACCCGATACTCCGGCCCGCAATGACAACCAGTAACGTCATAGTTACCCAGACTTTTGAAGATGTACTCTATGTGCCTCTGGAAGCAATCAATCTTGTCGACAGCATACCTTATGTATACAAGCGTGATGGAACTAAACAGATTGTAGTACTTGGAAGTGCCAATGACAACCATGTGATAATTGAGCACGGACTTGCAGCCAATGATCGTGTGTACCTTACCACACCCTCAAATCCTGATAACTACAGGCTGGTTGGCGAAGACCTCATAGCTGTTATCGCAGAAAAAAAGGAGATGGAAAAGTCACTGGAAGCTGAACGAAGAGCTGAAGAAGAAAGGGTTCTCCAGGAAAGGGAAGCCAGGCTTAGAGAACTTCGCACCAACGGAGGTAACGGGCAGGCGGCCAGGCCCTCTAACAGGTAAAAACTTAAAAATGAGAAAATATTTTCATGATATAGTGATAGCCATGGAATCGATCATGGCTAACAAACTGAAGTCCGTGCTTACGGCCCTGGGAATAATATTCGGAGTGGCATCGGTTATAAGTATGCTTGCCATTGGGAACGGCGCACAGCAGGAGATCCTTGAACAGATCAAGATGGTAGGTGTGAACAATATCCTCATCTCTCCCATTGTCCAGGAATCTGAAGAATCATCAGAGGAGGAGAACGGTAACAGGCAAAGGGGAAAATTCAGCAGGGGATTAAGTCTTCTTGATTCCGATGCCATTTTGACCACTATCCCCTCCGTAGTAAGAATGAGTCCTGAAATAGCACTTAACTCTTACGCTGTTTATGGAGGAAAACGCGAAGCGGCAAAGCTTATAGGGGTTGCCTCCGATTATTTTGATCTTTTCAACCTCCCACTCGAATCAGGAACAGTGTTTAACGAACACCAGGAGGAAAACGGACTGGCTGTTTGTGTAATTGGCGCTAATATTAAATCCAGATTTTTCCCTGATGTAAATCCTGTTGGAAAATATATAAAATTCGGACACGTCTGGCTACAGATAATTGGCGTGATAGAAAGAAGCAATGTTTCTGTCTCTGCTTTTGAAAATGTTGGTATTAATGTATATAATGACAACATTTACGTTCCGGTTAAAACGATGCTGATGAGATATCAGAATCGCGGGATCTTGAGATCAGAAGCCTCCGGTTCGGCTATTGGCGGCATGGGTGGAAGGGGGATGTTTCAAATGAGAGCCATGATTTCAACAAATCCGGGTCAGAATAATTCGTCCAACTACCACCAGCTTGATAAGATAGTAGTCCAGGTTTCTGATACAGAACAACTCTCCCCTACTGCCGAGTTAATTGGCCGTATGCTTCTAAGGAGACATTCAGATGTTAAGGATTTTGAGGTGACTGTTCCTGAGCTGCTTCTTAAACAGCAGCAACGGACAAGAGAGATATTCAATCTCGTACTGGGTGCTATTGCCAGTATTTCACTAATCGTTGGCGGGATCGGAATAATGAATATAATGTTTGCCTCTGTTATGGAAAGGATAAAGGAAATAGGTACCAGACAAGCGATAGGAGCCACCCGTATTGATATTATAGTTCAGTTCCTTTCAGAAGCGGTGCTTATAAGTGTCAGCGGAGGATTGATTGGTGTGATACTTGGAATAATACTTTCAGCACTGATTACCCGTTTCTCTGATATTTCAACCATTGTATCGTTTTCGTCGGTATTGATTGCCTTTTTTGTATCGGCCTCAGTCGGGGTCATCTTCGGATACTCTCCCGCTAAAAGAGCCGCAGAAAGAGATCCTATTGAATCACTGCGCTATGAATGATTTTTATTATATTTATTTTCATATTAAACTCACCAATTAACTTACCAGATCCGGATGCAAAAAAATAAACTGATCGTTCTGGCCCTTATGACAATAATATCGTCATTAAGCCTTCCCGGCTTATACGGGCAACAGCGTGTAATGAACCTTACACTTGAAGATGTTGTTGAAATAGCCAAGGACCAGTCACCGCAATCCATCCTTGCCCAGCACAGGTTCAGGGCAAGCTACTGGCAGCACCGCACATACCGGGCAGAGTTCCTGCCCAGCCTTAATTTTACCGGCACACTCCCAAATTTCAACCGTTCAATAGAGCCTTATACAGACCCTGACGGAAGCCAGCGGTTTATTGAGAGAAACGTTATCAATTCACTGGCCAGGCTGGCTTTAAATCAGAATGTGGGATTAACAGGCGGACAAATTTTTGTTTCATCAGAACTTGAAAGGATTGACAACCTTGACCAGGATGAATCATCTTACAGGACCACTCCTATCAACATCGGATACCGACAGTCACTTTCAGGATATAATGAATATCGCTGGCAACGAAAAATTGAGCCGCTGCGTTTCGAAGAAGCTCAAAGAAGCTATGTAAGTTCAATTGAAAATGTGGCATTTCGTGCTGTGACCCTGTTCTTTGATCTTGCTCTGGCACAGGTAAATCTGGAGATAGCCAATCTCAATTATTCAAACACCGATACCCTTTACCGCATAGCTCAGGGAAGGTATAATATTGGAACAATACCAGAAAATCAGCTTCTCCAGATGGAACTTGGCTATCTGAATGCCGGAACTGCACTGAATGAAGCAACCCTGCAACTGGAAATCGGGAAGTTCCGCCTGCGTTCATTCCTTGGATATAACGAAACAGTAGATATTGAACTTATTATTGACCCCAACGTGCCTGTCTTCAAACCGGATCTTGGCAAGGCACTGGAGGAGGCCTTAAATAATAATCCCGAGATGCTGGAATATGAACGGCAGTTGATCGAAGCCGACAGGGATGTTGCAAGGACACGTGCAGAAAGGGGGTTCAATGCCGATCTTTTTGCAGTATACGGATTATCAGCCCGCGATCCTGAATTTTCAGAGGCATACAGAGACCCACAGGTTTCACAAAGGTTGCAGGTAGGGGTCAGTATCCCGATTGTGGACTGGGGTCTGGGAAGGGGAAGGTACCGTATGGCTCAGTCTTCCCAGGAGGTAGTGCGTACCCAGGTTGAACAGGCATGGATAGATTTCGAACAAAACGTATACCTTGACGTTATGCAGTTTACGATGCAATATGACCAGCTTGAAATTGCAGCGAAGGCCGATACTATAGCACAGAAGAGATTTGATGTTACCCGCGAAAGATTTCTCATTGGTCGTATTGATGTCCGCGATTTAAATGATGCTATAAGTGAGCAGGATATTGCAAGGAGAGGTTATATTTCTGCACTCAGGAATTACTGGAACTACTATTATAACCTTCGTCGTCTCACACTTTATGATTTTGAAAGGAATGTGAGGCTTACTGAGGACTTTGATGCACTTATCCGCTGATCCCATAATGGTTTCCAGGTGTAAACTTTACAGAAAAGGAAACTTTACAGATCTAAGAATTAAGAATAAGGTCCGGACTTCCAGATGAAGTCCGGGCTTTTTATCAGCGATTGTAATTAACCGGTATTTCGCAAAATAACCTGTCTCAATTCCAGCATGCCGGAAGGGTTTTATGCATTTTAATATTCTTAGTAATTTTCTCTGCCATGATGCAATTTCGAAAAACTTAAGCAAGTGAATGAAATACTTTCGTAAGTTTGTACTCTGGTAAATTGTCTTCCCTAAAATCCTACGCAGACTATAATTATGGAAATCTCATTTGTAATTGTTTTTCTTGGCTTGCTCATCTTTTTTGCGCACCTGTCAAACGAATTATTCAACAAAACGAAGATTCCCAATGTACTGCTATTATTACTAATCGGTATTATTCTGGGTCCTGTTACAGGAATAGTACATATTTCCTTTTTCGGTGAAGTAGGACGGATTTTCACTACCATAACCCTGATTATTATCCTGTTTGAGAGCGGGATAAGTCTTAAGTTTTCAGAACTACGTCAGAGTATTGGCCCTGCTACTTTTATCACCCTGTTCAATTTTATAGGTAGTGCCGCAATTGTTACCGTCCTTGCACACCTTCTGGGAGGGATTGACTGGATAAGCTCACTTTATATGGGCTCAGTTGTTGGAGGCATTTCATCAGCAGTGGTAATTCCAATGGTAAGACAACTCAGTATCGGCGAAGAGAGCAAGGTAATCCTTTACCTTGAATCTGTTCTGAGCGATGTACTTTGCCTGGTTGTTGCACTGGCGTTGCTGGAAGGAATGCAGGAAGGGGTGATAAATATCGGAGGGGTGTTTTCAAATATGTGGAAATCTTTCCTGTTTGCAGGTGTGTTTGGCATACTGGGAGGAACTTTCTGGTCTGTCCTCCTTAAAAATGTCAGAAGCATCAAAAATTCAATGTTTACAACCCTGGCTTTTGTTTTCATACTGTATGGTTTTGTTGAGTCAATGGGTTTCAATGGCGGTATCGCAACTCTTATGTTCGGGATAATGCTTGGTAACAGTGAGGCAATAAACGACAACAAAATTTTCAGAAGGGTATTTATAATTCAGACTACAAATCTTACAGATCATGAGAGGAATTTTTTCGGTGAAATTGTCTTTATTGTCCAGACTTATTTCTTTGTTTTTATAGGAATCAGCATTCAGTTCGGGAATCTGTGGACTTATCTGATAGGCTTACTGGCTGTGGGACTGATCCTTTTATACCGGCCGTTGGTTACCAAAATTTTTGCTCCGAGGGGGATGGGCTTCAGAGACATGACAACATTGTCTATTATGGCTCCAAAAGGACTGATTACCGCAGTATTATCTTCAATACCATTGCAAATGGGTATATTTCATGGTGAATGGATACAGGACCTGGGGTATTCAATTGTTCTGTTCAGTATTATTATATCATCCGGACTGGTTATTGCTTTCAGTAATGATCCCCTGTTCTTCACCAGGATGTATAAAAGAAATAAAAACCAGAAACCTTTAAAATACAACATTGAACCACCAATCAGCGATTCTGGCAAGGATGAACGCGGATTGAAACCGGAGTGATTCAGGAATGAAGTTTTTCAATAAACACAGGAACGCTTAACTTTAGCCCTATATATTTGAACCAAAAGTAAAGATTGCTGTTAAGTCTAATAAAAATATTCAAACTATGAAGATTACAGTTATAGGAGCCGGAAATGTTGGTGCCACATGTGCCAATGTAATTGCCCATAAAGCATTGGCCAACCAGATTGTTTTGGTTGATGTAAAGGAAGGACTTGCCGAAGGTAAGGCTCTTGATATGTGGCAGACTGCCTCGGTAAACATATTCGATACCCGGATAATTGGGGTGACTAATGATTATTCTGCTACCGCGGGATCTGAAATTATAGTTATAACCTCCGGCGTGCCCAGAAAGCCAGGGATGAGCAGAGATGACCTTATTGCCATCAATGCCAAAATTGTCAAGGAAGTAACCGAAAAGGCCATTATGCATTCACCCGATGCAATTATTATCGTAGTATCAAATCCGCTTGATGTGATGACCTATGCTGCCTTTCTGGCCGCTAAAAAGGATCACCGAAAGGTATTTGGTATGGCAGGAATTCTGGATGCTGCCAGATACAAGTCATTTATTGCTGAAAAACTGAATACATCTCCCCGTGATGTTCAGGCATTGCTCCTTGGCGGTCATGGAGATACAATGGTTCCGCTGCCCCGGTATACCTCTGTATCGGGAATACCGGTATCTCAACTTCTTAAGCAAGATGAAATTAACGAGATTGTACAAAAGACAAGGCAGGGAGGAGGAGATCTGGTAAAGCTGATTGGTACATCAGCATGGTATGCTCCCGGAGCTGCTGTAGCACTTATGGTTGAAGCAATAGTGCATGACCAGCACCGTATTTTTTCGATATGCGCATATGTAAACGGAGAATATGGCATCAGGGATATCTATCTGGGTGTACCTGTCCGCCTTGGCAGAACCGGCGTCGAAGAGGTTATTGAGATTGAACTTGATGAAGATGAAAAGGAGCTTCTGTATGACTCTGCCTGCTCAGTGCGCCAGCTGAAAAAAATACTGGATGACATGAAGTTATTCTGAATATTTACAAACAGTTCTTAACTCAGGGTTATTAACAGCCTTTATATTTATTGTGACCGCAGACTACCAGTATAATAATATGCAGAGCTGGAAGGTTCCTATAGCAAATAACGCAGGTATTCAGTAATTGCACGATCGGAATAATCCTGTATCTTTTCAACAAATTCCGGCAGATGATAAATTGATAAGTAAAACTTAATTTCAATGAAGGTATCTGTTATTGGAGCAGGCAATGTAGGCGCCACAGTTGCCAATGAAATTGCCCGTAAAGATTTTGCCAGGGAGGTAATTCTTATTGACACCAAGGAAGGCCTGACTGAAGGCAAAGCCCTGGACATGTGGCAGACTTCCTCAGTCCAGGGGTTCACTACCAGGATTTCCGGTGCAGGGAACGATTACCTGCGAACTTCCGGGTCAGATGTCATCGTTATTACAGCAGGCATTCCCAGAAAACCGGGAATGGACCGTGATGACCTTATCTCAACAAATGCCCGGATAATAAAAGAAGTAACAGAAAATGTCATTAAATATTCTCCCGGCACCATTATCATTATTGTATCCAATCCACTTGATGTAATGACCTATGCAGCATGGCTCTCCTCTGGCATAGAGCCTTCAAGGGTCTTTGGAATGGCCGGCATACTTGATACCGCCCGTTACAAATCGTTTATTGCTGAAGAATTAAACATCTCACCAAGAAATATTCATGCCATAATTATGGGGGGGCACGGCGATACAATGGTCCCTCTCCCAAGATATACAACAATCTCATCAATACCTGTAACAGAATTCCTGCCTGCAGAGATACTTAATGCCATTATTGAGCGAACCAAAAAAGGCGGAGGTGAGCTTGTCACATTAATGGGCACCTCGGCATGGTATGCACCAGGAGCTGCAGCAGCTCAGATGGTTGAAGCCATCGGCCGCGATCAGAAACATGTCTTCCCTGTATGCACCTACCTTAACGGGGAGTATGGACTCAAAGATATTTTCCTTGGTGTACCTGTCATTCTTGGCAAAAACGGCGTTGAAAAAGTGATTGAATTAAGTCTCGATAAATCTGAAAAAGAACTCCTCGTCCAATCTGCGAATGAAGTCCGGTCACTCATGGGTGTGCTTGATTCAATGCAAATTTTCAAACCCCCTAAATGGCAGTAAGTCCACAGATCAAACTACCTAAATGAATATCCCCTAAAATAAAAAAGCAATTGTAAAGTTTTAGGAATAAGCCTCATTTGATTGACTCTAATCCGTGGGTTTACAAAAAAAAATAATATATTTGCGCCACAATTTAAGAGTTGAGGAATAATTATAATTTGTAATTCGTAAATTAACTAAGAAATGCAGAATAAAGGAGCAATAAAGCTGCTTGCAATCGCTTTGGCACTTGTAAGTTTATACCAGTTAACCTTCACTTACGTCACTCGTCAGGTTGAAAAAGACGCAGCTGTCTATGCACAGGGAGACCCTGCAAGAGAAGAAGCATACCTGGACTCGATGATGAGAGAGACAGTTTATAATTTTCTCGGAATACGTCAATATACTTACAGGGAAGCAAAAGAGAGGGAAATAAATCTCGGACTGGATCTGAGGGGCGGAATGAACGTCACCCTGGAAATATCTTCATACGAGATAATCAGGGCACTATCGAATTACAGTACAGACCCGACTTTTGTTGATGCACTTAATCTGGCACGCGAATACGAGAAAACAAGCACAGACGATTTTATTACCCTCTTTGGAAGGGCATTTGAAGCTGTCGACCCGAATGCACAGATGGCTGCCATTTTCAGCACCGTCGAACTGCGTGACAGGATTACATATAACTCTTCCAACCAGGAGGTTCTCAGTGTAATCCGCACTGAGGCGGAAAATGCCATTGATAATTCTTTTAACATCCTGCGAACCCGTATTGACAGGTTTGGTGTATCACAACCAAATATACAGAAGCTTGAAACTCATGGTCGGATTCTTGTTGAGCTTCCGGGAGTAAAAGAACCTGAAAGGGTTCGCTCACTTCTTCAGGGAACTGCAAATCTTGAATTCTGGGAAACTTTTGATAACCCTGAAATATATCCATATCTTCTTCAGGCAAATGAACGAATTAAAGAAGTGGAAGAAGCCCGTAGGGCTTTAAGCGGTAATGGTGCTCCCGTTGAAATTGAAGAAACTGCAGAGGCGGAACCAGAAGTGCAGGATGCTGAGGTCCCACAGGAACTCACTCCGGAGGAAGAGTCATTGCTCGATATTCTCGGAGGTGACTCAGACGATCCTTCACTTGAAATGTCACCTGATCAGCTGCTAATTGACTATCCGCTGTTCAGCATACTCAATCCGAGCACAGGACCTGACGGACAGCTGATGAGAGGTTCTGTAATCGGACTGGCTGAATACACTGACACAGCCAGAGTAAATCAGTTGCTTAACATTCCCCAGGTGCGTCAGCTATTTCCTCGTAACGTAAGGTTCTTATGGGGAGTTAAGCCTCCGAGATATGATGCTACTGAATCATTTTATGAATTACATGCCATTAAGGTTACAAGCAGAGACGGACGACCGCCCCTTGACGGCGGTGTTATAACCGATGCACGCGTTGAATTTGGTCAGACACAAGCCGTTGCTGAAGTAACTATGGCAATGAATGCAGAGGGAGCAAGGACCTGGGCCAGACTGACAAAGGAGAACATAGGCAAAAGTATTGCTATAGTGCTCGATGATTATGTCTATTCTGCACCAAATGTAAACCAGGAGATAACCGGCGGCAGATCGCAGATAATGGGTGACTTTTCGATTAATGAAGCTCAGGATCTTGCGAACGTTCTCAGGTCTGGTGCCCTGCCGGCCCCTGCCAGGATTATACAGGAAGCAATTGTTGGTCCGTCACTCGGACAGGAGGCTATTAATGCAGGTCTTAGTTCATTTCTGATTGCCTTCCTTGTAGTTCTTTTATACATGGTCCTTTACTATAGCAGAAAGGCAGGCGTAGTTGCCGACATAGCACTTATTGTCAACCTATTCTTTATTATGGGTGTTCTTGCCTCTATCGGGGCTGTATTAACACTTCCCGGTATTGCCGGAATAGTACTTACAATAGGCATGTCGGTCGATGCCAATGTGCTTATCTTTGAAAGGATACGGGAAGAGCTGAGGGCAGGAAAAGGCCTCAGGCTGGCAGTCTCCGATGGTTATAAAAACGCCTACTCTGCGATTATCGATGCCAACGTAACAACCCTGCTTACCGCAATCATCCTTTATATTTTTGGTACCGGACCAATCCAGGGTTTTGCAACTACCCTGATTATCGGAATTTGCACATCACTTTTCTCTGCGATCTTCATAACCAGGCTTATTTTCCTCTGGTTCCTTGACCGAAACAAGACTATCACTTTTGCTACCAGACTTACTGAAAATGCATTCAGCAAGGTTCACATAAAGTTTATTGAAAAGCGTAAAGTCTTTTATATCATCTCGGCGGTGATAATCACTCTTGGAATTGTATCCCTTTTCACAAGGAGTCTAAGCCTGGGAATTGATTTTACCGGAGGAAGGACATATATAGTCCGGTTTGACGAACCTGTCAACACCACCGACATCCAGGGCTCCCTGTTTAATGTCTTCGGAGAGGGAACTGCGGTGATTACCTTTGGAGGTGATGATCAGGTCAGAATTTCCACGAACTTCAGAATTGATGAAGATAACGCAGAAGTTGATCAGGAAATAGAACAACTGCTATATGAAGGATTACAGCCTTATCTGGGAGATGAAGTGACCTTTGCCGGTTTTATGACTGATTACCGTCAGGCATCTGAAAAAGTGGGGCCTTCGATAGCAGCCGATATAAGAGCTCAGGCATTATATGCCCTGTTCTTCGCCCTTGTTATAATGTTCCTGTATATGTTCATAAGGTTCAAAAACTGGCAATTCGGACTGGGTGCTGTTGCTGCAGTTGGTCATGATGTCCTTATCGTTCTCGGTATTTTCTCAATAGCTCATGGAGTGCTTCCATTCTCACTCGAGATCGATCAGGCCTTTATTGCAGCTATCCTGACGGTTGTGGGTTACTCAATTAATGATACGGTGGTTGTGTTTGACAGGATAAGGGAATATTTTAAGCTCTATCCGAAACGCGAAAGAAGCGACATTTACAACCTGGCTCTTAACAGTACTCTGAGCAGGACTTTTAGTACTTCTTTAAGTACATTCTTTGTTCTCCTTGCCATCTTTCTTTTCGGAGGAGAGGTTATTCGCGGATTTATCTTTGCCCTGCTTATAGGTGTGGTAGTTGGTACTTACTCTTCACTCTTCATTGCAACACCAGTTGTATTTGATTCTATTGGAAAACTTAAACAATTGAAACAAAAGCAAATTAAATCAAAATGATGACAAGTATATTGTTCATTAGCGGAGCAGAGATTTTCATAGTTCTGGTTGTTGTCCTGCTTCTTTTCGGATCCAAGCAGATTCCTGAACTTGCGAAAGGACTTGGCAAGGGAATGAAGGAATTTAAAAGGGCTACAGAAGATATTAAAAAGGAACTTCATGACAGCACCTCTGATATCCGCAAGACGGCAAATGAGTTCAGGAAAGATATTGATGATGTGAAAGATAAGCTGATTGATACTTCCGAAAATGCCTATGAGAACCGTAAGGATATTGAAGAAGTTAAAGAGAAGCTTGAAGAAACCACCGATGCAAAGGAGACCGAAGAGATCCGGAAAGATATTGATGAAGTGAAAGAGAAGATCGAAGACACATCATTTCAGGGAGAAGCTTCCGAAGAGAGCATAAAAGATACAGCCGTGACAACCGGAAATACAGAAACAGCCGGGAATACAGAAACAGCCGGGAATAAAGTGACAACCGGGAATACATCAAAATCGGGAAGTACAGCAAAATCGGGAAAAAAAGGGAAAACCGGGAAGTCAGCTGATCCGGGCACAGGTGGTGATAAACTGAATGAAAAAAACGATAATAAAGAATAGTCCGAAGATTAAACGACTGGCCTTTTCTTCTCCGGGCACTTTCCCGAATAATTCTGAGTCTCCCGGCAAATCATGACGGGGGACTCTTAACGTTTGTAAAATGGATTATTTTTATCTGATCCTTGGTTTTACTGTCTTACTCATAAGTGGTGATCTGCTTGTTAAAAGCGGAGTAGCTCTCTCAACCCATTTACGAATCTCAATGCTGGTAATTGGAGTTGTCTTTGTTTCGCTGGGGACCTCCGCACCTGAACTTGTAGTAAGCATAAAAGCAGCATTACAGGATCATCCCGACATAGCCATAGGTAATGTTGTTGGTTCAAATATTTCCAATATTGCACTTGTGCTGGGTTTAACTGCCCTTATAATAAATATTCCGGTTAACAAGAACTCTGTACGATTTGACTGGCCCTTTATGATGCTGGCCAGCATTTTATTCTATCTGTTTGTATTGAACGGCATATTATCGTTTTTCGAGGGTTCAGTATTCTTGTTTCTGCTTATGGTTTTCATTTTATGGTCTGTAAAAAAGTCAAGAATTGAAATGTCCCGGGTAGAGCATGTATTTGCCAAAGCCAGATTTTCGGTGGCAGTGTCGGTTTTATTGCTCCTTATTTCCTCTGCCGGATTATATTTTGGGGCTACATGGCTTGTTGACGGTGCAGAGGCTATTGCTTCCAGATACGGAGTAAGCGAAAGAGTAATTTCAGTCACGATAATAGCATTCGGCACAAGTGTTCCGGAACTGGCAACCTCAGTTATTGCTGCCCTGAAAAAGCAACTTGACATATCAATAGGAAATATCATAGGGTCAAATATTTTTAATATTCTGGGTATTCTGGGCGTTACCAGCCTGATCAAATCAATACCGGTTAGTATTGATATGAGATTTGATGTTCACTGGATGCTCGCAATATCAGTGCTTCTGATATTGTTTATGTTGCCATACGGTAAGGCAAATCTTAACAAATGGAAAGGATTTGTTTTATTAAGTTCATATTTTTTATATATTATTCTTGTTTTCCAAACATAATTAAAGAGAGTTCCTCAAATATAAATATCTTAAACCCGTTTTAATGATCAAGGCAGAAGGAATCAGCAAATCTTACGGTCAGCTTCAGGTGCTTAAAGGGATAGACCTTGTCGTTGAAAAGGCAGAGGTTATATCAATTGTAGGTGCCAGTGGTGCAGGAAAAACCACTTTTCTCCAGATACTTGGCACACTAAGTAAACCGGATAATGGCAAGGTGATCATAAACAATACCGACTACCGGACCCTGAATGACAAGCAGCTTGCCGGATTCAGAAATAAAAATATCGGGTTCGTCTTTCAGTTCCATCACCTGCTGCCTGAATTTACGGCATTCGAAAATGTTTGTATGCCGGCTTACATTGCAAAGATTCCCTCTGGAAAAGCTGAAGAGAAAGCCATGGAAATACTGGATTTTCTTAATCTGCATGAAAGAATAGATCATAAACCAAAGGAGTTGTCCGGTGGTGAGCAGCAGAGAGTGGCTGTCGCCAGGGCACTGATAAATGAACCGGCTGTATTGCTGGCAGATGAACCTTCAGGTAACCTTGATTCTAAAAACAAGGATGAATTGCACAGTCTTTTTTTCTCACTGAGAGAAAAATTCAATCAGACAATCATTATCGTTACTCATGATCTGGACCTGGCCAAAATGGCAGATCGCTGCCTTACAATGCATGATGGCAGGATAGTCGATGAAACAAGGAGATAAACAAACCGGCCACATCAGTATGTCAAGTTAACAAAACAACCTGATCAGTACCTTGGTTTAGGATGACTTGCCAGTTCAGCAAGATTTTCTTTTATCACATCTTCGGGCAGCTCATAATTTGTAAGCTGACCGCTGAGATATTTATCATAGCCTGCAAGATCCATTAATCCATGACCGCTGAAATTGAACACTATAACCTTCTCTTTCCCTTCCTCTTTCGCTTTTCTAGCCTGATTTATTGTTTCAGCAATTGCATGAGTCGTTTCCGGGGCAGGTATAATTCCCTCAGTTTTGGCAAAGAGCAGTCCTGCTTCATAGCATTCGATCTGATGAAGAGCTTTGGGCGTCATTAATCCATCAATAACGGCCTTGCTTACAAGTGGGGACATACCGTGATATCTTAATCCCCCTGCATGGATCGGAGGGGGCATAAAAGTATGTCCAAGAGAGAACATAGCAACAAGCGGTACCATTTTCGCAGTATCTCCATGGTCATATACATAATCTCCCCTGGTCAACGTGGGACAGGAATACGGTTCTACCGGGATTATCTCTATATCTGCTCCATGAATTTTGTCATAGGTAAAAGGGAAGGATAAGCCGGCAAAATTACTGCCTCCCCCTGCACAACCTATAATAATATCAGGTTTTTTGATCCCGGCCTTTGCAAGTTGCTTTTTGGTTTCCAGGCCAATTATTGTCTGGTGAAGACATACAAAATTTGTTACGCTGCCAAGTGAATACCTGGTTTCTCCTGTAGGATCGGTAACTGCTGCCTCTATTGCCTCGCTGATAGCCATTCCCAGGCTGCCCGATGTATCAGGATATTTTTCGAGCATTGCTTGTCCTGCTTTTGTTTCATTACTCGGACTGGCTACACATTCTCCGCCCCAGGTCTGCATCATAAGTTTACGGAAAGGTTTCTGGTCAAAACTAATACGCACCATAAAGACTTTACATTCCAGGCCTACCAGTGCACATGCAAACGACAGGGCACTACCCCACTGCCCTGCACCTGTCTCTGTAGTCAGTTTTTTTATTCCATATTGCTTGTTATACCAGGCCTGAGCTACGGCAGTGTTTGGCTTATGACTGCCAGCCGGTGAAACACTCTCATTTTTATAAAAAATTTTCGCCGGAGTACCCAGAGCCTTCTCAAGATTAAATGCCCTGTATAACGGGGAAGGACGCCACAATTTCAACAGATCCTGCACTTCACCGGGAATGTCAATCCACCTTTCCTTACTGTATTCCTGCTCAACCAGGTTCATAGGGAAAACCGGGGCCCATGCTTCCGGCGGCACTTCCCCTTCAGGCCCCATATAAGGAGGAACATCAATATCAGCTGCAAGGTTATACCATTGTGTTGGCATCTCATGGTCTTCCAGAATGATTTTTCTCATTTCAGACATACTTGTAGTTTTAATGATTTACAATTCAGTTATCCAATGCAGGATTTTTAGCTGTATTAGGCTATGTAAAACAAATATATGCAGAAATTGTCCGGATACAATGACAATAATCAAAATAACTACATATCTAACTTTGCTGCATCATGTCAGGTTAGCCGATGAGCGAAAGGTTTCGTGTAATGGTTTATCGTAAAGTTCCGCCGTCGGACCTTTGAGCCGGTTGACGCCGTTTTATAATAACAATTAAGAGCCTGATTAAGAATATTTCTGATATTGCCAATGGAGCTTTCTGGTGTGAGAGGTTATATCCGGCAATTTTTATATTGTCAGGATTAACTGCCGTGAAATTTTTCTAATAAAAACCTGCTTTATTTATACAACTTATTTCGCTGCACTTTCAGATTCTCATCGTTTATATACTCATCATAATCCATCTGCTTGTCGATCATCCCTCCCGGCCCGATCTCGATAATCCTGTTGCATACTGTCTGGATAAACTTCTGGTCATGTGATGACATAAGAATATTGCCCTTGAATTTAATCAGTGTATTATTAAAAGCCTGTATTGATTCCAGGTCGAGGTGGTTGGTGGGATTATCGAGCAGCATAACATTGGCATTGCGAACCATCATACGCGCTATCAGGCATCTCACCTTCTCACCCCCTGATAATACATTTACCTTTTTGTATATCTCCTCTCCGGAAAACAGCATCTTCCCCAGGAATCCCCTCAGGTAAAGTTCCGTTGTATCTGTGGTATATTGAGCCAGCCAGTCAACAAGTGTTATCTGACTTTCAAAAAGATCTTCATATTCAAGAGGAAGATAAGCCTTCAAAATCGTCTGCCCCCATGTATACGTTCCGCTGTCTGCTTTCTCATGTCCCTTTAATATCCGGAAAAGTGAAGTCATTGCCCTGGAGTCCCTCGAAAGGAATGCTACCTTATCATTTTTTTGCAATGAGAAATTCAGATCCTTGAAAAGAAGAGTCCCATTAAGGCTTTTGGTCAGGCCGCTTACATCTACTATACTGTTTCCGGGTTCACGTTCAGGGGTAAATATGATGGCGGGATATTTACGGGTCGAAGGTTTTATCTCTTCAATATTCAGCTTCTCGATCATCTTTTTCCTGCTTGTAGTCTGCCTTGACTTTGAAGCATTTGCACTGAACCGGGCAATAAAATCCTGCAATTCTTTTTTACGTTCCTCAGCTTTCTGATTCTGAGACATTTGCTGGCGCAATGCAAGCTGACTGGATTCATACCAGAAAGTGTAATTACCGGGAAACAATTGGATTTTATTAAAATCAATATCAACTATATGCGTACATATCGAGTCCAGAAAATGCCTGTCATGAGAAACAACAAGCACGGTGTTATCAAAATTGGCAAGATAATTCTCAAGCCAGTTTACTGTATCAAGGTCAAGATCGTTGGTAGGTTCATCCAGAAGCAGGTTGTCAGGTTTTCCAAAAAGAGCCTGGGCAAGGAGAACCTTCACCTTTTCCTTTCCTTCAAGCTCACTCATTAATTTCCCGTGCAGATCTTCACCAATACCTAGTCCGCTGAGCAGACTGGCTGCATTGCTCTCGGCATCCCACCCGTCCATTTCTGCAAATAATGACTCCAGTTCAGCAGCCTTTAATCCGTCTTCCTCACTGAAATCAGTTTTGGAGTAGATAGAATCTTTTTCATTCTTCACATCCCACAGTTTTGTATGCCCCATCAGAACTGTAGAGAGGACCGTAAAATCATTATATTGTGAGTGGTTCTGACGAAGTACGGAAAGTCTCTCGCCGGGCCCCATATCTACATGTCCTTTAGAGTATTCAATATCACCACACAGCATTTTCAGGAAGGTTGACTTTCCGGCTCCATTTGCCCCAATAATACCATAGCAATTGCCCGGGGTGAATTTCATATTCACATCCTTGAACAAAACACGCTTACCGAATTGAATACCCAGTTGAGAAACTGAAATCATAATGAAATAAAATTTGAAATTTATCCTGAAAGAAAAGTTTTGAAAAGAGGTGCAAATGTACATGAATTTTTTTTATCCGAAAATACAAACAGCCGGATAAAAAAAAATCATGGGAAAGCGAAGCGGTTCCTCCTGTAAGTTAAAATTTTGTATTTTATCTACAAAATTTTAACTTCTTGTTTTTTACAGGAGAAAGGTACAATAAATACCGGACAGTTAATCGTCCAGATTCAGTGGCAATATAAAAAGATGAATCTCCCAAGAACCAGGGCACACAAAAAGAAACGAATAATCCATGGGTGATCCATCCGCGGCGACCACGTGATTAGCAATTGTAACTTACTTATAAATAGATTAATAATTTTAAATTATTCGGATGAATATTTCATGGGCAATCAATCGGTATTAAGCACTTTAATCTGATATGTTAATTAAAAGTAACTGGAATTATCCCAGCAATGGGTGCAAAGTTTTTCCTTTGGGAGACCAATGGCCATTACCAGATCACTGATATCCTGGTAAATAAGAGAGTCAATTCCCATATTTTTTGTGATCTGCTCTACCATGGCATTATAATGGTCACTTCCCGGTAAAGAATACTTTTCCATGTTTTTAATCTCACCCTCAAGTTGTGTAACAGCCTTCCTGGTAGCAAGTTCCAGAGAGGTCCTCGACTGTGAAAAATTAAGAAAGTCGCAGGAAAAACTTAATGGCGGACAGGCAATACGCATGTGTAACTCTCCTGCTCCTGCCATCCTCAGATCTTTTGCAGTATCCTTTAACTGAGTTCCTCTTACTATTGAGTCATCGCAAAAAATAATACTTTTTCCTTTAATGATTGATTTGTTGGGAATCAGCTTCATTTTTGCTACCAGTTCACGTGTTTCCTGCTTAAAAGGCATGAAGCTCCTTGGCCACGTGGGTGTATATTTTGTATATGCCCTTTTATAGGGAACACATCTTTCATTACTGTAGCCAATCGCATGTCCAACTCCCGAATCAGGTATGCCGGAAACAAAATCAGCATTAATATTGTCTCTTTTAGCAAGAGCTGCACCACACCGGTAGCGGCTTTCCTCAACGTTAATCCCTTCGTAATAAGAAGTTGGGTAACCAAAATAGACCCAAAGGAAGGCACAAACCTGCATCCTCTCACCAGCAGGCTTTAATACAGTGATACTGTCTTCTCTAACCTCAACAATTTCTCCCGGACCAATAAAGTAATCAGTCTCATATCCCAGATTAGGAAAGGAAGTTGTCTCTGATGCTACAGCGTATGCTCCTTCTTTTTTTCCGATAACAACCGGTGTGCGTCCCAGATTATCTCTTGCTGCAATAATCCTGTCGGGTGTAAGTATCAGAAGAGAGCAGGACCCCTGAATTCTTTCATAAACATGCTTAATTCCTGATACAAAATCATCTTCTTCACAGATCAGATTTGCCACAACTTCAGTGGGATTTATATTCCCCTCGAAATTTCCGGTGAAATGCTTTTTTTTGCTCCGAAAGCCGGCAGCAAGGTTGTCAAGGTTAACGATCCTGCTTACTGTAACTATCGCAAATTTGCCGAGATGCGAATCCAGTAATATTGGCTGGGGGTCAGTATCGCTAATAATGCCAAGACCGGAATTACCTTCAAAATCTTTCAGATCAGACTCGAACTTGGTCCTGAAGTAAGAATTCTCAAGATTATGAATAGACCTTTGAAACCCTTCCCGGGGATTATAAAAAACCAGTCCTCCCCTCTTTGTTCCCAGATGGGAATGATAATCAGTGCCATAAAAAACTTCAGCGACACAATTCTTTTTTGAAACAGCTCCAAAAAAACCACTCATATGTGAATATTTGTTTTCAGGTAAGAGGCTGCAAAGCTATAAAGATTTTTCTTTTTTCTATCAAAATTTTTCAATAGCACCCAATCCAAATAATGCAAAATCATATTTAACAGGATCGTCTGAGTCAAAACTTCTTAAAACTTCATCCAGTTCGGCAACTGCCTTTGCATCATTTTGTTTGCGCTTTAACAGTCCCAGTTTCCTGGCCACATTTCCGGAATGGACATCGAGAGGGCATGATAATATAGATGGGGATATTGAGTCCCATATGCCAAAATCTACTCCATTATTGTCGCTGCGGATCATCCACCGCAAATACATATTCAGCTTCTTAGCTGCTGATCCTTTATATGGATCAGATACATGTCGCTCAGTTCTCTTTTCATGCGGAAGTTCAAAAAAAATCTTATGTAATTCATGTATAGCAGGTTGGAGCGAATCATTCGTGCGATAAGTTTTGAAGACAGATTCAAAACCCCCTTTGGTCTTGTAGATGTGCTGCAATGCCTTCAAAAAATATAACAGATCGGTGGAATTAAATGTCCTGTGAACAAAACTACCGACATTCTCCAGTTCCCTATCACTCGAATTCAATATGAATTCATATGGTGAATGGTCAAGTAATTCCATAATCCGGTTTGCATTTCTCAGAATCATCTTTCTGTTACCCCATGCAATTGTGGCTGCAAGAAATCCGGCTATTTCAATATCTTCTTTCTCCGTAAATTGATGTGGAATACTAATTGGATCTGATTCAATGAAGGAAGGCCGGTTAAAAAATTCAACCTTTTCATCAAGGAACTCTTTCAACTCATCCATATTTAATTTCATTTCCTTAATTTGGTGGGCATAAAAATAAGGAAATATGGTTAAAAATCATGCAACCTTAATTACCCGCAGAAGCATAATGATTTTCCTGAAACATGAAGCCTTTCCGTTTTAAGCAATTTGATATTTATCATGATAAATGCGCCATGAAGGTGGGCACCGATGGTGTGCTTCTGGGAGCCTGGTGCAATGTTAATAATGCCGGTTCAGTTCTGGATATCGGGACAGGTAGCGGATTAATTGCTATTATGCTGGCCCAGCGGAACCCGGATTGCTTTATAGATGCTATTGAAATTGACAGTGAAAGCTACAGACAGGCGCTTGCGAATGCAGAAAACAGTCCCTGGAAATCAAGATTTGCAATGCATCACATATCATTTCAGGATTACTGGAAGCAGTGTAACAAAACTTATGATATGATAGTTGCAAACCCTCCATACTTTCAGAACTCATTGCTTAATCCTGCCGCTGAACGATCTGTGGCCCGGCATTCACATTCATTATCAATGGACGACCTGATTGATGGTGTTACAAACCTCCTGAATCCCGATGGAAGCTACTGCATGATAATGCCTGTACCTGAGGCAATGTTGTTTATCGGGAAAGCGGAACTTAAAAACCTGTTCTTGAGGAAAATAACATATGTGCGTCCCAATCCGGGCAAGTCACCTAAACGTCTTCTGGTGGAGTTTATGCGCAATAAGGGTGATGTGAAAAAGTCAGATATAGTGATCGAACTGGAAAAACGTCATGAATACTCAGAAGAGTTCAAGGCTCTTACTAAAGATTTTTACCTTTATTTCCTTCATTAAATTTTATTATCAATATTTACAGATACAGCCCATTAACCATCCACCGGCGGGAATGGAGAAGGATGCTATGGAACATAAAATGAGACGATAATGCATGATTCTAATCATGAGTGCCAAATAATAATCTTTATACTTTCGTCGTAAGTTCTATTTCCGTTTAAACAAAATTTAAAACAGATAGTGTATGCACAAAGTCTTGATACTCGGAGCAGGCATGGTAGTAAAGCCGATTGTAACCTACCTTCTCGATAAGGGAATAAAAGTTACTGTAGCAACCAGAACAAAATCAAAGGCAGAATCGATGATAGGGAGCCATTCCGGAGGTACTGCCCTGGCGTGGACTGTAGACGATGAGCCGGGGCTGGATAAAATGATTTCTGAACATGATCTTACAGTCAGCCTGCTTCCCTGGACATTTCATGTGCTTGTTGCAGGATATTGCCTGAAGCATAAAAGGAACATGGTAACTACTTCGTATGTAAAACCGGAAATGAAGGCTCTTGACCGGCAGGCCAGGGAAGCGGGTATCATTATTCTGAATGAACTCGGACTAGACCCCGGGATTGACCATATGTCGGCAATGCGCATCATTGACAACGTGCATGGCAGAGGAGGACAAATAGAAGGATTCTATTCAATATGTGGTGCACTTCCTGCTCCGGAGGCTGCTGATAATCCTTTTAGGTATAAATTCTCATGGAGTCCTAAAGGTGTTGTAATGGCAGGAAACAATAACGGCCAGTTTCTCAGAAACCGGAAAGTTGTCAAAATTCCAACAGAGGATCTTTTTAAAGCTCCTCTGAAACTTAACTTCCCTGAAATTGGCCAACTGGAGGTTTATCCAAACCGTGATTCCCTTCCATATATTGAATTATACGGGATTCCCAATACAAGGACTATGATCAGAGGTACTTTCCGCTATCCCGGATGGTGTGAAATACTTGATTCTATGAAAAAACTCAGACTGATATCCGATGAAAAGAAAGATTTCACTGGAATGAGTTATGCAGAATTTATGGCATATATGATAAATGAAGACCTTCCAGGTGAAATTGACAATAAGGTGGCCCTCCACCTGGGAATTAAACCTGATTCATTGCCGGTCAAGGCGATGGAATGGCTTGGACTTTTCTCTGATACACCTGTGAACAGGGGAGTTGATTCACCCTTTGAAATTGTATCGGACCTCATGATCGAAAAAATGATGCTTGGCCATAAAGAACGGGACATGGTGGCAATGCAACATATCTTCCTTGCATCATTTCCAGGCGGCACCAGGGAAGTTATAAAATCGACCATGCTTGACTTTGGCACACCTGCAACTGATACTTCAATTGCCCGAACCGTCGCACTGCCTGCGGCAATCGGAGTTGAAATGATCCTTAATAATAAGATAAACGCCAGGGGTGTCCATATTCCGGTTATACCGGAAATATATAACCCGATACTTGACCGGCTGGAGGAAATGGAAATCAAAATGGTTGAGGAATATGGGTTACCTGGAAGCGATTTTATTGATCCTGTTTAATATTTAATCACTCACCGCAAAATTGCCGGTAACATATGTAAATTAAAAAAGCTGCCCAAAAGCAGCTTTTTTAATGAGATTAATCTATTGTATTAATAACCCGGATTCTGTTCGAGGTTATCATTCACATCAATTTCCCTCTGAGGTATTGGTAATACCAGACGCGGTGAATTATATGGAATTTCATTATCAGTACCTTCAAAGAGAGTACCTTTCCAGCGCCTGAGGTCATGCAGCCTGTGACCTTCCCATGCCAGTTCAAGACGGCGCTCCCTGCGTATATCTTCCATACCAACAGAACCAACATCTTCTAACCCTGCCCTGCGACGAATTACATTGATATCATCTACAGGCTCGGCTCCAATAGTACTTCCATTTTCGAAATTGGCTTCGGCACGTGTAAGGAACATTTCCGCCAGGCGGATAACATTAATATTTGCATCAAACTTACCCCATTTGGACGACATAATTCCTCCGCCATTTGTAGCCACGCCAATATAAAACATCTGGTTTACATCGGCTATTGACGGGTTCAGTGCAGGTATATTTTCCATAACCTGTCCGCGAAGATCACCTTCTTCATACCTGTCAATATGTTTCTGCGTAATGTGCATATCACCACGACCATAGCCCGGCAGACTGGCAAAGAATGTGCCTATTCCGTCATTTGCCTGTCCGGCATGGCTGTTGATATTCTGGTTGATCATGAAAACATCCTCTGAAGTATAATTGTCATTGTTAAAAGCCGAACGGGGAGCATCATTCAAGGCACTCTCGCCTCCAAACTGTTCAATAACAATATCTGCTTCCTGAGCTGCCTCTTCAAACATTCCCATTGTCATATACACCCTTGAAAGAAAAGCACTTGCAACAGTACTTGTTGCACGACCTCCGTTACCACCAGCGATACTGGGTGTCAGAAGTGCCTTTGCATCGTTTAGGTCACTTAAAATCTGGACATATATATCCTCAACCTGAGCCCTGGAAACATTAGCATCGGGTGACGGAAGTGCCGGGAAGGTATTAAGAATAAGAGGAACTCCTAATTGAGAATTGGTTTGCCCGGGCTCATATGGTAACCCATAGAAACGAACCAGTTCAAAATATACAATCCCCCTTATGAACTTCGCTTCACCTTCAATCCTAACCCTGGAATTTTCATTGACAACCTCCAGGTTTTCCAGTACTGTATTGACTGAGTTTATTGCCCTGTATCCGGCCAGCCATTTGCCGGTTATTGTACCTTCACTGGCTCCAAGTGTTTTACCTGCCATCCATCTATAGCCGATAAAAGTACCTACCCAGTCGGCGTCACCGTCGTCACCCAGAAGGTCTGAGTGAAAAATCGAACTGCCCGCAAAAAGTTCCGGGCCAGCAATACGGCTGTATGCACCATTCAGGGCACTTATCATGCCTTCATTGGTAAGTGCATCATCAGCAAAAATTGACTGTTGGGGGTCAATATCCATGTATTTATCGCACGAGGCAATAAAGACAGCAAGGACAAAGATGCTGAGTATTTTAAATATTCTTGTATTTTTCATATTTATCTCTTTTTTCATTTTTAATATCTGTTTCTTTCCTCCTTTTAGAAACCCATTGTCAAGCCGAAAGTTATAGACCTTGGCTGCGGAGCCGTATAAAAATCACGTCCCTGAAGGATGTTCTGTGTCTGTGCAGAAGGACCTGTACCAACAAAGTTGGCTTCCGGATCCCATCCCGGATATTCAGTCCATGTCAGCAGATTAAGTCCTTTGGCAAAGATCCTTACACTCGCAATATTGGCCCTTGAAACGAGGCTGGAAGGCAGTGTATAACCTAAAGTAGCATCCTTAAGCCTGATATATGATCCGTCAAAGATCAGCATAGATGACACACCGTAACCGTTACCATCCAGCCATCTGGGTTGAGGGTACTTGGCATTGTCTCCAGGTTCTCTCCAGTGGTTTTCATAGAAATCCAGTGTCTGATTGTCCTTCCATGATATACCATCAGCCTGCCACTGGCGGCCTGCATTGAAAATATCATTGCCGGAAACAAATTGAAACAGTACGCTAAGATCAAACCCCCTGTAACTGAATGTGTTCGTCAATCCACCCATAAAGTCGGGGTTTGGATCACCGGCCACCTGATGTTCAGCAGTTTGCAGACTGGTAGTGGTTTCTGTTTGAGTATCATCAGTATAAAACAGAGCATCTCCATTTTCAGGATCAACACCTGCATAAACCGGCATCCAGAAAACTCCAAGGGGTTGTCCTTCCATCGCACGGCTGTTTCCAATCTGAATTACCTGTCCGTCAAGGTTGGTAACCTCATTCTTGTTGAAAGCAATATTAAAGTTTGTATTCCACTGGAACTCTCCGGTAAAATTCACTGTATTAAGTGCAAACTCCCATCCCTTGTTCTCAAGATTACCGACGTTCTGTGTCACGTTATTGAACCCTGATGTTCCGGGCAGGTTTACACTAAGAAGCAGATCCTCTGTGTTTTTGATGTAATAGTCAACTTCACCGGTAATACGGTTATCAAGAAACCCAAAGTCAAGACCAAAATCTGATTGATAGGTAGTTTCCCATCTAAGATCCGGACTCGGCACACTTGTGGGGATCATACCTGACAGGCCTGCGTAGTTACTGGCCTGGTAAAGTGCCTGGTACTGAAAATTGCCAATCTCGGAGTTACCTACAATACCCCAGCTTACACGGGGTTTAAGAAAGCTAAGAACTCCTGAATTCTCCATGAAATTCTCGTTGGTCATTATCCAGGCAGCTGATGCTGCAGGAAAGAAACCATACCTGTTGTCAGCACTGAATCTGGAGGAACCGTCAAAACGTCCACTTAATGATAACAGGTATCGGCCCTGAATACTAATATTGGCCCTTGAGAAATATGATACATAGCTATAACGGGTTCCTGTTGATGATGCTGCTGCAATTTCAGATGCACTTGCCAGTCTTCTAAAACGATCATTGGGAAAGTTCCGTGAAGTGATTGATGCAATATCCTGATTGGCATCCTGGAAGCTCATACCACCAACAAGGTTAAGATCAAATACATCTGCAAAGTTATGGTCAAATGTAAGATAATTGTTGGTACTTAAGCTCCTCATTGTTACCGTTCTGTCGCTTCCGACACCTGTAGGACCTCCATCATTTGTGAGACGACCCTGGTATCCGATTTCACGCTGTGCGTATACATCAACTCCCCACTCTGAACGGAACTGGAGATTGGGCAGGATACTGTAGTTCGCAAAAACATTACCTATGGTTCTGTAAACTTCCTGGTCAAAATTACTGTACTTTGCAGGAATCAAGCCATTTGCATATGCCGTTCTGTTGTTCAATTCACCAGTAACCGGGTCATGGGTAGGATTGATAGGTGGCAGTGCAATCATCTGAAGAGGAGTTGCAAAAGCATTATCATTGGCCACCCTGTTGGTTTCCGACCTAACAAAATTCAGGTTCATTCCAAAAGCAAGTCTGTCTGTTGCATCCTGATCAAGATTCAGACGGCCGCTTATCCTGTTATATTCATTCCCCAGCAGGATACCCTCCTGATCAACATAGGAAAGTGCTGCATAGTATCTGGTAGTTGCGGTTCCACCTCTGGCAGAAAGATCATACTGTTGCAGGTTACCGCGTTTTAATGCCTCATCTTCCCAGTTAACATCAGCTCCTTCTCTCCAGTGTGCCCATCCCCAATCCAGTGCAGCTTCATGGTCAGGCCCGAAAACAGGTGCCCACTGATATGCATACTCAAAGAGTTCAAGATACTGTTCTCTGTTAAGGAAACCGACCTTATTTGCAGGCTCGCTGAAACCAAGTTGAGTTGAGAAATTTATCTGTGTTGCTCCTTCCAGTCCGCGTTTTGTAGTGATAAGAACCACCCCGTTAGCCGCACGTGAACCATAAATTGCGGCAGCCGAAGCATCCTTAAGAACCTGTATTGATTCAATGTCAGCAGGGTTAAGGTCAGCCATCGGGTTGATAGGCTCATTTGTACCTGTACCAAGGTCCTCTGCAATAATCGGGAAACCATCAACCACATACAATGGTTGATTACTTGCCGATACTGAAGCAGAACCACGGACACGGACCTTGATGGCCTGTCCGATCTTTCCACTCCCCCCCTGCACGTATACACCGGCTGTCCTTCCCTGAATTGCCGATTCGAAACTGGGCTGTGTGGTATTGGCAATGTCTTCGGCCCTCACCTGGGCAATAGACCCTGTCAGTTCTGATTTTAACCTGGTACCATAACCGACAACAACTACCTCATCGAGATCGAGAAGAGCCGGCTGGAGGCTGACATTGATAACAGACTGGCTGCCGGCAACGATTTCCTGCGCCTCCATCCCTACAAAAGAGTATACAAGCACTGACTCAGCTGAAGGTACAGAAATAGAGTACATTCCGTCGAAATCTGTAACTGTACCAATACTTGTCCCTTTTAATACAACAGATGCCCCGGGAATGCCCAGACCATCTTCAGCAGATGTAACCCGGCCGGTTACATTTCTGCCTTGTGTCCATGCAACAGCAGTTAGCATAAACAATGAAATAAAACTTAAAATAACAATTTTCCTCATGGGTAAATTTTTAGGTTAATAAAAACAATAAAAATATTTATAGTGTTGTCCACTTGAATTTAACTTAATCAGGGGCCAAAGATATAGATTATTTTAACTTACAAAAAAATGATAAATAACCGGCCTCTGATAAATAAATATTTACGGATAGTGATTTTCGCAATTAAATATACCCTTATCTTCTCTGTAAAGAGCTAATACAAATCTTTTTTTACTTTGGGTAAATATGATCATAGAAGATGAAAGTATTATTGACTTAACGGTTGTGCCCCGCTCTAATGAATATATATTTTTTTATCCGGAAACAGACTAACACGGATGAAAAAATATTTATGGGAAAGCGAAGCGGCTCCTCCTGAGAATAAAATATTTGTACTCGATGAACCATTTCTGGCTTCTTATTTTTTCAAAGGAGAAATATTGATCTAAAATAGTCAATTTGAAGTAACTGACAGCATAAAAAATTTATTGTAATTTAATCTGAATATAAATTGCCCTGTCAGATGCAGTTTCGCTAATCGTGCCAAAAAGTAATTTTCCAAAGAAAGATTATGGATTCCCCAATTACAAAGGCTCACTGGGGTGACCCCTGCGACCTGTTTGCTTACATCGAATTTAACTTAGTATAAACAGCTTATTCAGTACTGTTTTAAAACACATAATGCAATTAAATTCATATTCCAGGACTGCTGAATTAAAAAATGGAAATAATTCAACCTGCTACATATATAGTGTTGACTTCAAATTTGTATAATATAGCTTGTATTGTCTGCTATAACACTTAAGCCGGGTGACGATTTGAAATGAAAATATGCGAAAATCATCATGATTGAAATTAATCTAAATATAACTGATTTATTGTCAAATTATTATCAAATCGGGTTTTAAACATTCTTGCTTTCTTAATATTCAGTGGTCACAATGGTATTTTATGTTAATTAAACTGATACAGATTTTCTTTCGAAAAATACTAATTTAGCAGTCACCAAAAGCCATAGCTGTTTACCGGAATGGATTCTCAAATTCGGGCTATGTTCCACTGGCAATAATTAATATCTTGCTGAAAAAGAATTTTATAAAAAATTAACGAGAAATAATTTGGGGACACAGGAAAAATACGCTGAAACACCTTTGATGAAGCAGTATAGTAGTATCAAGGCCAAACACCCTGATGCCATCCTGCTGTTCAGGGTTGGCGATTTTTATGAAACCTTTGGCCAGGATGCGATCAGGGCATCTGAAATACTGGGAATTACTTTAACCCGCAGAGCTAATGGAGCCGCATCATTTGTCGAACTGGCAGGCTTCCCTCATCATGCGATAGAAACTTACTTGCCAAAGCTTGTAAGAGCGGGCCAGAGAGTTGCAATATGTGAGCAGCTGGAAGATCCCAAGCTTACAAAAAAAATTGTTAAAAGGGGTATTACAGAACTGGTTACACCCGGTGTAGCACTTAATGATAATGTTCTTGAGCATAAAAAGAACAATTTTCTTGCCTGCGTCTCATTTGGTAAAAGCACGGCCGGCATTGCATTTCTCGATATCACAACCGGAGAGTTTCTGGTTGCAGAGGGAAGCTTAGAGTATATCGATAAACTGATTAATAGTTTTGATCCAAAAGAGATCCTGTACCAGAAAGGTGCCCATGACCTTTTTAATAAATCATTCGGTACAAAATTCTACACCTATGCTTTGGATGAATGGGCTTTTCATCATCAGACAGCCTTGGAGAAACTTTTAAAACAATTCAGGACAAGTTCACTCAAGGGATATGGAATTGACACATATTTTCATGGGACTGTTGCAGCCGGGGCAATACTGCATTACCTTGAACTTACAAGGCATGAACAGGTCAGGCACATTTCCTCTGTTTCCCGCATAGATTCTGATAATCATGTATGGCTTGATAAATTTACAATAAGGAACCTTGAACTTTTTTACTCCATAAATGAGGGGGCGAAAACCCTTCTGTCGGTTATGGATAAAACGCTTTCACCAATGGGGGGGCGTATGTTGCAACGATGGATGAGTATGCCGCTTAAAGACCCGGCCAGCATCAGGAAGCGGCTCGATGTTGTGGAATTCCTCACAAAACACGAGGAAGTCAAAGATCTTATTGCTTCTCAGATAAAGCTTACCGGAGATCTTGAAAGGCTGACAGCAAAGATTTCAACCGGCAGGATTAATCCCCGTGAAATGGTTCAGCTTAAAACATCCCTTGGATGCTGCGTAAATATTAAAACTACCTGCTCCGGATCAGGACAGGAGTTTCTTGAAGAGACAGGAAGCCGGATAGAAAGCTGCAGCACATTAATAGACAAAATTGGATCCGGGCTTATGGAGGATCCTTCAAATGCAGTCCAGAAAGGGAATGTCATTGCAAAAGGCGTTTCCCGGGAATTGGATGAACTTCGTGAAATTTTATATTCGGGTAAAGATTATCTTATTAAGCTGCAACAACGGGAAAGCGAAAAAACCGGAATTACATCTCTGAGAATTAGCTTTAACAATGTCTTCGGCTACTATATAGAAGTGCGTAATACCCATAAAGATAAGGTACCTCCGGAGTGGATAAGAAAACAAACACTGGTTAGCGCAGAAAGATATATTACAGAGGAACTTAAGCAGTATGAAGAAAAAATAATTGGTGCAGAAGAGAAAATATTCAAACTTGAGACTGAACTTTTCCAGGCACTTGTTGAAGATGCTGTTTCCCATATAAATGATATCCAGAACAATGCCCTGCTTATTGCACAAATCGACTGTCTTATTTCATTTACACAACTGGCTCTTGAAAATAAGTATTGTAAACCTGAGGTTAATGACAGCAAAATTATTGATATAAAATCGGGAAGACATCCGGTGATTGAAAAACAACTCCCTCATGGAGATGAGTATATTGCCAACGATGTTTATCTCGATGACGAAAAACAACAGATCATCATAATTACCGGTCCGAACATGTCTGGTAAATCAGCATTGTTAAGGCAAACTGCCCAGATTGTCCTGATGGCCCAGATGGGTTGTTTTGTGCCGGCCACATCGGCAATAATCGGAGTTGTGGATAAGATTTTCACCAGGGTAGGAGCCTCTGATAATATTTCACTCGGAGAATCAACTTTTATGGTTGAGATGAATGAGGCCGCCAGCATCCTTAACAATATTTCGGCTAACAGCCTGATCCTGCTTGATGAGATAGGCAGGGGAACAAGCACCTATGACGGAATTTCCATTGCCTGGGCCATAGCTGAATATATTCATGAGTATCCGAACGGAAAGGCCAAGACACTGTTTGCAACCCATTATCATGAACTGAATGAGATGGAAAACTCTTATAAACGAATCAAAAATTATAATGTATCAGTTAAAGAAATTGACAACAGGGTTATTTTTCTGCGCAAACTGTTAACTGGAGGAACTGAGCATAGTTTTGGCATCCATGTTGCCAGGATGGCAGGAATGCCTAAAAGCGTCGTAAAAAGAGCCGGTGATATACTTAAAGAGCTGGAAAAGTCTCATATCCGGAATTCACTGACAAAGCCGGTCGCATCTCTTGCTGAACAGCGTGAAGGTTTCCAGCTTAGCATGTATCAGCTCGATGACCCTGTCCTTAAACAGATAAGGGAAGAGATCATGAATCTGGATATTGACAACCTCACCCCTGTTGAAGCCCTGAATAAACTGAATGACATTAAAAAAATTTCAGGAATAAAATAGACAGTATTTTTTGAATAAAAGAAAAATAAATTAACTTTGCATCACTAATTGCGAAAATAGCTCAGTTGGTAGAGCACGACCTTGCCAAGGTCGGGGTCGCGGGTTCGAGTCCCGTTTTTCGCTCAAAATGTCCCGGATTAATTCCGGGCTTTTTTTTAGAATGCCAAAAGAAACTTTAAGGATAACAAGTGGTAATTTTTTATTTTTAGTTAACCGGCATTTTTTTTACTTTTACAATCGTTTACCTGCCCGGGTGGTGGAATTGGTAGACACGCAGGACTTAAAATCCTGTGGCCATTGCGGCCGTGCGGGTTCAATTCCCGCCCCGGGTACACAAAACCCCTTTCAACTATCACGTTGCAAGGGGTTTTGGTTTTTAAGGGATGCAAATTGAAGAAGAAAATGAATTTGTCAACCTGACCCGCCTGTCATCAAGTTTCTTGCCTGAATTTGATTTAGATTATCTCCGGCCTGGCTAAACCTTCCCTGGTGCAGATTTAAGCCGGGTAAAATCTCACAGGTATAAGATACCTCACCTGGACTTACACTGGAATATCACACACAGAAACTCCCGGCATTCTCATTAGCTTGTACTCTTCCAGTGTCCTGCCTGCGAAACTAATCGCCATAAATTTCAGGATGGAACAGGAAGTAAGATGCCTGTTCCCGGTCCGGCTTCCCCAATGTTATTCCGTAGCTCTGCAAAAGGTTATATTCAGTCCGCAAGCTGATCCGGTTCGATGAACACAAATGCAGGTGATAATCAGAATTTGGGAGTTTTTAATAAGGTATTATGTAATTTTGCATAACATTTAGTTATACATAATTCCTTAAGCAATGGATCATAAACTTGCTTCAATCCGGAGTGAATATTCCCTGAGGGATCTCTCAGGAGACTCTGTAAATGACTCTCCTTTTGCAGAATTCAGGAAGTGGCTTGACGAGGCCATACTTGCCAGGGTATTTGAACCGACGGCTATGACTCTGGCTACCGTCGGAAGCAACGGCTCTCCATCAGCCAGAATTATCCTGCTGAAGGATGTGTCGGAAAAAGGATTGACTTTCTTCACAAATTATGAAAGCAGAAAAGGTAAGCAACTGGACGAAAATCCCAAAGCAGCCCTGGTATTTTACTGGCCTGAACTGGAGAGACAGGTACGATTTGAAGGAGAGGTTGATAAACTTACAGGTTCTGAGTCGGATGAATATTTCTCTTCCCGGCCTGAAGGAAGCAAAGCAGGTGCCTGGGCCTCCAGGCAAAGTAATATCATTTCATCAAGAAAGGCACTTGAATCAGAAGTGCACAAGATTACTGCTCATTTCGGTAACAAGTCCATCCCCCGTCCGCCCTACTGGGGTGGATATATTCTGGCTCCTGTCCTTGCTGAATTCTGGCAGGGGCGACCCGACAGGCTGAATGACAGAATTCAATACATTCTTAATGAGGAAAATAAATGGGAAATCGCCAGACTGTCACCATGACAGGTATTAAACAGGTTTATCTTCTTATACTGCCTTACTAATGGCACAAGATTATTTTATAAATCTCCCCTTCCCGGATCCAGAACCCTCCGAAATATAATCACATAAAAATAACCTTCCCCTTATAACGGCATTTATCAATCCAAAACATCCCGGGAGGGAAAAGCTATGTTATTTGTTAAAAAATATTATTACGTCATTAAACTATTTAAATAATAAACATTCTAACAGTCTGAAGCCCGCAATTAATTAAAACAAACAAACATGAGTTCCCTAAGCAGTATAATCAGACAAATAACGATAAACAGTTCATTGACATTGATCTTAGCCTCTGTTTTTCTCCCCGCTGTATTAATGGCACAACAGGTACCGGGGCGAAGAGGTCAGGGGACTGTAATGCAGGGAGAGGTAAGTATTACAGGCACCATTGTTGACGCGAATGATAAAGCACCACTCGTGGGAGCACACGTTTCACTGGTTAACAGGAGAGACACAACACTTACTTTCAATTCAATGACTGACCGCAATGGTGCATTCTCAATAAAAGTGCCACGTGGCAGATACAATCTGAATGCAAGTTTCATCGGATACCAGAATTTTGAACTTCAGGGAGAGCAGTCCGTCAGTGCAACGGCAGAAGTGAATGATGTTGGAGCGTTGTTGCTTAAGGAAGGTGCTTCCCTTGATGAGGTTGAAGTGACAGGATACAGATCCACCGCCCGGCTCAGAGGTGACACACTGGATTATGATGCTCAGGCTTTTAAGGTAAACCCCGATGCAAATGCCGAAGACCTGATAAGAAGGATGCCCGGGATAGTGGTAGATGACGGAAAGGTTACGGCCCAGGGAGAAGATGTCAGGAGAGTCCTTGTAGATGGACGTGAATTCTTTGGAGATGACCCTTCAATAGCCTTGCGGAACCTGCCGGCCGAAGTAATCCAGAGAATAGAAGTCTACGACCGGATGAGTGACCAGTCAGAACTGACCGGTTTTGATGACGGACAAAGGAGTAAAACCATAAATATTGTTACAAGGCTGGATACCAGAAGTGGCCAGTTTGGAAGGATATATTCAGGATATGGAGGAGATGAACGTTACCAGGTTGGACTGGCAACCAATATTTTTATGGATAATAGCCGCATTTCCATCATTGGCATGAGTAACAATATAAATGAACAGAATTTTTCCAGGGAGGATATTATAAGTCTTTCGGCCGGAGCTATAAGAGGAGGAAGGGGCGGAGGTGCAGGTGGTGGAATGGGAAGAGCAGCACAGGGTGGCGGAGGTGCTCCCGGGGCGGCAACCGGGCATGTCAGCGACTACAGGATGTCTGCTCAGTACGGAGATAACACAACCCATGCAATGGGTCTGAATTACAGCGATTCATGGATGGAAGATAATCTTAAGCTTACCGGAAGCTATTTTTTTAATATTTCCGACAATTTAACCGACCAGATAACCGACCGGCAGTATTATCTTGACCAGACAACCAGTCAGTTTTACCGGGAGGATAGTGAATCCAGCAGCAGGAACAACAATCACCGAATGAATATGAGAATCACTTATGATATAAATAACCGTAATTCTCTTGTCTTCGTTCCAAGGATAACCCTGCAGTCAAATTCTGCTGACAGCTATATGAATGCAAGAAACCTTCTTGAAAACAATAATCTTTTAAGCATGTCCGAAACCGGCTACAATACTGATCTCAGTGGATATAATTATGGCGCTTCGACTATATACAGATATCAGTTCGGGACAACCGGACGCACTCTCTCAACCAATTTAAGTGCCAATTTCAACAATAACCAGAACCTGTACTACCTTGATGCTCTGAATGATTACTTTACAGGGGAAGGTGACGCAGCAACAGGTGAAGCAGCATTAAGTGATTACCTCAACCAGCGTTCTGATTCCGAAACAATAAACAGTACCCTCTCCTCTAATATTACTTATACAGAACCAATGGGACAAAAAGGGTTGCTTCAGGCAAGCTACAATATTTCCAGGGTGGTAAATGAAACAGACAGACTGACAAACAGCTGGAATCCTTTCACCGAAAGGTACACAGATTTTGAGACTGAACTGTCAAACAGCCTTAACAGTAATTACCTGACACAACGGGGATCACTGGGATACAGCCTGCGCGGAGAGAAATACAACCTCACACTCGACATGGGATACCAGCATGCATTGCTTACAGCTAACCAGATATTTCCCTACAGTTTCGAACTAAAAAGAGATTTTCATAATTTCCTTCCGGGTGCAATGCTGACATATAATGTTGAAAGGGGTAAAAGCCTGCGTTTCACTTACAGAACCAGCACAAATCCTCCTCAGGTAACCCAGCTCCAGGATGTGGTAGATAATTCCAATCCTGTTCTTCTTTCCTCCGGCAATCCGGATCTTGACCATAGTTACAGTCATTTTTTCATGACGAGGTACAATGCAGTAAATACTGAAAAATCAACAAATTTCATAGCCTTCCTTTTTGGTAATATTTCAAATGATTATATAGGAAACTCAACAATTATAGCCCGAAGGGATACCACCCTTGCAAATGGCTACCTTTTGAAAAAGGGATCACAGTATTCACAGCCCTTGAACATGGATGGTTTTGCCAATATCAGGGCAAATATGACATATGGCTTCCCTCTCAGGTTTATCAGGAGTAACCTGAGTCTTATCGGGGGACTGGCTTATGTGACCGTTCCGGGCCTTATCAATGGCCAGACTAATAAATCAGACACCTATACATTAACAAGCGGAATGATCCTCTCAAGCAATATCGGCCCGAATGTCGACTTCTCGGTTTCATATAATGCAAACTATAATCTGGCTGAAAACACATTGCAGCCCCAGATGAACAATAACTACTTTTACCAGTCTGCCGGAACAAGGTTCAGCCTTATTTTCCTCAAAAACTGGGTTCTGAGAAATGATATGAATCATCTTATGTACCGAGGTCTGGGCGATGAATATAACCAGGATTATATATTATGGAACATGAATTTCGGAAGGAAACTTTTCAACAATAATCTCGGTGAAATTACCCTTAGCGTTTTTGATCTGCTTAATCAAAACTCCAATATTGTGAGGAATTTTTCTGATTCATATACTGAAGACCTGAGGACAAATCAACTTAGCCGGTTTTTCATGCTTACCTTCACATATAACCTGAGGAATTTTAATACCAGGCAGATCTGATCGACTGCCCATGGCAAGTTATACTCTGTACGTATTAGAACTACCTTAGAAAGTAAACAGTCTACTGCCTGTTTCTCGGCCGTGTCTACATTCCCGAAATCTGAGGGCAAATTCGACAGACAACCCTGACAGTATCTAATGGCTGGCAACTGTGAACCCCAATAGCGGACTTTAACCCACCAGGTTATTTACCATGCATTTCAAATCCAAAAAAGGGGATTGCAAATAATATGCATCCCCTTTCGTCATTTGAACCACACATCAGGACAAGGCCTGATTTTGCGGGTTATTGAGTTAATCTAAAACTTAATCCATTTGGTAGAGCTTCCGGCCGATTCAACAACTTTTTCAATAAACCGCATACCTCTTACACCATCGTGTACGGTAGGAAAATCAAGGTACGCCGGGTCAACCGGGAGGTTCTGTTTTCTCTGATTAATTGCATAGGACATATTCCTGTAAATGTTGGCAAAGGCTTCAATATATCCTTCAGGATGTCCTCCGGGTACACGAAGGTTCCATCTTGCGATATCAGAAAGGTTACTGTAATTAGAGCCAGCACGTAATATCTGTACAGGCTGATCAAGCATTTTCAGCAAAAGGGTATTGGGGTCATGCTGTCTCCATTCCAGTCCGCCTTTTTCACCATATACCCTGATTGTGATATTGTTTTCTTCACCCGCCGCAATTTGGGTGGCCCATAGTACCCCCCTTGCGCCTCCTTCGAAACGCAACAGAACAGCAGCGTCATCGTCAAGTGCCCTTCCGGGAACAAAGGAATTAATATCGGCACACAGCTCTGATATTTGCAGCCCTGTAATATACTCAGCAAGATTCTCTGCATGGACTCCTATATCTCCAAGACATCCGCCAGGTCCGTTATATTTAGGATCAGACCGCCATGAGGCCTGCTGATTCCCTGTTTTTTCCAATGCAGTAGATAGCCAGCCCTGAGGATACTCAACCACAATTTTGCGAATTGTTCCAAGCTTATTTTTTGAAACGAGATATTTAGCCTCTTTAACCATGGGATAGCCTGTATAGGTGTGGGTCAGCGCAAAAAGCAATCCGGTTTTATCAACTATTCCTGCAAGCTTTTCGGCTTCATCAAGAGAAATTGTAACAGGTTTTTCACAAACAACATGAAATCCCTTTTCAAGGGCTGCAGCAGAAATAGGGAAATGTAAATGATTTGGTGTGGTAACCGATACCATGTCCATTCTCTGATCCTCCGGGAGTTTGCTTTCCTTGTCCAGCATTTCCTGCCAGGTACCGTAGGCACGGTCGGAGGAAATATGATATACATCAGCTGCGGCTTTTGACTTTTCAGGATCGGCATCAAAAGCGCCGCATACGAGTTCAATTTCTCCATCCATAATAGCTGCCCTGTGATGAACAGGTCCGATAAACGAACCAGGACCGCCACCTACAAGTCCCATTTTGATTTTTTTATTCATGTTATCAAGTTTAATTAAAGTTATTGAATTATCTGCCCAGGCACATGGGAAATTTATTTCGGAGTAATTGCAGTGCATGGGTAGGCCAATTAATGTGCAATTTAAAAAACCATGTTATTATTCCCAAATATTATTGAATTTATACTGTAAGAAATAAGCGGGAAAAAAATATTTTCCCGACTGATTCTTGAATTGAAAAATAATTAATGATTTTTGTTAAAAATTCATAATATTTTAAATCTCAATTTCTTATAAATATTGACAGTCAATTAATTCTTTTCAGAAAGAGACACTTTTGGATAGTTCTTATCGTTTTTATTATTATATTTATTGATCCAATTAAGAATAATTTGTATTTTGGCGGAATATTTGATAGAAGTTCGTCATAAACGGCGGGTTAATTAATATTCTGCGATACTTTTTGTTTATAATTTATTTAGAAGTGCCGCAATACAGATTAAGACAAATTGTTTACCCTCTAAAAAACCAATTTTAATTATTAACTAAAATCCTATAAAAATGGATAAAATGTCAAGAAGAAAATTCATTGGTAATACAGCTATGGCAACTGCCGGTTTTACCATCCTCCCAAGCACTGTAATCAGCGGCATGGGCCATAAGGCACCCAGCGACAAGCTGAATATTGCCGGTGTTGGTGTTGGAGGCAGGGGCGCTGCTGTGCTAAGGCCAATGGAAGGAGAGAACATCGTAGGTTTGGTAGATGTAGACTGGAGATATGCAAAGCCGGTCTTTGACAGGTACCCGAATGCAAAAAAATACTGGGATTACCGTAAGATGTTTGATGAAATGGGCAAGGATATCGACGCAGTAGTTGTTGCCACGTCAGACCATACTCATGCAATCGTTGCTGCCGATGCAATGACGATGGGCAAGCATGTATATGTTGAAAAACCTCTTACTCATACAGTATATGAGTCACGCTTACTTACCAATCTTGCCAAGAAACATAATGTTGCTACCCAGATGGGTAACCAGGGTTCATCAGGAGAAGGTGTTAATCTTGTTCGCGAATGGATTGCCAACGGAGAGATAGGAGAAGTCACAAGGGTTGATTCCTTTACTGACAGGCCAATATGGCCACAGGGATTAAACATTCCTCCTGCACAGAAAGCTCCTGAGACTATCGACTGGGATCTGTTTATTGGTCCGGCCCCTATGCGTGACTATAATGAAATTTATACCCCATGGAACTTCCGCGGCTGGTGGGATTTCGGAACCGGTGCCCTTGGTGATATGGCTTGCCATATTCTTCATCCGGTATTTCTGGGACTGGAACTTGGTTACCCGATTGCAGTTCAGGGTAGTTCATCCTTGTTGCTGACCGACTCTGCACCTGTTGCACAGAAGGTTAAACTTGTCTATCCTGAAAGGAAGCCAAGCAAAAACATGAAAATCAAGCTTCCGGAAGTAGTCGTGAACTGGTATGATGGCGGTATCCGCCCTGAAATGCCTGCAGGATGGCCGGCCGGAAGAAATATGAATGATCAGGGTGGTGGAATCCTTATTTACGGTACCAAAGACGTTCTGGTAGCAGGTTGCTACGGCGTTAACCCATGGCTGCTTTCGGGCCGTGTTCCGAATGCTCCTAAATTTGTACGCAGGGTTCCGGATAACAACCATTATCTTGACTGGGTACGTGCATGTAAGGAAAATCCAAGGAGAAGAACAGAAACAGCTTCTGCATTCCACGAAGCAGGTCCATTCAACGAAATGGTTGTAATGGGTGTACTGGCAGTTCGCCTTCAGGCCCTTAATAAGGAGCTTAACTGGGATGGACAGAACATGAAGTTCACTAATATCGGTGGAGACGAAACAATCCGCACCGTTATCAGGGACGGTTTCGAGATCAAAGACGGTCATCCTACTTTTGCAAAGGACTGGACTCCTCCTATGAACGCCCAGGAATTTGCAGCAAATCTTATCAAGAGACCTTACAGACAGGGCTGGAATCTTCCCGCAATGCCATAGTCAGTATCTTTTTAAGATCTGAATTTTACAAAAACTGCCTCCCGGATCTATTATTTCCGGGAGGCAGTTTGGTTTTTCATTGTCAGAATGGCGAAGATGTATTGGAATATCACATTGGAACTCCAGCATGGGATGAGAAGGTTGAAAACAGCAAATTCGACACCGGGTATTTTGGCAAATATATTGAAGGGGTAACAGGTCTTCAGGACCACATTGATGATGTTAGGTTCAGAATTATTAAGATCAGGGCGTACTAATAATTAATTATAATCGTTATTATTGCATTACCAATTAAAGTTAACTTAAATCCAACTTCACAGTTTACTGAAAAACCCCGGGGCAAATGCTCCGGGGTTTTTTATTTCACGGAATAAAGTAAGAAACTGGCTGAAATCAGACTATCCACTATCGGAAGTGGTGGCTTTAAACACGATTTTTGCTCCGCGCCGCGAATTTTTTAAATCCACATGCCTATGGGGTGAAGCCCCGCCAGGACAAAACCGCGCCCCGGGTACGCGGGCTTTTTATCCTTCTACATGCAATGGATATGTTTTATAACCAGCTCCCTGATAGCCTCGTTGTTACCAAAAAGCCTTTCACTCAAATCCTTGTCCTCGTAAGACCTTAACCTTTCGATGACATTTTGTATCACACCGGCAGGGAATACTCCATTCTGTTCAAAAATATCCCTCTTTTCTTCAAGTGAACCTGCTGAATCCCAGCAAGAGGCAGGCAACTTATCTAATTTGTTAAGTTTGTCTTTATTCTCTTCCCTGAAAATATTAACATCAACATAAAACTTTTCTGCAATTTCAAGCGAATTTGCCATCCTCAGCCCATGGCCGGCACATATGACAAGCCCTGCCATCAACAGGTAAATATCGGCCGATCCGTCCGGAGAACGCAGTTCAATTGTCTGCTTACCTCCTGATATTTCATTTTCAAGACATTCGCAAGGATTGGCAACATTGATCATCTTGTTTTGACCAAGCCATCCAAGGGGAACACGAACAAGTACAGACCGGTTACGGTCGCCCCAGCAGATATTTGTAGGCGCTTCCTGGTGAGGAACCAACCGGAGATAAGATGTAGGTATAGTGTTTCCGAAAGCGGTAAGTGCCCCGGCACAATCAAGCCACCCGGCAATCATTTTTTTCGCAGTCTCACTTAATTTGCCGTTTTGCGTCATAATGTTTATTCCATCCTTCTCAAGCATGGCATGTACATGCATCCCGCTGCCCGCATGGCCTACAGTGATCTTAGGGGCAAAACTGATCTCCACACCATACTGGTATGCAAGCATTCTGAGAATCCACTTGGCAACAATAATCTGGTCAGCAGCATCTTCTACATCGCAAGGCAAAAACTCTATTTCATGCTGTTCAAAAAGCTCATCACCCCTCGAGAAACTGCCAACTTCGGCATGTCCGTACTTTGTCTTCCCTCCTGCCCTTGCAATCAGGAGAAGTGCTTGAGAACGAAGTTTTTCAAATTTGGCATAAGGCTCAGATGCATGGTATCCTTTTTGATCGGTTGGCGGGAAGAAGTCTTTTCGTGGACTGTTAACGTAGTACTCCAGTTCACCAAGGGCCTTAAAAGTGTAGCCGGTTGACTGCCGGAATTGCTTATTTGCCTTATGCAGTATATATCCGGGATCACTTTCCAGTGGCTCTCCGCAGCTATTAAAGAATGAACAGAGAATATCAAGTGTAGGTACTTCAGCAAATGGGTTGATAAAAGCAGTACGATATCGTGGAATTACGTACAGGTCACTTGATCCTGCCTCTATGAAAGAAAAAAGGCTTGACCCATCCACCCTCTCACCCTGGGTTAAAATGGTTTCAAGATGCGCTTTGCTGGAGATTGCAAAATTCAAGGTCTTTAGCTTACCATCTTCGGCAGTATAACGAAAATTAAGCATTTCAATTCCTTTCTCCTCGATAAATCGTACAATGTCATGTCTTGTAAATTCAGCTGCCGGTTTTTTCAGGAACCTTACAAGCTCATTTGGATTTAATAATATTTCCGAATCATGCATCTGGCTAAGTTTTGGTAGTTGTCACCGACAAAACTATGAAGAACCAGATTCAGGAAACATGACTTTTTACTTACGGAAATATGTTATAAAACAAGGTGTTGGAGGTAACCCGGACGCTAAACCAGGCTATTGAGTCTTTCTTCAAGAGATGCAATCTTGCTTTCTGCATCAGCTTTCTTTGCTTTTTCCATTTCAATTACCTTTTCCGGCGCACCACTGACAAACCTCTCATTGCCAAGTTTCTTCATAACAGAAGCAAGAAACCCCTTCTGATATTCAAGATCCTTTTCGATTTTTGCAACCTCCGTGGCAACATCAAGCTTATCATCAAGAGGAATAAAATATTCATAAGTCTTAACCATAAATGAAACTGCGTTTACAGGCTTCTCAGCTGTTCCCTTCATGATGGAAAGATTACATAATTTTATTATCACCTCAGAAAAAACCGGCGCACCTTCAGCTTCTGATCCTTTGACAAGCAATTCAAGAGCTTCTTTCTGCGGTATGTTTTTCTCTCTGCGAACTGATCGTACGGCACTGACAATTTCCATAACATCGCCAAAATCTGAAAGCATCTTCTTTCTGATTTTTCCACCTTCGGGAAAAGGTGCAAATACTATGCTGTCTCCATTTTCCCTTGGCTCAATTCTCTGCCATAACTCTTCAGTTATAAATGGCATAATCGGATGCAGCAGTCTAAGGAGGCTGTCAAAAAAGCCGATGGTCGCAGTATAACTTTTCTTGTCAAGAGGTTTCTGGTAAGGTGGTTTGATTATTTCAAGATACCATGAAGAAAAATCATCCCAGAATAACTTATAAAGCAACATTAAGGCTTCTGACAGCCTGTATTGATCATATAGTTTATCAAGGTCAGTAACCGATTCCTTCAATCTGGCATCAAACCATTCAACAGCAGATACCGAATATGCAGGCTGATCTGTCTGTTCATCAACCGACCATCCTTTTACGAGGCGGAATGCATTCCATATTTTGTTGGAGAAGTTCCTCCCCTGCTCAGTCAGACTTTCATCAAAAAGGAGGTCGCCACCTGCCGGAGAACATAACAACATTCCAACCCTCACTCCATCTGCACCATATTTTTCAATCAATTCAAGAGGCTCAGGTGAATTTCCAAGCGATTTTGACATTTTCCTGCCAAGTTTATCGCGTACCATTCCAGTAAGGTAAACATTACTGAAAGGTTTATCTCTTCTATACTCATATCCGGCCATTATCATCCTGGCTACCCAGAAAAACAAAATATCCGGTGCAGTAATAAGATCGTTGGTAGGGTAATAATACCTGCATTCACGGTTTCCGGGGTTCCGTATTCCGTCAAAAACTGCTATCGGCCATAACCATGAGGAGAACCAGGTATCAAGAACATCCTCATCCCTTGAAAGGTCAGACAATTTTAGTTCAGGATTCCCCGTCTTATCTATTGCCATTGCAAGTGCCTCCTCCTCATTCCTGGCAATCACAAAATCATTACCACCGGAAATATACCAGGCAGGAATCTGATGCCCCCACCATAGCTGCCTTGAAATGCACCAGTCCTTTATATTTTCCATCCAGTGCCGGTAGGTGTTTTTATACTTTGCCGGATGAAGTTTGATATTATCGTTCATTACATTCTCCAGCGCAGGCCCGGACATCTCCTGCATCCGGCAAAACCACTGCATTGATAATTTTGGTTCTATTGGTACATCAGTGCGCTCGGAAAATCCGACCTTGTTGACATAATCTTCCACCTTTACAAGATATCCCTCATCTGACAATCTTTTGACGATCTCTTCCCTTGCCCTGAACCTGTCCATGCCGACAAACAACTTTGCATTTATACCGAGAGTTCCATCATCATTAAGAATATCAATAACTTCAAGGTTATGTCGCTGACCTATTTCATAATCATTAATATCATGGGCCGGAGTTATTTTCAGGGCACCTGTCCCAAACTCCATATCGACATAATCATCTTGTATTAACGGGACTACGCGGTCAACAAGAGGTATTACCACTTTTTTATCACGAAAACCGGCAAACCGCTGATCATTCGGATTGACGCTGACTGCCGTATCTCCAAGTATGGTCTCAGGTCTTGTAGTGGCAATAGTTATCCATTGATCCTCTCCTTCTATCTTGTAACGGACATGATACAATTTCGAATTGACTTCCCTGTAATTAACCTCCTCATCCGACACAGCAGTCTTTGCCCTGGGATCCCAGTTAACCATGCGTACCCCCCTGTAAATCAAACCTTTTTTATATAAATCAATAAAAACGTTAATAACACTCTCCGAATAAATATCATCCATGGTAAAGGCTGTCCGGTTCCAGTCGCATGATGCTCCGAGTTTTTTTAACTGTTCAAGGATCATGCCGCCATAGTTGTTTTTCCACTCCCATGCATGTTCAAGGAATTCCTCTCTTGAAATCTTGTCTTTATCAATCCCTTCGCTCTTTAGTTTTGCTACAACTCTTGCTTCAGTTGCTATGGAAGCGTGATCTGTTCCTGGTACCCAGCAGGCATTTCTCCCCTGCATCCGGGCACGCCTTACCAATATATCCTGAATTGTATTATTCAGCATGTGTCCCATATGTAAAACACCGGTTACATTTGGCGGGGGAATTACAATAGTATATGGTTCACGGTCATCAGGCTCTGAATGGAATAATTCATTTTCAAGCCAGTACTTATACCATTTCTCTTCCGTTTCACGGGGATTATATTTTGAGGGAATATTCATCTGTCCTGTTGAAATTAAATGTTTAACCTTTAATTATCTTAACTCTCCTGCCCTTCATAAGTTATGTAAGGCTATAATATATTGAGATTGGCAAAAATAATGAATTCCAAACGAAATCTGCAGGCCAGCCTGATTTAAAAACTAAGTAAAATAAGGTTTTATAGTATAGGAAACCTCAAATGTCATTCTTTTATTGATCATTAAATCCTATTTTTGTTTTTCGGGATTTCATTAATCTGAATATCCGGATAAAAGTAATAGTCAGTGACCCGGGGGTATTTTGAGATTTCTCAGGTTTACTAATCAAATTAATTTATAACAATAATGCCACAAATTTCAGAAAAAGGAAAGTTGATGCCGGCATCACCTATTCGGAAACTCGTTCCATTTGCAGAAGAAGCGAAACGCAGGGGAGTGAAAATTTACCATCTTAACATTGGCCAGCCGGACATTCCCACACCGCAGGGTGCACTGGACTCTGTTCGCAACAACACACTTAAAGTGATAGAATACAGTCATTCAGCCGGGAATGAATCATACCGAAGAAAACTTTCACAATATTATCAAGGTATTGACATCAGGGTCGACCACACTCAAATTCTGATCACAACCGGAGGCTCGGAGGCAATTCTTTTTGCGCTTATGTCATGTCTTAACCCCGGTGATGAGGTAATTACACCTGAACCATTTTATGCAAATTACAACGGTTTTGCTGTAACCGCAGGAGTAAAGATCATTCCGGTAACGTCATCAATTGAAAATGGTTTCGCACTCCCTCCGGTTTCGGAGTTTGAAAAATTGATTAATTCACGTACTAAGGGCGTAATCATATGTAATCCAAACAATCCCACCGGCTATCTCTATTCAAAAGCCGAAATGGAAACATTAGGTGAGTTGATAGTAAAACATGATCTTTACCTGTTTTCAGATGAAGTATATCGCGAATTTTGCTACGATGGCCACACTCATTTTTCAGCAATGCATTTAACTGATGCCGGTGAACATGTAATTTTGCTTGATTCAGTTTCCAAAAGATACTCAGCCTGCGGTGTCAGAATAGGAGCGCTGGTAACAAAAAACAAAGAGGTTATCTCTACTGCATTGAAATTTGCCCAGGCCAGGCTTAGTCCACCTTCACTCGGCCAGATACTTGGAGAGGCAGCACTTGAAACTCCTGACGATTATTTTGAAGATGTATCGAAAGAGTATGTTGAAAGAAGAGACCTGATGGTGAAAATGCTGAATAAAATGGAAGGAGTGGTCTGCCCTACGCCAAAAGGTGCTTTTTACACAACTGTAAGGCTTCCGGTAAACGATGCAGACGAATTTGCAAAATGGTTGTTAAGTGATTTCCATTATAATAATGAAACTGTTATGCTGGCCCCTGCTTCGGGCTTTTATTCTACACCCGGCCTTGGGAGGGATGAGGTAAGGATTGCGTATGTCCTGAATTGCGAGGACCTGAAAAGAGCCCTTAATTGTCTGGAGCAAGGCCTGAAAGTTTATCCGGGCAGAACGATTTGATTTGATTATATGGATTTCGATAGCGGTATTTTTTGTTACCGTTAGATTTAGGTCGATAAGATTTGTAGTAATTAGAATTTGATGCCAAAGTTGTTTGAAACGATTTTCTTCCGCATAGGAAAAAGTCGTTAAGAAAATCAAAGTTTTTTCCGTTAAGAAAACCGTTCTGTTTGAGCGTAGCGAGTTAACGGTTTTTAGGAAAAAGGTTTGATTTTTAGACTTTCTCCGTAAGCGCGGCACTTTTTTGATTACTTTTTTTTGCTGTAGAAAAAAAGTAATTTTAACCTTTTGACTATATTAGCACTTGAAGTGAAAAAAGAGATCATATATACATAAACTAATATATTAACAATAAACTCAATTTAAAATGAAAGAAAAAAGTATTGAACTCCTCAACAAGGCGATAGCCGATGAATTAAGTGCTGTTCACCAGTATATGTATTTTCATTTTCACTGCGATGATCAGGGATTTGACCTGCTGGCAAATCTTTTTAAACGCACATCAATACAGGAAATGATTCATGTAGAGAAACTGGCCGAGCGTGTTCTGTTTTTGAAGGGTGAAGTTGATATGACTCTTGCTCATCCGGTTAAACCAATTCATGATGTCAGGGAAATGCTCAAACTTGCAGCCCAGATGGAAGAAGGCAGCGCTAAGGATTATAACTTGTGGGCCAATGAATGTGCCCAGAATGCTGATTCTATTTCCAAAAAGCTGTTTGAAGAGCTTGTAGCCGATGAAGAAAGGCACCAGGATCAATATGAGGACGAAATGGAGAACCTGCAAAAATATGGAGACAACTATCTTGCACTTCAATCGATCGAAAGAAGCAAAAACGTTTCAGGCTCTATGGGCCCTGCATAAATATACTGAGGTCTGCATGCCATGGCTTATGCAGATCAGTAAGAAGTAGTATGAAACCGGCCCTGACTGAATTTGAGTTGTGGCCGGTTTTTATTATGTTCAGGGGTGCTCCTTGTTTAAAAGCAGAGAACAGCGTATATTTATGTTGTAAAAAGAGATATAAAAACCCGGATTGCAAACATGTAATGAAAAATAAGCTCACTGCCATGAAAATATATAATTACTTTATCCTGTCAACCCTGCTAATAATAATTGTTTCATGCAGTGATAAAACACCTGACAGGTTTATTATGACTGTTAGCGGTCCAGTTCCTGTAAGTGAGATGGGACAGTGGCTGTCCCATGAGCATGTGCTGGTCGACTGGATAGGGGCAGACAGTACCGGCTATCACCGATGGGACAAAGATTCAGTTATCATCAGGGCTCTCCCTTTTCTGGAGGAAGTCAGGCAATTGGGCGTGAGTAGTTTCTCTGACTGCTCTCCTGCTTTCCTGGGCCGGGATCCGGTTTTACTGCTTAACCTGTCGGAAAGAAGTGGTATTCACATACTCACAAACACCGGATACTATGGTGCAGTTGATAACCGGTTTATACCCGGGTATGCCTGGGAGGAATCGGCTGTGGATCTTGCACGAAGGTGGATTTATGAATTTGAAAATGGTATTGATGGCAGCGGAGTAAAACCGGGATTCGTTAAAATAGGGGTACGGGAGCAGGGACCACTCTCTGATCTTCATCGCAAGCTTATTACAGCCGCCGCACTCACACATAAAGAAACCGGACTCCCGATCAAGTCTCATACCGGAGGCGATATACCCGCATTTGAGCAATTGGAAATTCTTAAGTCAGCCGGGGTTTCTCCTGCTGCTTTTATGTGGACTCATGCACAAAACGGCAGCCTGGAAAAGCAGATAGAGGCTGCCTCAGGAGGTGCATGGATATCTCTTGACGGAGTCAATATTTCATCTTCGGGTGAAAATAAAAGGGGCAACCTTGACTGGTACGTAGACCGGCTCTCGGAACTGAGATCTGCTGGTGTCATTGACCAGGTATTGATATCTCATGATGCAGGCTGGTATGATGCAGGTGAAATTAATGGCGGAGATTACAGAGGATACAGCGACATTCACAGATATCTGTTACCGGCATTGCGTGATAACGGTTTTTCCGATGATGATATTAACAAACTGGTAACCGACAATCCCTCTCGTGCATTTGAAATAAGGGTCAGGTTACTGAATTGAAATTTAAATGTGTCAACTGATCTCACCCAAAACTGTGTAAGTTCAAAATGGTTTCCAGAACATAACTGACGGCTACATGTCCGGTATTTCTGATGTTCAATAAAGTAACCTAGTCGTTTACTGCCCCTGCCGGGAATTTACAGTAATATCAGGCAATTGAATAGGCTCTGTGAAATTCCTGAGATTTGTGTAAAACTGGTGAGTACTCTATCTGTAGTGCTTTTAAAAGACTACCATTTTTAGTGGCGGTAATTTTTTTATTGTTTTACCTTCTCAATAAACCAAGCCTGTAGAGAAGATTATGATTGTTTATCTAAGAAGCCTCCTTACAGAAGAAGATGGCTCACTCGAAATCCCTGTAAAGAAGATATTTTTTCCTTATTTTCTTGAACTCATTTACATCATTCTCCCAGGATCTCATTATTGCAGAAATCCCCGTTCCTTTTTCAATCATTGACCGGAATTCTTCATTTCCGGCCAGACGTGTAAAAAACGGGTTAAAGAATTCAATATCACGCGGTGTATTTTTATATGCAAAGATTAACCATTCAAGATACAGCTCTCTTCTATCGACAACAAACCTCTCTTCGAAATCCCTCAGATCAACCCCATAACATAAAATATCCTTATGTGGAGGATTTGTGGCGCCAGGGGTACTTACAGGTGTAAATTCAAATGTTGAATTCTGCATTTTCGGGTGTCCAAATGCCATAAACGGGAAATCGGTTCCCCTTCCTACACTAACAATTGTGCCTTCAAAAAAGCAAAGGGACGGGTAAAGATATATTGAAAGCTGTGTCTGTAAATTAGGTGATGGTCGCACAGGAAGCCTGTATAAGGTAAGATGATCATAATCTTTACACAAAACATAATGCAGATCGGCCCTGACACCTCCTTTAAGCCAGCCTTCGTCATTGATCATCCTGGCATACTCGGCAACAGTCATACCATGGACTACCGGCACAGGATGCATACCTACAAATGAACGGTGTTTCATATCAAGAACAGGCCCGTCAACATAATGACCATTTGGGTTAGGCCGGTCAAGGATAAGCACAGCGATGTCGTTTTCTGCACACGCCTCCATAACATAATGCATTGTAGAGATATAGGTATAGAATCTGGCACCAACATCCTGAATATCGTAAACTATTAAATCAATATCTCTGAGATCTTCCGGAAGCGGCTTTAGTCTTTCTCCATAAAGGGATACCATGGGCAGACCAGTTTTATCATCAACTGATGTCAGTATTTTTTCACCTGCATCAGCTGTTCCCCGAAAACCATGCTCTGGTGCATAGATTTTCCTGACGTCCACGCCAAGAGCAATAAGACTGTCAATTAAATGGGTACTGCCAACAACAGAGGTATGGTTTGCAACTACTCCTACCCTTTTATTTTCCAGCAATGGAAGATATTCAGATGTACGTTCTGCTCCGGTAGTCACATTTCCGTATTTAAGCAATTGTGCTGAAGTACAGGAAAACATGAAAATAAATATGGAGGCTACAATAATTACCTTTTTGTATATTACTCCTATACCTGAAAAATACATTGACATCAGAATTACGATTTATAGTGGACAGGCAGTACCCGTTAGATTAGACTCAACCAAAAATTAATATCCCTAAATAACCATTTTAATATCCCTTAACCAAATGTACATGAAATTTTTTTATCCGAAATTACACACAAACGGATGAAAAAATTTCATGGGAAAGCGAAGCGGTTCCTCCTGTAAGTTAAAATTTTGTATTTTTTCTACAAAATTTTAACTTCTTGCTTTTTACAGGAGAAATGAACATGATTTTTTTTTGAAAATACATACGACCGGCATACCTGCCAATGGAAAAATAACCCACATAGATCAGGTGAAAAGTTCGGGAACAGAAAGGTATCGTTCGCCGGTATCATAACAAAAGGAAAGGATTCTTGAGCCTTTATCTATGTCTTTAATTAACCTGGCCACGGCTGCCAGAGAGGCCCCTGATGAAATACCCATAAAAATGCCCTCTTCCTTGGCCGTTCTTATGGCATAGCCGAAAGCCTCGTCCCTTTCAATCTGAATTATTCCATCGAGCACAGATCTGTCCAGTACTGAAGGAACGAATCCGGCTCCAATGCCCTGGATAGGATGAGGTCCAGGCTTACCACCTCCAAGTACAGGCGACAATGCTGGTTCTACTGCATAAATTTTAATTGCAGGGAATTTTTCCTTCAATACCTTGCCAACTCCGGTTATATGACCTCCAGTGCCCACACCTGTCACCATATAATCAAATCCATCGGGAAAATCGGTTATGATCTCTGCAGCAGTTGCTTTTTGATGTATTTCCGGGTTTGCAGGATTATCAAACTGCATAGGAACCCAGGCACCGGAAATATCTCCTGCAAGCTCATGTGCCCTGGCAATAGCTCCCTTCATTCCTCCTTCGCGTGGGGTCAGCTCCAGTTCTGCTCCATAAGCTGTCATTACCCTTCTTCTCTCCAAAGACATTGAATCAGGCATTACGAGTATTAACCTGTATTTTTTTACTGCTGCAACAATCGCAAGTCCTATACCTGTATTTCCAGATGTTGGTTCAATGATCGTGCCACCCGGCTTGAGTGATCCGTCTTTCTCTGCAGCTTCTATCATCGACAAGGCTATTCTGTCTTTTATACTCCCGCCGGGGTTGTCCTTTTCCAGTTTTACCCAGACTTTATAATCATTGCCGAACAGATTGTTTATCCTGACGTGGGGGGTATTCCCGATAAGCTGTAATATATTATCTGCCTTCATATCTTTTAGTTTTTAAATGGAAAAATCATCATATTCATTTCTGTACTTGCTGTTCCTGATCTTAACTGTACTTGTATGGTATACTACCGAATTTGGCGGTACACTTTCTGTAAGCCAGACGTTACCTCCTATGACCGAATCATTGCCAATTACAGTTTCACCGCCCAGAACTGTACTTCCGGCGTATATAATAACATTATCCTGAATAGTTGGGTGACGTTTTTTTGCAGCCATGGACTTTTTGACTATCAGTGCGCCAAGAGTTACCCCCTGGTATATTTTAACACTATTTCCAATATTGGTTGTTTCACCAATTACTACTCCGGTTCCATGGTCTATAAAAAAACTTTCGCCAATAGTAGCTCCCGGATGTATATCAATCCCTGTTTTACTATGAGCATACTCGGCCATCATTCTTGGCAACAGGGGAACCCGTTGCCTGTACAACAAATTGGCAATCCGGTAAACTGCAATGGAATAAAAACCCGGGTAAGCGCAAATTACCTCCTGCAGATTAGTTACCGCCGGGTCAAACTGATAAATTGCATCAGCATCTTTTGTCAGAAGGTTGTACACCTCTGGTAATGCATCGAAAAATATCATCGATTGCTCTTCAGGGTGTCCTTCCAGACGGTTTTTCAACGAAACCATCAGCTTCTCGAGCAAAAGCCGGGACTCCTTGAACCGCACACTGAATCTTTCAAGGTTGTCGCATGGGTTATTCGGGAACAGCAGGCCGATGAGATCATCAATAAAATTCCGGGTATCATTGATGTCAGGAAGAAATTCGGTAACTTCCTGATGTTTTTTATAAAGATCTTTTAAAAAGGGATCAAGGGTTTTCATATTAATATATTATAGTTGTAACCGGACTTTTCGTTTATGAACATCTGGCAGCCAGTATCTGCAAAGTGTGAGCCAGGATAACATTCATTGCTTATAGAACCGGCCACATACAATTATCTATCTATACTACAAAGATACTAAAAACATCTGCCAGTGTGTAGTATTAACTATATGTATTACGGGTTATGTTTCAATTGCTAACATGATTCTGAAAAGGACCATAGAAGTAATCAATCAGCCAGTTTTTCCACTTAAAGGAAGAACGATAAACCGGCAACATGTCAGCAGGTATTTATATCTGCATAAAATATGCTATTGCTCTGTTTAAAATATATCTTAATTTCGCAACCAGAGATTCATGAAATGTATTAGCAACACCTAGCCCGGATGAATCTAACACGAGCCGGGTGAGAAGGAACTGAATAAAGCCTGGCTGGTCAATCAGTGGCAACCACGTGACTTGTAATTGTAATTTACTTATATTTAAATTATTCGAATGAATCTCCCATGAGCCAAGGCACACAAAAAAGAAACGAATAATCCATGGGTGATCCATCCGTGGCGACCACGTGATTAGCAATTGTAACTTACTTATAAATAGATTAATAATTTTAAATTATTCGAATGAATCTGGAACTGTATATAGCAAAACGGCTTGTGCGAGGTGATGAGAGGAAGAGGAGTATTTCCGGTCCTGTTGTAGCCATTGCTATTGCAGGTATTGCTCTGGGACTGGCGGTCATGATAATGTCAGCATCCATAGTTACCGGTTTTAAAAGAGAGATCAGGAATAAGGTTATTGGTTTCGGATCACATATCCAGATTATAAATTATGACTCCAATATATCTTTCGAAACTGCCCCGGTCAACAGAAATCAGACTTTTTTGAAAGATTTGATTGAAATCCCTGAAATCCGCCACATACAGCCATTTGCAACCAAGGCCGGTATTATCCGGACCAGGGATGATATCCAGGGAGTCGTTCTGAAGGGAATTGACAATACTTTTGACTGGTCATTTTTTGACCGTAATATGCAGGAAGGCGAAAAAATCACTTTTACTGATACGATAACCAGCAATGACGCTGTTATATCCAGGGCAATCGCATCGATGCTCAGGCTGAATGTGGGTGATGATTTTGCAATGTATTTTGTACAGGATCCACCACGGGCAAGACGTCTGACTGTCTCAGGAATTTATGAGACTGGTCTCGAGGAGCTTGATAAAATGTTTGTTCTTGCCGACATGAGGCATATCCAGAGACTTAATGACTGGGATGATTCACAGATATCAGGTTACGAGATATTGCTTGACAATTATGATAATCTTGATGCGGTAAAGTTACAGGTTGATGAACTGGCAGGAGATATTTTCACGGAAGAACTTTCCCGTCTCAGGGTGGTGAGCATAGGCGATAAATATCCTCAATTCTTTGACTGGCTGCAGCTGCTTGATATGAATGTTTGGGTAATCCTTTCTCTAATGGTCATAGTTGCGGGTTTTAACATGGTCTCTGGCTTGCTTATCCTGATCCTGGAACGTACAGGAATGATCGGCATCCTGAAGGCACTGGGGCTCGAAAACAGCGGCCTCAGAAAAATATTTTTGTACCAGTCCGCTTTCCTGATAGCAAAAGGATTGTTATGGGGTAACCTTATCGGTATAGGGTTGGCGCTGATCCAGCATTTTACGGGCATTATCAAACTTGATCAGGCATCATATTTTATTGCAACTGTGCCGGTCAATCTCAGGCTATCGCATATATTAATGCTAAATGGAGGCACAATGATCATTACCATCGCAATGCTCATTGTACCTTCATATATAATTGGACGAATAAGTCCCGAGAAAACTATCCGGTTTGATTAATAACTGACCTCCGGATCTGAATGATTTTTTTACCTAATAATTCTCACCCATCAGTTCAAAATACCCCTGCGGATGTTCACATGCGGGACAGTTTTTTGGAGCTTTTCTTCCTTTGTACACATAACCGCACTTTCTGCAATACCAGTCTACTTTTTCCTCTTTTTCAAATACTGAACTATTCTCCAGACTTCTGAGAAGTTTTAGGTATCTTTTTTCATGTGTGATCTCAGCCTCTGCAATAATTTTGAACAGTGAAGAAATCTTTTTAAAACCTTCCTCTGCAGCCACCCTTGCAAACTCAGGATAGAGTTCAGTCCACTCCTCATTCTCACCTGCTGCGGCTTCTTTTAAATTTTCAGCGGTTGACCCTACTTTCCCGGCAGGGTAAGAAGCTGTGATCTCAACCATGCCGCCTTCAAGATAGCTAAAGAACCTTGAAGCATGAACAGCTTCCTGTTCGGCTGTCTCCCTGAAAAGGGCAGCTATCTGCTCATATCCTTCTTTAACAGCCCTTTTGGCAAAAAGGGTATAGCGCATTCTGGCCTGTGATTCACCTGCGAATGCTTTTAAAAGATTTTTTTCTGTCTGCGTACCTTTAATACTAATTTCCATGTCTTAAGAATTTTATTTATTAATTTGATTATCAGTTTGCTAATTATCTTTAGGCCCCGTTTCGGGGTTGCAACTATTTTATATTAATCCCTCATCAAATCATATATCCTGTTAAGAAACCCGCCTCGGGACCATGTTCTGCTTCGTAATAATGCTTCAGCTTCCAATTTAATTTCTTCACATTGCAATTTACTTACCCAATGCATTCCTAACTCTGTTTCCAATTGTTTATCAGGTTCTAAATCATGGTTTGGATGGGCAGCAAAATACTGCAATCCAAAGGTTCTCCTGGCAGGTTGAAAATTGACTGTGTCAATATCAATAATGTGATGAAAAAAGCCTCTTGTCCCAAAAAACTGGGAAGATTTAAAGTATGGAGAGTCAAACTCTATATCAGAGATATAGCAAGTCTTCGCCCCTTCATGATGTAGTAATCCTTGCAATTTGGCCACATCGACCTCAGGGTATGCTAAATTATAATTCAGCGACAGATGTGTTGCAATTCCAGCTGCTTGTCCCAGTGCTGTCCAGGTTGGTTCTAATCTTATACTGTTAAATCCAACATGGCTGGCTGAGATGGCAACAGATACCAATAAATTCTCAAATTCCAGAGGCACTAATACTCCATATGGAATCTGGAAAGGAGACGGGATAAAATTAAAATCACCTCCGGTAAGATGTGGGTATAGGGGACCCTGTGGTTCCTCTCCATGACAATTTATTGCATAATCGCCTATTGCAACAGCATCCTCTTTTAGTACTGTACGAATTGAATTTGAGGCAAGACGGACATCATGTTCTGTAAACATATAATGTCCTGTTATCCTTCTTGCTTCTCTTATATAAAGTCTGTATGGAAAGTTATCATTATCTTCAAATTCGTCTTTTGCAAGTCCCCACTCCCTGGCCTTTTTTTGTAATTCTTCCGGTACTGAAGGATCATTTTGCACAAAATAGATCATGCCCAGATTATGTACTTTATGAGCTTTAATAATGTCTGCCCTTATTACACTATTTCCTTCAGGATATGAATAATTTTGTCCCAACAGAGCCATTCTTACCGGTGCGTTTTTAATGTCATTCATATCTGATTTCTGATTAGGCAATTTCTGGATCCTAAATATGCCATTACTGCTTTCAGAAAATATCTCTGTTACTTTTCCTTTCAACAATACTTCGGTAATCGGCAAAAACAATTCCCTGTTGTAGTTATCGGGCTTTTCAATCATCCGTCGGTTTTCGGGGTTATTGGTCATAATTATACGAAAATTATATCCCTGAACTTTTTTATCACCCTCTCCTGTACTGCCTAATAGAATTCTGCCATTTTCGAAATATATTTTCCCGGCGAAAATTTCACCATATTCCTGACGACTTTCCCTCCCAACCCTGTATTTTGCTCCGGCACCTGAAGCAAGGTCACCTTCATAGGTAGAATCAATGAATCTTTTTCCTTCTATTTCCAGAATGGATTGATTATTTAAATTTAATAATCTGATCGAATGAATGCTTTTAAAATTATTAACCCGGCTTCCTAAAATAACATTCTCTAACCTATGACTGATATAAAGGTTGATGTTGGGATGTTCTTCTATCATTTGATGGAAGATCTTAGCTGTTACATGAGGTTCAGAATGTATTCCTTTATTCGTATCCTTAACCTGCGGGGAATCAAGACCATAAAGGTCGATATAATATTGCTCTGCTCTTTGAATATAATTCCTGAAAGTTCCACCTAAAACTTCGTAAGACAGAAAATCTGTATAGGATAACCCACCTGTCATTAATCCGCCGATATGTTTATATTCCTCAACCAATGCAACACTATGCCCGAATTTAGCTGCATTTATAGCCGCTGCTATCCCTGAAAATGTTGAACCATAAATTACAACATCGTATTGTTTGGTGTTTATACTGTGCTGTAAATTTTCGGCATTAACGGTATGAAAATGAAGAATCGCAATAATAAAATAAACAATTCCTGAATTGGAGAAAATGTTTTTCATAATTGTCAGGCTATCAAAATATAAATATTTATGGATTTAAGGGAACAATGACTAAGTACAGTTGTAGTAAAATTTCAAAGTTTTGAAAATAGTCAGAATATATTTTTGCGCCTATGATTTTTAGCAGCCTGATTTCTTCAAACAAGAGACGGCAATTAAAACTGAAAGTATTGATTATTGATATTCGATTGCCGATCAGAATAAATATGACTTACAAAAATCTGAAATATATTTTTCCTGTCATAGCCTGCAATATACATCTAACTTATTAATTATTCGATATGTAGAATGTTACAATAAACTATTTATGTTTTAGCCTTGAAACCACTATATTTGCAGATCATAGAATAATTCAATTACGACAATCCGGTGTTTTAACTGCAAGTTGCCGGCAATACGTCCCTTGACCGTATCCCCGACTGGGATCTGGTATATTTATTTATCAAACGGGTCTTTTTTTAAAGTTTGATGACTTATCGGGTTGGAAAGATTGGTTTGTTTTAACCATAGTTTCTGAATATTGGCGGCGGAAATAATTAATGTCCCATTAGCTATTTCCATGCTGAAATGATATAAAGGATTTACAAAACTTAAAAAATAATTCTATTACTTATCTGGAAAGCATTTTCATGACAGGGAAATTCATTGAAAACCTTGAAACCATTTTAAAGGAAGATTTACCCGGACAGAAAGCACATTACAAAATGGCTCCTTTGAGAAAGGTACCTGATTTACCACTTTCGGAAACCGGGAAAGCAAGTGTTCTGATTCTTCTTTATTCCCGGAGGGATGAACTGTGGACACTGTTTATTAAACGTACCATATACAGGGGGCACCATAGCGGACAGGTAAGTTTTCCCGGTGGCAAAAAAGAAAAACACGACAAATCTCCTGAACATACAGCACTAAGAGAGGCTAATGAAGAGACAGGTGTGGATCCGTCAAAAATAAGAATTCTCGGCACTCTTACTCCTCTGCATATTCCGGTAAGCAATATTGAAGTTTTACCGGTAGTGGGTTATACAGATATTGAGCCAGAATTCAGGATTTCTGAGATTGAGGTAGAGTATCTTATTGAAGTGCCCTTGAACGAGCTGATGAATAAGATGACAACTGAGAAAAAACTGGTGATTAACAGCGAGATTATAAAGGTACCCGGATACCTGGTTCAGGATGAATATATCTGGGGTGCAACTGCCATGATTTTGTCAGAATTTATAGATATCGCAACACTGGCTTATGTTAATCGATAACTATATTACGGTAGTGTTCATACCTGCTGATAATCTCTCCAACGTACCTGTAAGGTTCATGACCACGGGCATAACCATGCCTGACCACAGGGTCAAGAAAATATTCCGGATCAGACTTGTGTAATACAAAATAATCAACATTATCGGTCCACCGGTCAGGATCTTTTCCATATTTTCTTGCCAGTGCCCTGGCATCAAGAATATGACCCAGACCCACATTGTATGAAGCCAGTATAAACTTTATCCTCTCCTCCCGCTCCTGAATACGATCCTGCAATATTTCATCAAGCCAGGCTATATAACGAACGCCTGCCCGTATATTCTCCTCAGGGTCATATACCTCCTGGACCCCGAACCTGGTGGCAGTATTGGGCATAAGCTGCATAAGTCCGTCAGCGCCGGCCCAGCTCTGTGCGTCAGGTAAAAACCTTGACTCCTGATAGATCATTGATGCCAGCAGGCGCCAGTCCCATCCAATCTCCTCACTGTATTTCCTTATCAGATCATCATAGGGAGAAATTCTGCCACTGGCAAGTACATAAAAATCACTTTGCACCATCCGTGCTGATCGCTGGTTTTCAAAATACTTTGCGTATAAAAGCCGGTACTCTATGGTATTCCTGAAATTTTCAAGCCACTTGTTAATTGAGTCACGTAAATAATGGTCTCCTTTCCTTACTGCCCATGCCAGATTTTGCGTAAAGCTTACAGGAGTTCCAATGTCCAGGTTTTCATAATACATTTGATTTACCAGTGCCACATTTTCATCACACACGGTAAAATCAACTTCCCCTTCAGCAACCATAGTAATCAACTGTTCGTCAACCTGATCAACCTCGATAATATTTATCGTATCGCCTATTTCCTCCATCAGGTTATGAAGTCGTGAAACATATGCTGAGTTTTTTTGCACATGAACTGTTTTCCCGCCAAGTTCCAGTGGCGTACGAACAAGGTAAAGATCAAGTTCATTTGTGCTCATAAATTGCCATCCTTCGGGCTTTCTCTGGACCAGCACCTGTCGTGACTGGCTGTGAGGCTCTGTAAAATCAACAATCCTGCTCCTTTCCCGGGTAACAGTCAGATTTATAGCCAGCAAATCACAATGGTCGTTGAGCAGGTATTCAAAACTCTCATCAAGATCATTATTCACAATTACATCAAGCCTCAGATCCAGATGTTCAGCAAGAATGTTTAGCAGCTCAAACTGATAACCCATTGGTTCACCGCGATATATGAAGTAATTTATAGAATTATAATCTGTTACTGCCGTAATCCTTCTCTTCTCCTGGTAATGAGGGTAAGCAGGACCATCCACCACATCTGTTATTTCTTCACTGTCTTTCCTCCGTGCGTCAGTACAGGAAATAATAAAGATCAAGGCTAAAAAAAGCAAATAAGAAATACAAGAGAGGTTCCTTCTCTCCATAATAAACTTTGTTTGTTATATACGAATATACGAAATTAATGGCGTATATGTTTACGATATTTGACCAATCAATTATTATGCCAGGTGGAGGTCAATTGTAAAATGACCATGATAAGCCAAACTTGAGTACACGCTCATTTTGCGGATAATGTAGCACTTTGAAATAATCCGGCTCCATCTGCCCGCTGTTTAAATGCTCTGCCTTGAAGAAAACACGCGTCCGTTTATGCTTGAAGTTTAGAAAAACATCCAGATAGGGATAATTGCCCAGCATTCTCTCATTTTGCAGGTAGAATTGAGAAGTTGCAGGCTGGTAAGCGTAGCCCTGATACTCTGAAGTATAATAAATATCAAACCCTATTTGCATGTTGAGAACACCCTTTATCAGCCATTGCTCGAACCACGTGGACTGATATATACTCAGGTCAGGAATCGGAAGCACATCCTTATTCCCGGAAACCTGATATTTTACAATATTCCTGAAATGAAACTTCCATAAATGAAAATCCTTACCCAGGGAAACATTCATAACCGGAAACACATCTGTATGCTGACGAGGATTTGCTGCTTCATCAAAATAGATAAAGTTATTAAGAAGATGGAATGAAATACCGGCATCAAATCCTCTCTCAGGCATTCTGATTAATCCGCTCAGACTGCTCTCACCTGTGAGCCTGAAATCATTCTGCCATGAAAAATGGTTTGAAGAGAATGTATTATGGAACAGCGAAGGTTTCAGTTCCCTTTGACGTGCCCCCGCCTCTATAACTGACCGGTTCTTTCCTTCAAAAAAATCGAAGCGTATTCCCGCCGTAATATCATATTCCCCCTGCCTGTATCCCTGGAAGAATAAATTACCTTCTCCCCATATTGTGAAAACATCTCCAATACTGCCTCTTGCCGTTGCAATTACTGCAGTGCTGCTGTAATTAAACTCCTGTCTGTCCTTTATCGTGGTATCAGATGGCTGGGCAAACATATACGATCCCGGATCATCCACTGGAGTAAAATGGTATGTCGCCTCATAAGGGATATTATAGTTACCTTTTAACAATTCATTTTTCAGTCCCCCCTTCGCATCAAAACTTACCATACCCCGGTCAAATGAAGGAAGCTGAACCATGAGCATATTTGTCAGGTTTCGGTAGTATACAGAATCATTGGTAATAGCATTGTTTATAAGGAACTCCGGGTAAAATTCAGCTGATGGGGCTGCATCTTTATAGGTGCGGCGGAACTGATCATATTTTAAAACATGATACAACTGTACCCCCCTGAACCATTCCGAACCAGGGCTGCTTAAGGTATCATTTGCTGAATAGAAGAATGGTTTCCATGAATGGGACAAAAAGAAACTGTTGTTATTTATTCCGTTCCTTACATTCTGGAGGCGTACCGGATAATCAACAGTCTCCATCCCGGGAGTTCCAATTACGGTATCATCAACCAGTCCGCCGCTCTCAAATACACGTGCCGAGTTCAGGTTAATACTTGCATGCATCTCATAATCTTCTAGTTCCAGACTGGAAAACAAATTTATTGCATTGGTAACAGCTGCCTGGTTCTGATAATGACCGTCAGAGTTAATATTAAAGTATCTGAATCCGAGATTAAAATCAGGATTTACATTTTGTGTGTGAAGAACATCAAGCATTTTCTCATTCTGTCCCCTGGGACCGCCGGTTGAAAAATCGATAAGTGAAAATGGCCGCCGCGTGTTGTAAAACTTTGTTTCTGAAGGAAGTATATGATATACCTGAAAATGATTTATAAATATAAAATCAGACCAGGATCCTCTTTCTGAAAAGATATTTGATTTTGATGCATGACCGGCATTTCCAAGATATGAAGATGAAATGCTCTTTCTGAATACAGGATTGTGAATTTGAAATGATGTAATAGCAGTGTCTATAACAATACCTTGCTTTTCTGTAAAAAGCTCCTGCAACTGCCAGGAACGGATAAGGGCAGTATCGTTTTCCTGCATTGCAGCTTCAACCGTCCCGGAAACGGCAAAATATGCCAATATTGTTAAAACCTTAAGGAATATTCTGATCATGAAGAGTATTAAAGAAATATGTATCTGAAAATTCTTTCAAAAGTAGTTAAATGAAGTAAAAAATAACCTGCTTTCTTAAATTTTGTATTGGCCGTACCGGTATACATCATAGAGTCAGCCAATCAATAAACAATATTATTGTAAAAACATTGTACAAAATTTAAACAATCAGAGCAATGATAGTGCCAAATATCAAAAAAAATCCCGGCTACCTTTAGAAGGCTCCGGGATTGATTTTATAAGAAAGGC